>DVKV01000094.1 GCA_018715835.1 Candidatus Faecousia intestinavium | reverse complement strand
GGGACAAATTATGCGCGCGGCACACTGCAAAAACCTGTCGGAAAGCCCCGAAGGGGTTTTTCGACAGTCTGAGTCCCGGCTCCGGAATCGGAGCCGGGATTTTTCCGGTTTTTTACAGTCAGACTCTTGTTGTTGGGGAAGTCTTTCGCTATAATACATCCCATAGAGGAGAAGCAAAGGAAAGAAAGGATGAGATTATGGACGCAAAGCGTACCTTTACCCCAGAGCAGCTGCATTATCTGCGCCTGCTTTCCAAGCAGTTTCCCACGGTGCAGGAGGCGGGTACGGAGATCATCCGTCTGCAGGCCATTTTGAACCTGCCCAAGGGGACGGAACATTTTATGTCGGACATTCATGGCGAGCATGAGGCGTTTCTGCACATCCTCAACTCCGCCTCCGGTGAAGTCAAGGAAAAGCTGGAAGAATTGTTTGCCAATTGCATGACCCAGAAGGATCGCAACGACCTGGCGACCCTGATTTATTATCCCGCTGCCAAACTGGCCCTGGTGGCCGATGAGTGCGACAATCTGGACGAATGGTATCGGCTGACCATCCACCGGCTGGTGGAGCTGTGCCGGTATGTGTCTACCAAATACACCCGGCAGAAGGTCCGCTCCCTGATGCCGGCGGATTATGAGCAGATCATCGACGAACTGGTACATCTGGCGGGGGAGGGAGGCTTCCGGCAGGATCAGTACGAAAACATCATCAACACCACGGTGCAGATCGGCCAGGCTGCCGATGTGATCCAGGCCATCAGCCAGCTGATCAAGCGGCTGGTGGTGGACCGGCTGCACATTGTGGGCGATATTTTTGACCGGGGCCCCCGGGCGGACATTGTCATGGATTCCCTGATTGAGGCCCAGAATGTGGACATCCAGTGGGGCAACCACGATGTTTTGTGGATGGGCGCCGCTTCCGGCTCCCGGACATTGGTTGCCACGGTGCTGAGCAACTCCATCCGCTACAACAATCTGGATGTGATCGAAACCGGCTACGGCATTTCCCTGCGGCCTCTGAGCATCTTTGCCAACGAGGTTTACCGGGACTGCAATACCGAGCGATTCAAGGTCAAGCTCACCGGCACCGACGCCGACCAGTACACCGAGAAGGACAAGCTGCTCTCTGCCCGGATGTACAAGGCCATCACCATCATCCTGTTCAAGCTGGAGGGACAGAAAATCCTGCGCCGTCCGGAGTTTGGCATGGCCGACCGGCTGCTGCTGGACAAAATCAACTACGAAAAGAAAACCGTTGTGGTGGATGGGGTAGAGTACCCCATGACCGACTGCGACTTCCCCACGGTGGATCCGGCGGACCCCTATACCCTGACTGACGAGGAAAGTCATGTGATTACCCAGCTCACGGAATCCTTCGTCCACAGCGAAAAGCTGCAGAAGCACACCCGGTTCCTGTACTCCAAAGGCGGGCTGTACAAAATCAGCAACGGCAATCTGCTGTTCCATGGCTGCATCCCCATGGGAGAAGATGGAAAGCTGCTTTCCTTCACCATTGGAGGCAAGGAGCGCTCCGGCCGGGAGTTCCTGGACTATGCGGAGAAAACCGCCCGGAAGGCCTACTACGACAAGCGGGGCAGCGCGGAGCGGCAGTTCGGGCTGGACTTCTTGTGGTGGCTGTGGGCCGGACGGAACAGCCCCATCTTTGGCCGGGACCGGATGACCACCTTCGAGCGCCGGTTTATCGAAGACGAAAAGACCTGGGCGGAGCCGAAAAACGCCTACTACACCTATTACCAGGACCCGGCGGTGTGCGAAATGCTGCTGGCGGAGTTCGGATTGGTTGGCAAGCACTGTCACATCATCAACGGCCATGTGCCGGTGAAGGTCCGCAAGGGCGAGAGCCCGGTGAAGGGCGGCGGCAAGCTGATCGTCATTGACGGCGGCTTCAGCAAGGCCTACCAGCCCACCTCGGGGATTGCGGGCTATACCCTGATTTTCAACTCCCGGCAGCTGCGGATTGTGTCCCATCAGCCCTTTGCCGGAAAGTACAACGCCCTGCACAACAATGACGACATTGAAAATGAGAGCGTGATTTTTGAAAATCTGGAGACCCGGATGCGGATCAGCCAGACCGACGAAGGGGCGGAATTGCAGACCCGGGTGGAAGACCTGATGATGCTGCTGGAGGCCTACCGCTCCGGCGCGGTGACAGAGGATCACAAGAACTGAAAAATGCGGCGCACCGATTTGTTCGGTGCGCCGCATCTGTTTATGGGTTATTGGTTTTCCGGCAGGCTCATGGCGATCTTTTCCGGGGTGACCGGGATTTCCCGGTGCCAGACGCCGGTGGCCCGGTAGATGGCGTGAACAATGGCCGGGGCCGGGGTGTTGATGACAATTTCGCCGATGGACTTGGCGCCGAAGGGGCCGGTGGGTTCGTAGCTGTGCTCAAACTCCACCTTCAGCTTGCCCATATCCAGTCGGGTGGGCAGCTTGTACTGCATAAAGGAGGATTCCATGGGACGGCCGTTGTGGTCGTAGGTCACATTCTCCATCAGGGTGTGGCCGATGCCCTGGACGAGGCCGCCCTCGGTCTGGGTCCGGGCCAGGGCCGGATTCACGGGAATACCGCAGTCCACCACTGCCATGTAGTCCAGAATGGTAACCTGGCCAGTCTCCTTGTCCAGCTCAATCTCCACCATGCCCACCATGTACGGCGGGGGAGAGACCGGGGAGGAGTGGGTGGCAGTGACCTGAACCGCCTGGTTGTTGAAGACCTGGGACTTGTAGGAGATGTCCTCCAGGCTGACGGTCTGCTGGGTATTCACCCGGCGGACCTGCTTGCCCTCGAACACCACTTCCTCCGGCTGGCAGTTCATCATCTCCGCCGCCACGGCGCAGATCTGCTTGCGCAGGTCTGTGCAGGCCTTTTCCACGGCCTTGCCGGTGATATAGGTGGTGGAGGAAGCATAGGAGCCGGAATCGTAGGGGGACACGTCGGTATCCGCACCGAACACCGCCACATCGTCCACATCGCAGTCCATGCACTCGGCCACCATCTGGGCCAGAATGGTGTCACAGCCGGTGCCCATGTCCGCTGCGCCGATGATCAGGTTATAGGTGCCGTCGTCGCTGAGCTTCACCGTGGCGGAGCCTACGTCCACATGGGAAATGCAGGAGCCCTGCATGGCCATGGCCACGCCGGCGGCACGGACTTTGCCGTTGCCCATATCCCGCACCGGGTACTTTTCCGCCCAGCCGAACATCTGGCGGCAGTGCTCCATGCACCGGTCCAGGGCGCAGGCGTTGGCAACTTCTCCATAGTAGGCGGGCATGACCATGCCCTCTTTCACCATGTTCATGTCCCGGATCACCGTGGGGTCCATGCCCAGCTGCTCCGCCAGCTCGTTGACGGTGGTTTCCAGGGCGAAGATACCCTGGGTGGCGCCGTAGCCCCGGTAGGCGCCCGCCGCCTGAAGGTTGGTATAGACCACGTCATAGCTGAAGCGGTAGGCTTCCAGGCCGCCGGTGTACAGCGGGATGGATTTATGTCCGGACAAGCCCACCGTGGTGGGGCCGTGTTCGCCATAGGCACCGGTGTTGGACAGAGTGTACAGATCCAGCACCCGGATTTTGCCGTCCTTGCTGGCGCCCAGCCGGACCCGGATTTCCATTTCATGCCGGGGAGAACCGGCAATCTGGGATTCCTCCCGGGTGTAGATCAGCTGAGCTGCCCGTCCGGTTTTCAGGGTAACAAAGGCGGGGTAGACTTCACACACCGCCGTCTGCTTGGCACCGAAGCCGCCGCCGATCCGGGGCTTTTCCACCCGGATCCGGCTTTTGGGAATCCCCAGGGCCCGGGACAGAATCCGGCGGCAGTGGAACACAATCTGGGTGGAGGAAATCACGTGCAGCCGCCCGTATCGGTCCAGGTCGGTGTAGGTGCGGAAGGTCTCCATCATGGCCTGGTTGAAGGCCTTGGTGTGGTAGGTCCGGTCCAGGACAATGTCGCAGTCTGCCATGACGGCGTCCACGTCTCCGTGGAAGTTGGTCTCGCTGGCCACCAGGTTCCGCTTGGGGTCGCCGCCCACCTGACAGGGGGGGAACCAGTCCCCCTCCGGGTGAACCAGAATTTTGTTGTCCTTGGCGGTGCGGAAATCCAGCACCGGCTCCAGAATGTCATATTCTACTTTGATCAGTTTCTTTGCCTTTTCCGCTGCCTTCTCCGTTTCCGCGGCAATGATGGCCACCACGTCTCCCACAAAGCGGACGTGCCGGTCAATGATCAGCCGGTCATAGGGGGAAGGTTCCGGATAGGTCTGCCCGGCAATGGCGAACCGGGTCTGGGGCACATCCTCCCAGGTGTACACATCCACCACTCCGGGGACCTTTTTTGCAACCGCAGTGTTGATGCTGCGGACCATCGCGTTGGCGTGGGGGCTGCGGAGAATCTTCACCACCAGGGCATCCTTGGGGGTGACGTCATCGGTGTACACCGCTTTTCCCAGCAGCAGCTGCATGGAATCCTTCTTGCGGATGGATTTGCCCACGGTTTTATACTGTCTTTGCTCCATGGTAACCTCCTTATCCCTTGCGGCTGTTGAGATAGCTGCGAATGCCCCGGAGCTGGCCGTCATAGCCGGAGCAGCGGCACAGATTTCCCGCCAGGTAGGCACGGATTTCGTCATCTGTAGGGTCCGGATTCTCCCGGAGCAGGGCGATGGTGTTCATCACGAACCCGGGATTGCAGAAGCCGCACTGGTCGGAGCCCTGGTCGGCGATGAAGCCCACAAAGTCCTTAGCTTCCTCCTGGAGCCCTTCCAGGGTCTGGACGCTGTGACCGTCCGCCCGGACTGCCAGCACCGAGCAGGACAGAACGGGCTTTCCGTCCATCAGCACGGTACACAGACCGCAGTTGCTGGTGTCGCAGCCCCGCTTCACGCTGTAGCAGCCATGCTCCCGGAGAAAATCCAGCAGCATACAGTCCGGGGCCACAGAGGCGGAAAGAGGCTTTCCGTTGAGTGTGAGTTTGATCTCCATTATGCCATCCCTCCCAGTTCCAGAACATTGCGCCGGGTCAGGACCCGGATCAGGTGGGTGCGATACTGTGCGCTGCCCCGCAGATTGCCCTGCGTGGGAATGCTTTCAGCGGCGTAATCGGCGAAGGCCTGGGCGCTTTCCTGGGTAATGCCGCCGCTGAGCAGGCCTTTCTCATCCCGGACAACCACTGCCCGGCCCGGGCGGGCACCCACGGACAGCCGGTATTCTCCATCCACACAGGACAGGGCGCAGGCAAGCACCGGAAAATCCGTGCGCTGGTTGCGCATGGCCCGGTAGACAAATTTCCCGGGGGTTTTCTTCACGATCAGTCGGACCAGAATGTCCCGGTCGGGCTTGCGCCGGGCGAATTCCTCCAGAGAAACCACACCGCCTTTGTAGAGTTCCACGAAGGCATCCATGGTCTGAAACACCGTCAGCACATCGGAAAAGCCGAACCGGCCCCACAGGCTGCCGCCCACCGTAGCCAGATTGCGAAATTGTACGCCCACAATGTCCTTTACCGCGGCGGCAGCGGCACCCTGGGTGTAGGCGTTCAGGCCCGGATGCTGCTCGATCTGGCGCAGGGTGACCATGGCGCCGATGGAAAACGCCTCCGGGGTTTCGGTGATGGTATCCAGCCCCAGGTCACACAGGTCGATGGCTGTCTGAATGGTGCCCCTGCCCAGTCTGGTCCAGAGCATCCCGCCCAGAATCCGGCTGCTGCGGCGCTGGTTCAGGGTATAGGCCTCCTCCAGGGTCTTGGGGCGAACATAGTTCTGTATGTTCCTCATGGTGATATCTCCTTTTGCCGGGTCTTCCCCATTTTCTATTGTCAGTATACCACATATCTTGATTTTGGGAAGAGAAATTGTTATAATTCTCTCAGAATTTTACGGAATCCGACCGCTTTGGGAGGGAGAAGGAATGAAAGTGCGGACCCGCATTGTATTTCTGGACGACCGGGGAGAGAAGTTTTTCGGAGAGGGCCCCTGCCGGCTGCTGCGGGGAGTGGCAGAAACCGGTTCCCTTCACGCTGCCGCCGCATCCATGGACATGGCCTATACCAAGGCCCTGCGGCTGCTCAAGCGCGCGGAGCAGACCCTGGGGTTCCCCCTGACCCAGCGAAGCGCCGGGGGAAAGCATGGGGGCGGCAGCTGCCTGACCCCCCAGGGAAAGGAGTGGCTGGAACGCTACGAAGCCTACCGGGACGCCTGCATCCAGGCAAACCGGCAGCTGTACCAGAAGTTTTATGGAGAAGAGTTGTGAAAACGCCCCCCAGAAGGGGGCGGGCTGCGTGATTATGGCCTCCGGCCTGGGAAGGCGGTTCGGAGGGAACAAACTGCTGGCGGATTTCGGGGGAGAGCCTTTGATCTGCCGGGCATTCCGGGCAACGGAGGGACTGTTTGATGCCCGGGTGGTGGTGACCCGGCACCGGGAGGTGGCAAATCTGGCCCGGGAGTGGGGGATTGCCGTGGTACTCCATGACCTGCCTCTGCGCAGCGACACCGTCCGGCTGGGTCTGCAGGCGTTGGGGGAAGCTGCCGGGTGCCTGTTCTGTCCCGGAGATCAGCCCTTGCTGAAAAAAGAAACGGTGGTGGCGTTGGTGAAACAGGGGTTGGATAATCCCGGCACCATCTGGCGGCCCGCTTTTCAGGGAACTCCCGGGTCCCCGGTGTGGTTCCCCTGGGAGCTGTTCCCGGAGCTGATGGCCTTGCCTCCAGGAAAGGGCGGCGGATTTGTGGCAAAACAGTATCCCGGACGGCTGCGCACCATTGCTGCGGGGGCGGAAGAATTGCAGGATGTGGACAGTCCGGAGGATCTGCTCCGGCTGCTGGCATGGAAAACCCGGCGGTGAGACTTCACCGCCGGGTTCAGACTGCCGAAAAACCCCTTCGGGGCTTTCCGACAGGTTTTTGCAGTCTGCTGCGCGTATCATTTGTCCCCCGGTGGGGGAAAATTCCACACTTGCAGCCTGTAAAGTATGTTCCGCCAGGTACATGCCCCGGCGGAACATTGTTTAAAAATTACGTTGTCACCAACGGCGGTGAAAAAACTGTACTCTTTGAAACGCTAACCCGAAGGTGAGATATCACCGCCGGGTTTTGTTATTCGGTTTCTTTCCAACCTTTGTATTGCAGCAGAAGATAGGCCCCCAGCCCGACGAAACCCAGAACCCGGGAAATATCCCCGGCGACGGGACCGCAGAATTCCCGGAGGGGAAGGCTGCCGATCAGCAGCAGGGCAGAGACAATGCCCAGAAGAAGATACCAGGTTTTCACGGGAGATCCCTCCTTTTCTTTGCTGATTTCATTATAACAAGGAAAAAAGAAAACTGTCAAGTTCATTTCAGATGTTCAGCGTCATGCCGGTGGACAGGCGGTGCAGCCGGCTGCCCATCCCCTCTTTCAGAATGTCATACTGGGCCAGCCCGGTACAGTGGCCGGTGTAATACACCGGGGGTAGCCGAAGCAGGTCCTGGGCAATCCGGGCCAAAGCCCGGGGGTCTTCCTGTTTCATCAGGTGAAAGCCGCCGATGAGAATGTCCGGGGAGAAGTACCTGGAGATGTTCTGAATTCCCCGGTGGGAGCAGCCGCTGACCAGAATCCGCCGGGTTCCCTCCCGGATTTCCAGGTACTGCTCGTGGCGGAAGTCCTCGGGGACCCGGCGGCCCTCCTGCTCCATCTGCAGCCCATAGGGTTCTATGGGAAAAGTGCAGGAAATGGTGTTTTTCAAAATCATCCCCGGGGCGGGGGAAAAGCCGTCAGGGCAGAAAATCAGCCGCTCCCGGTCACGTTCCGGCAGGGTCATGCCGATGAAGGCGTCTTTGGCGTTATAGTGGGGCTCCGGGGCGAAGGGGCTGAGATACACCGGGGCTGTGGAATTAAGCTCCAGAAACCGGGCTAGCCCTCCGGTGTGGTCGTAGTGGCCGTGGGAAATCACGGCAAAGTCCACCCGAGCAAGATCGACGCCCAGAGCGGCGGCGTTTTCGGCAAAGGCCCCGGTCTGGCCCATGTCGAAGAGAATCCGGTGGGTTCCCGTCTCCAGGTACAAGCTCAAGCCGTGTTCCGCCGTGACGCCGGGACAGCAGGCGGTATTCTCTTCCAGGACCACCAGTTTCATGAACGCTCCTCCTTTTCCGGCAGCCGGGCAATCAGGCTGCCGCCGTGATCCTTCAGCCACTGCCGCCGGGTACGGTAGTCTGGCAGCACCTCTTCTACCAGATTCCAGAACCGGGCCGAGTGGTTCAGTTCCTTCCGGTGGCACAGCTCATGGACCACCACATAGTCCCGGATTTCCCCAGGTGTGAGCATCAGCAGACAGTTGAAGTTCAGATTCCCTGCCGCCGAACAGCTGCCCCAGCGGGTGCGCTGACTGCGGATGGTGATCCGGCCGTAGGTCACATCCAGCAGCCGGGCGAAATACGCCGTCCGCTCCGGTAAATCCCGGGCGGCCTGCTTTGCCAGTGCCCGGAGTTCCTCCGGGGTCAGAACCGGCAGCCGGGGCTGACGGGCCAGCTTTTCCAGGTGCCGCTCCAGCCAGGGCCGCTTTTCCTCCACGAACCGGGCAATTTCCCTCTGGGGCATCCGCCGGGGGCAGCGGACTACCACATTTCCGGCGGCGGTGATTTCCAGGGACATGGTTTTCCGAGCAGACCGGATGACCGAAATTTCCATCAGATCAGCACCCCGTTCAGGTGGTCGATTTCGTGCTGGATGATCTGGGCGGTGAAACCGGTGAAGGTTTTGATCCGGGTCTGAAAGTCCGGGGTCTGC
This sequence comes from Candidatus Faecousia intestinavium, assembly GCA_018715835.1. Taxonomy (GTDB): domain Bacteria; phylum Bacillota; class Clostridia; order Oscillospirales; family Oscillospiraceae; genus Faecousia; species Faecousia intestinavium. The sequence goes on along the minus strand of DVKV01000094.1, from coordinate 49,425 downwards.
CAGCGGACCTTGATTTTCTCATACCGGCGGCAGGACCGGGGACCGCCCAGCAGGGAAAGGCAGCTCTCCTGGGCATCGTAGGGCCCCTGGGAGGAGAGGATCTCCGGGTTCAGCATCGCCTGCTCCGTTCCCTCCTGGTCAAAGACGATGATCCGCTTTGTCACGCCGATCATATTGGCGGCCATGCCCACACAGGTTTCCCGGTGGGCCCGGAAGGTGTCCAGAAGGTCTGCCAGGGCGGGCAGATCCTCCGGCCCGGCAGTCTGGGACTGCCGGACAAGCAGGATGGGGTCGTGTACCAATGGCTGTATCATAGAGCTTCAGAATCCTTCCCGTGTGTTTTCCCCAGTATACCACGTTCCGGCCCGGGGCGCAACCGCGGGATATGGGCATTGTCTTGACTTCCCGGAAAACCCCTGTATAATGAATAAAAAGCCCGGGAAAGAGGGGGAAATCATGGAGAAAATCAGAAAGTTTTTGGGACGAAAAGATGTTGTGCCGTCCATGCAGCGCTATGGAATCGATGCCCTGGGGGCTATGGCCCAGGGGCTGTTCTGCACGCTGCTGGTGGGCACCATCCTCAATACCATCGGACAGCAATTCGCAATCGGGTTCCTCAACCGGATCATTGTCACCATCGGCACTGGGGAAGGAGCGGTGGGCTACACCATCGGCGGCTTGGCTTCTGCTATGGTGGGGCCGGGAATCGCAGTGGCCATCGGCTTTGCCCTGCACTGCCCGTCCATGGTGCTGTTTTCCCTGATTCCCGTGGGCTTCGCCGCCAACGCCATGGGCGGGGCGGGAGGACCGCTGGCGGTGTACTTTGTGGCCATCGGGGCAGCGGAATGCGGCAAGCTGGTGTCCAAGGAGACCAAGGTGGACATTCTGGTAACCCCCATTGTGACGGTACTGGTGGGGGTGGGCCTTGCCAGCGTGATTGCGGCGCCCATCGGCGCGGCAGCTTCGGCGGTGGGCGACTTTGTCAAGTGGGCCACGGTGCTCCAGCCCTTCTGGATGGGCATTGTGGTGTCGGTGGTAATCGGCGTTGCCCTGACGCTGCCCATTTCCTCTGCCGCCATCTGCGCTGCCCTGGGACTGACGGGGCTGGCCGGCGGGGCGGCTGTGGCAGGATGCTGCGCCCAGATGGTGGGCTTTGCGGTGATGAGTTTCCGGGAAAACCGGTGGGGCGGTCTGGTGGCCCAGGGGGTGGGCACCAGTATGCTGCAGATGCCCAACATTGTGAAAAATCCCAGAATCTGGATTCCTCCCACGCTTGCCTCCGCCATTACAGGCCCCCTGGCCACCTGCCTGTTCCGGCTGGAGATGAATGGTGCCGCGGTATCTTCAGGCATGGGCACCTGCGGCTTTGTGGGACAGATCGGCGTATACACCGGCTGGGTCAGCGACATGGCTGCCGGGGTCAAAAGCGGTATCACGGCCATGGACTGGGCGGGACTGGCGCTGATTTGCTTTGTGCTGCCCGCTGTGCTCAGCTGGATTTTCTGCCAGGTGCTGCGCAAATGGGGCTGGATTGGAGAACAAGACCTGAAACTGGAACTGTAAAACGCATAACCTGCACCTCCCGGGCATAGTTTTCCGGGAGGTGATTTCTTTGGCAATTGTGCCCACGGATGTGCCCATGACCTATGGGCGCTGCGAAGAAGCGATGGAAGAACTGAGCCGGACCTTTCAGGGGGTGGAAAAAGAAACCCTGACCCGGACCGCCTTTGGACGGAAGGTATCGGCGCTGAAACTGGGAAAGGGAAAACGGAAGCTGCTGTGCACCGCCGCCCACCACGCCAACGAGTGGATCACGGCGCCTGTGCTGCTGAAATTTGCCGAGGAGCTGGCCCGGGCCGCTGAGGAAGGAGGGGACATCCGTGGTGTTCCAGCGGAAACCATCCTGGAAACCGCCCGGATTCATCTGGTGCCCATGGTGAACCCGGATGGGGTAGACCTGGTGACCGGGGCCATTGAGCCGGATTCGGAGGAATTCAACCTGGCCCGGGAGATTGCCGACGACTTTCCGGAGGTACCCTTTCCCCAGGGATGGAAGGCCAACCTGCTGGGGGTGGATCTGAATCTGCAGTATCCTGCCGGTTGGCTGAAGGCCCGGGAAATCAAATTTCGTCAGGGATACACAAAGCCTGCTCCCCGGGACTATGTGGGCAGGGCCCCTCTGAGCCAGCGGGAGACCGTGGCGCTGGCCCGGTACACGGAAGCGGTAGACCCGGAGCTGGTGCTGGCGTTTCATACCCAGGGACGGGAAATTTACTGGCAGTTCGGGGATATTCCGGTGCCGGGAGCCAGAGAACTGGGAGAGGAGTTCGCCCGGGTCAGCGGCTACACCCTGGCGGATACCCCTTACGCTTCCAGCTTCGCCGGGTACAAGGACTGGTTCATCCAGGACTTTGGCCGCCCGGGATTTACCATTGAATGCGGGGAGGGAGAAAATCCCCTGCCAGTGTCCCAGTTCGGGGAGATTTACCGGGACAATCTGGGAATTCTGGTTGCGGCGGCCCTGGGCGTGGAATAGAAAACGGCGGCTGCAAAAAGCAGCCGCCGAAGCGCTATGTATGGATCAGCAGAAGGCGTCCACCGCCAGCTTGAAAGCGCCATAGGCTCCCGCGTCATTGCCCAGAGAGGCCAGGGCAAACCGGGCGCCGGAGGCGGCATGGAACACATACTTCTGGAAGTAGGGGACCACCCCTTCCAGCAGCATCTCTCCCGCCTTGCTGACACCGCCGCCGATGACCACCACCTCCGGGTTCACCACGCTGCAGACGTTGCCAAGCAGCATGCCCAGATAGTCGTACACCCGTTCCAGAATGGCGGTGGCGGCAGGATCGCCAGACTTGGCCGCGTCAAAAATGTCCTTGCAGGTCAGATTCTCCGTGTCCTTCAGTTCGGTGGGCAGGGGGGAGTCCTTCAGGTAGTTCCGGGCCAGCCGGACAATGCCGGTGGCGGAGCAATACTGCTCGGCGCAGCCGAACTTGCCGCAGTTGCAGACTGCCGTCTCCTGGGGATTGAGCACCAGGTGCCCGATCTCCGCTCCGGAGCCGTGGGCGCCGTGGAGCAGATTTCCCTCCACCACAATGCCGCCGCCTACCCCGGTGCCCAGGGTGACGAAGACCATGTTGCTGCAGCCTTTTCCGCCGCCTTTCCAGTATTCTCCCAGAGCGGCTACGTTGGCGTCGTTGCCCGCTTTCACCGGGAAGCCGGTGAGCCCGGACAGAGTCTCGGAGATGTTGAACACCCCCCAGCCCAGATTGACGCACTTGTTGACCACGCCCTTGGCGTCCACCGGACCGGGAACGCCGATGCCCAGGCCCAGAATATCCGAGTCGGGAATGCCGTGCTCACGCAGGTAGCCTTGGATGGAGGCGGCAATGTCCGGCAGGATCTGTCTGCCGCCGTCGGAAGTGTTGGTGGGAATTTCCCACTTGTCCAGCATGGTGCCGGTCTGGTCAAAATAGGCGATTTTCACAGTGGTTCCGCCCAGGTCAATGCCAAACCCATATTTCATCGTGAAACCCTCCTGAAATTGATGTGAAACGGGGAAAGCGGGGGGCTGCCCCGGCAGTTCCCGGGCTGCCCTGCAGGCCCGCCGTCTCTGTCCGGCAGGGGAACAGACGGCGTCCGAGGGCGGCGATCTGTCTATATTATACATATTCTGCAGGAAATTGCCAGTAGAAAATGCAAAAAGCCGACACAATTCCTTCCAAGTCCCCCTGCATCGCCGTAAAAAGAAGTTTTCACAAAAGGACTTGCGTTTGCCGGGAAGTTGCGGTAACATATACGTGACATCCCCCGCTGAAACAGAAGGAAAGGACGTGTTTTACCAACATGATTAAAGTAGATATTTCCAACGTCTGGGGTCAGCTGTCTCTGCCGGATCTGCTGGCAATGGAGAAGGAAGTTTCCGATGCCCATGATACCCTGATGGACGGCTCCGGCGCGGGCAACGACTTTTTGGGCTGGCTGAAGCTGCCCGTTCGGGAGGCCACCCAGGAGATCCGCAGAATCCAGATGTCCGCGGAGAAAATCCGCCGGGAATCCGATGTGTTCGTGGTCATCGGCATCGGCGGTTCCTATCTCGGCCCCCGGGCTGCCATTGAGCTGCTCCAGGGTCCCAACCACAACATCGGCAAGGGCAAGGGCAATCCTCAGATCTTCTTCGCCGGCAACGGCCTGAGCACCCGGCACTGGAACGAGCTGTGCCGCCTGCTGGAGGATAAGGATTTCTCCATTGCCATTATTTCCAAGTCCGGCACCACCACCGAGCCGGCCATCGCTACTCGTGCCCTGCGCTGGATGCTGGAGCGCAAGTACGGCACCGACGGCGCCAAGAGCCGGATCTATGCCATCACCGACCCCTGCAAGGGCGCTCTGCGGCAGATGGCCACGGAAGAGGGCTGGGAGAGCTTCGTTATCCCGCCCAATGTGGGCGGCCGGTTCTCTGTCCTCACCGCTGTGGGCCTGCTGCCCCTGGCTGTGGCGGGCATCGACATCATGGAGCTGATGAACGGCGCCATGGATGCCAAGGAAGCCTATGATCTGCGCTCCTTTGAAAACCCGGTGTGGCAGTACGCCGCTGTGCGGAACCTGCTGTACCGCAGCGGCAAGGTCATGGAGATTTTCGAGTCCTTTGAGCCGGGCTTCAAGATGTTCGGCGGCTGGTGGCAGCAGCTGTTCGGCGAGTCCGAGGGCAAGGACGGCAAGGGCATCTTCCCCGTCACGGCCGAGTTTACCGCTGACCTGCACTCCCTGGGCCAGATGATTCAGCAGGGCCAGCGCAACATCTTCGAGACCATGGTGCGCTTTGATCCTCCTGCCCAGAAGTATACCATCGGCTCCGACTGGAAGAATCTGGACGGCCTGAACTACCTGGAGGGCAAGACCCTGGACTTCGTGGATGAAAAGGCGTTCCTGGGCACCCTGGCAGCTCATGTGGACGGCGGCGTGCCGGTGATCACCATGGATGTGGGAGAACTGACCGACCGGAAGGTGGGCGAGCTGTTCTTCTTCCTGGAGCTGTGCTGCGGCGTTTCCGCTTACATCCTGGGGGTCAATCCCTTCAACCAGCCTGGCGTGGAGCTGTACAAGCGCAATATGTTCCAGCTGCTGGGTAAGCCCGGCTACGAGGCCAAGTAAGGCTTTGGGCAGAAAGATTCACAAATTAGTAGTTGCAAAAATATACGTTTGCTGGTAGAATGTCCATAAGCCATTATTCTGGCAAGCAAAGGAGGACTATCCGATGATTCATGTTATTATGGGCCTGAAGGGCTCCGGCAAGACGAAGAAGCTGATCGACGCCATCCACGAGGCTGTGGCAGAGGCCAACGGCGATGTGGTGTGCATTGAGTATGGCAGAAAGCTGACCTACGACGTTACTTATAAGGTTCGCCTGGTGGATTCCCAGGAGTACGGCATTTGCTCCCCCGAGATGCTGAAGGGTTTCCTCAGCGGTATGCACGCTGGCAACTTTGATATTACCAACGTTTTCATTGACAACTTGTACAAGACCATCGGCAGCGACACCGATGCCGCCGTGGACTTTGTGGAGTGGTGCGCCAAGTTCGCCGATAACAACGCCATGGAAATCACCATGACCATCTCCGCTGACCCGTCCACCGCACCTGAGGCACTGAAAAAGTACCTGTAATTCCAGGCTGATACCGCCGCAGCTCAGGCTGCGGCGGTTTTTCGGGAAAAATGGAAAAAGACTTGAAATGTCCTTTTCTTTTCTTTATAATGGATCGGAAAAGATTAGATTTAGGAGGATACTATGGGTACCAATACCTTGCAGGAAAACAAAATGGGTGTGATGCCGGTAGGAAAACTGATGGTCAATATGGCATTGCCCATGATCATCTCCATGCTGGTACAGGCGCTTTATAATGTGGTGGACAGTATCTATGTTGCGCAGATTTCGGAAAGCGCCGTGACGGCACTGTCCCTGGCATTCCCGGTGCAGAATATGCAGATCGGCTTTGCCACCGGCATCGGCGTGGGTGTGAACTCCCTGCTGAGCAAAAGCTTGGGCCAGAAAGACCAGGAGGAAGCCAACCGGGCGGCTGGCAACGGCATCGTACTGATGCTGATTGTCACGGTGGCGTTTATGCTCTTCGGTATTTTCGGCGTCCGGCCTTACTATGAAATGCAGTCCACCGTCGCCGAAACTGTGGAAGGCGGCATTGCCTACACCCGGATCTGCTGCATTGTGACCATTGGTGTCTTTATGCAGATTCTGGGCGAGCGGCTGCTCCAGTCCACCGGCCGGACGATCTACACCATGATTTCCCAGAGCACTGGTGCCATTATCAACATTGTTCTGGACCCCATCCTGATTTTCGGATGGCTGGGGCTGCCCAAGATGGGCGTGGCCGGCGCCGCTGCGGCAACGGTGATCGGCCAGTGCGTGGGCGCACTGCTGACCCTGTACTTCAATCATAAACACAATCCGGAAGTTCAGTTCGGCAAGAAGTATCTCAAGCTGGAGAAGCGGACCGTGGCCAGCATCATGACCGTGGGCTTCCCTTCCATTGTGATGAACGGCATCGGCTCGGTGATGAACTTCGGTATGAACCAGATTCTCCAGGGCTTTACCGAAACCGCCACCAGCGTGTTCGGCATCTACTTCAAGCTCCAGAGCTTCTTCTTCATGCCCCTGTTCGGCATCAACAACGCCGCCATTTCCGTCATCGCTTATAACTACGGTGCCCGGAAACCCAAGCGGATTACCCATACCCTGAAGATCACCTGCGGCGGCGCTTTGGCGCTGATGGTGACGGGACTGCTGGTGTTCCAGTTTGCGCCGGATCTGCTGCTGGCCCTGTTTAACCCCGGCGATACTTTCCTGGCAATCGGACGCTCCGCGCTGCGGATTATCAGCTGGAGCTTCCCCATTGCGGCGGTGTGCATTGCCCTGAGTGCCAGTTTCCAGGCCCTGGGCAACGGCAGCTACTCTACCATTATCTCCCTGTGCCGGCAGATGCTGGTGCTGCTGCCGGCGGCTTACCTGCTGAGCCTGACCGGAGAGGTGAATAACGTGTGGCTGGCTTATCCCATTGCGGAGGTGGTCAGCGGCGCTGCAACCCTGTTCTTCTTCCGCCGGATTTTCCGGAAAAAAATCCTGCCCCTGTTCCAGGAACAATAATCCCTTCCCGGAGCACGTAAACCGTGCTCCGGGAAATTTTATGTTTCTTGCCGGGAAAAAGCGGATTGGGCTTGACAAACTCCGATTGGAAGGGTATACTGATTCTGACAGATGAACGTTTGCTCATATGTTAAAACAAAACACAGGGAGGACCAGGTATGACAAAGAAGGTCTATACCATTGAGAATCTGGATTGCGCCAACTGTGCGGCGAAAATAGAAACCAAATTCAACAGCCATCCTCACGTGGAGGAGGCCGTGATTACCTTTGCTACCGGGCAGCTCCGGCTGACGGCGGAAGACCCGGACAGCCTGATCGGGGAACTGACCCAGATTGCCCGGAGCATTGAGCCGGGGGTGGTGATTTCCCCCAGAAAGGATGTCAGAGATGGAGGAGGCACCCCCAAAACGGAGTGCGGGTGCGGTCACCATCGTGATCATGAGGAAAGATGCGGGTGCGGTCAACATCATGACCACGGGGAAGACTGTGGCTGCGGCCACCATCATGACCATGGGGAAGAGTGCGGCTGTGGTCATCATCATGATCATGGGGAAAACTGCGGCTGTTCCCACCATCAGAAGGAGCACACGGAAGATCATCAGGACGGCCATGTTCATCAGGTCAAAGACCGGGAGGTGCTGGAACTGGCCCTGGGCGGGGGACTGTTTGTACTGGGGCTGGTGCTGAGACAGACCGGCCTGGGATGGAGCGCCCTGCTGGTGAGCCTGCTGGCCTATGTGGTGCTGGGCCGGGAGGTTGTGACCACCGCGGTAAAGAATCTGGTGCGGGGGCATGTTTTCGATGAAAACTTCTTGATGTCCGTTGCCACCATCGGCGCTTTCATCATTGGAGAATACCCGGAGGCGGTGGGCGTGATGCTGTTCTACCGGGTGGGAGAGTTCTTTGAACACAAGGCGGTGGAGCGCAGCCGCAGCCAGATTATGGAAGCAGTGGACCTGCGGCCTGAGGTGGTGCACTGGATTGAGGGCCAGGACGTCCGGGAAATTCCCGCAGAACAGGCCCAGGTGGGAGATCTGGTGCTGGTCCGTCCGGGAGACCGGATTCCCCTGGACGGCCAGGTGGTCAGCGGCACCAGCCGGATTGACACCGCCCCCATCACCGGAGAGCCGGTGCCGGTGGGGGTGGGGCCGGGAGACAGCGTGATTTCCGGCTGCGTCAACACCCAGGGTCAGCTGACCATCCGGGTGGAGAAGCCTCTGGCGGAGTCCATGGTCACCCGGATTCTGGACAGCGTGGAAAACGCTGCCGCCAGCAAACCCAAAATGGACCGGTTTATCACCCGGTTTGCCCGGATTTATACCCCGGTGGTGGTAGCGGCGGCTCTGGCAACCGCCATTGTTCCCTCCCTGGTGACGGGGAACTGGGGCTACTGGGTGTACACCGCTCTGACCTTCCTGGTAATGAGCTGCCCCTGTGCCCTGGTGCTCAGCGTGCCCCTGGCTTTCTTCGCCGGAATCGGAGCAGGCAGCAAAAAGGGCATCCTTTTCAAGGGCGGACAGTCCATGGAAGCCCTGACCAAGGTCAAAACCGTGATTGTGGACAAAACCGGTACCATCACCAAGGGCAACTTCCAGGTGCAGAAGGTGGAGGGACCGGAAAAGCTGCTGGAGCTGTGCGCCAGCTGTGAGCAGCAGTCCACCCATCCCATTGCAGCCAGCATTGTGGCGGCAGCCAACAGCCGGAACCTGGAACTGCGGACACCGGAATCTCTGGAAGAGCTGCCGGGTATGGGCATCCGGGCCGTACTGGACGGAGAGGAAATCCTCTGCGGCAATGCCCGGCTGCTGGAGGAAGCCGGTGTGGTCTTTCCTCGGAATGAGGCCCCCGGCACGGTGGTGTTGGTGGCGGCGGAGAAACAGTATCTGGGTTATCTGGTGATTGACGACACCCTGAAACCCGGGGCGGAGCCTGCGGTGCGGAAGCTCCGGGATCAGGGCCTGGAGACGGTGATGCTCACCGGAGACTCGGAAGTTTCAGCCAGAGCGGTGGCCGGTGCGGCAGGAATCCGGCAGGTGTTTGCCGGTTTGCTTCCCCAGCAGAAGCTGGAGCGGCTTCAGAAAATTCGGGAGCAGCGGGGTGCGGTACTGTTCGTGGGCGACGGTATCAACGATGCGCCGGTGCTGGCGGGAGCCGATGTGGGCGCCGCCATGGGCAGCGGTGCGGATGCGGCCATCGAAGCGGCGGATGTGGTGTTCATGACCTCCGATGTGGAGGCCATTCCCCAGGCACTGGAAATCGCCAAGAATACCGGCACCATTGCCTGGCAGAATGTGATCTTTGCCCTGGCGGTGAAGCTGGTGGTCATGTATCTGGGACTGCGGGGCTTTGCCTCCATGTGGCTGGCGGTGTTTGCCGATTCCGGCGTGGCCATGCTGTGCGTCCTCAATTCCATTCGGATGCTGTACAAGAAGTGAGATTATGAAATCGGAAATTTGCAGCTGTGACTGCCACATTCACATGGTCCTGGACGGCCAGGACTGGAAAAGTGCCATTGCCCGGCACACCCGGAAACCGGAGGAAGGCTGGATTTGCCGGACGCTGGAACACTACCGGCAGCTGGGATTTACCTACCTGCGGGACGGGGGAGACCGGTGGGGCGTGGGAAAACGGGCCAGAGAACTGGCACCCCAGTACGGCATCCGGTACCGGACCCCCCTTTCCCCGTTGTGTAAGGCCGGACACTACGGAGGATTCATCGGAACCCGGTTTGAAAATCTCCGGGAATACGCTTCCCTGGTGGAAAAGGCCCGGGAACAGGGGGCGGACTTTATCAAGATCATGATCTCCGGGCTGATGGACTTTGACCAGGCCGGGGTCCTCACCGAGGAAGGGCTGCCGCCGGAGGAGATCCGGGAGCTGATTCACATTGCCCATGAGGAGGGCTTCCCGGTGATGGCCCATGCCAACGGGGCCCGGACGGTGGAGGCCGCAGCCCGGGCGGGGGTGGACTCCGTAGAGCATGGGGCCTATCTGGACATGGATGCCCTGCAGGCCATGCAGGAGGCCGGGGCCGTCTGGGTGCCCACCTTGTCCACCATTGGCAATCTCCGGGGAACGGGACGGTTCCGGGAGGCGGCGGTGGAAGAAATCCTGGAGAGTGCTATGGAAAACGTATACCGGTTTGCGGGTCTGGGCGGCCTGCTGGCTCCCGGAACCGATGCCGGGGCTTGGGCGGTGCCCCACGGGAGCCGGACGGAAATCCCTCTGCTGGAACAGGCCCTGGGACCGCTTGGAATGGAGCAGGTGGCCGCCGGTGTCCAAAAAATAGAAAACATCTTCTGATTGAGGAAGCGGAAATCCGCTTCCTCAAATTTTTTTGCCCAAGTTGCACGTTTGACGGCAACTTTGCTCTTTTCTGAAGGTACGGGTGAAAGGAAGGGTAATATGCACGGTAAGGAAAAACCGCTGAAGCAGAGAATCGCCTCCGGGGAGATCCGGCGGCGGGATGTGGTGCGGCGGCTGGCGGAACTGGCTTTCGGTCAGGCCAACGACTGTGTCCGACTGGTGCTGGAGGAGGTCCCGGACCCGGCGGGACTGGACCTGGGCTTGCTCAGCGAAATCAAACGCAACGAGAAAGGGACGGTGGAAATCAAGCTGGTGGATCGGCTTCGGACGCTGGAACTGCTGTCCATGCTGGCCGGGGAGGAAAAACAGGGGCTGGAAACCTTTTTGCAGGCCCTGAAACCGGAGGACCCGGCATGAATACCCCCCGGTTTTCTCCCAAACAGCGGCGGGTGCTGACCTGGTGGATGCCGGGGGGGCCGGACGCGGGAAAGGACGCCATTGTCTGCGACGGGGCGGTTCGCTCGGGAAAGACCATGGCCATGGGACTGAGTTTTCTGCTGTGGGCCATGCTCTGCTTTCAGAATCAGCGCTTCGGATTGTGCGGAAAGACCATTGCCTCCCTGCGCCGGAATGTGCTCTCGGAGCTGCTGCCCCGGCTGACGGAGCTGGGGATGACCTGGCAGGAGAAAAAATCTGAGAACCTGCTCACCGTCCGGTTTCAGGACCGGGAAAATCAATTCTATCTGTTCGGCGGGCGGGACGAAAGCTCGGCGGCGCTGATTCAGGGCATCACCTTTGCCGGGGTGCTGCTGGATGAGGCGGCGCTGATGCCCAGAAGCTTTGTGGACCAGGCCTGCGCCCGGTGCTCCGTGGCCGGGAGCCGGCTGTGGTTCAACTGCAATCCCGCCGGGCCCAATCACTGGTTCTACAAAACCTGGATTGTGGAGGCGGAAAAGCGCAACTGCCTCCGGCTCCATTTTACCATGGAGGACAATCCCTCCCTGACTCCCGCCATCCGGGAGCGATACCAACGGATGTATACCGGGGTGTTCTTCCAGCGCTACATTCTGGGCCAGTGGGTCCAGGCCGAAGGCCGGGTGTACGACTTCTTCACCCAGGAGATGGTGGGCATCGCCCCGGAACACTGCGACAAGTGGTACATTTCCTGCGACTACGGCACGGTGAATCCCATGTCCATGGGTCTGTGGGGGCGCTCCGGCGGGGTGTGGTACCGGGTAAAGGAATTCTACTTCGATTCCCGGGTGCAGATGCGCCAAATGACCGACGGGGAATATGCCCGGGAACTGGAAAAGCTGGCCGGGGGACGGGAGATCACCGCCGTGATTGTGGACCCCTCTGCAGCCAGCTTTCTGGAACTGCTCCGGCAGCAGGGCTGGCGGGTGCAGAAGGCCAACAACGACGTTCTCAGCGGCATCCGGCTTACCTCCGACTGCCTGAAATCCGGAAAAATAGTGATTTGCCAGGGATGTGAGGACTGCCTGCGGGAAATGGAGTGCTATGTCTGGGACCTGCGGGAGGGCAGGGGCGACCGGGTCCGGAAGGAACACGACCATGCCATGGACGATATGCGCTATTTTACAGCCACGGTGCTGGGCCGGCAGCGCAGCGGCTTTGCCGCCTGCATCGTGGAACGAAAAAACTGAGAAAGGATGTGGCGGATTGAAACGAAAAAAGGACAAGACCTCCCCGGTGGCGGCGGCCTGCCAGCTTCGGGGGGGCAGCATCCATCCCTTCGGGGCCATGCGGGGCTTCACCCCCCTGGGCGGCGGAGAGGAGCGGATCTACCGGGAAATGCGGGAAGCCCTGCCGGTGCTGGATGCGGCGGTGGGGAAGATGGTCCGGCTGTGCGGCGGATTTGAGGTGAAATGCCGCAATCCCCAGGCCCAGGAGAAGCTGAATGCCTTCCTGGAGATGATGCCCTGCGGTCGGGGACAGATGGGCATTGAAAGTTTCCTCAGCGGTTATCTGGACAGCCTGCTGATCTATGGCCGGGCGGTGGGAGAACTGGTTGTGGTGGGCGGTAAGCTCCGGGCGGTATGCTGGGGGGACGTGACGGCTCTGGAAGTGGAGGAGGGAAACGACTCCCTGGATGTGGTGCTGTGGGGGCGGGACCGGTTCGGCCTGATGCGGCCCCTGCCGTACCAGCATCTGCTGCTGTTTACCACCATGCATCCGGAACCGGCCCACCCCTACGGGGTCAGTATGTTCCGGGGAATGCCCTTCCTGGCGGATATTTTGCTGAAAATCTACAACACCATTGGCACCAACTGGGAGCGGGCGGGAAACATCCGCTACAGCGTAATCTGCAAGGGCGCTGAGAATCTGGACCCGACGGCCGCCCAGGAGCGGGGCAAAGCAGTGGCGGAGCAGTGGGCCAAGGCCATGGAGGACGGGAAAAACGGCACCGTCCGGGACTTTGTAGCCGTGGGAGATGTGGAAATCAAGGTGATCGGCGGGGAGGCTCCCATCCTGGACTCCGAGGTGCCGGTGCGGCAGATTCTGGAACAGCTGGTGGCCAAAACCGGCCTGCCTCCCTTCCTGCTGGGGCTGAGCTGGAGCACCACCGAGCGGATGAGCACCCAGCAGGCGGATCTGCTGACCAGCGAGCTGTGGGCTCTGCGTCGGACGGTGGAGCCGGCCATGCGGAAGATCTGCCAGACATTCCTTGCCCTGGAAGGGCTGGACAACCGGGTGGAACTTCTCTGGGATGACATCAGCCTCCAGGACATTACCCAGCAGGCCCAGGCGGAACTGTATGGCGCTCAGGCGGAAAAATACCGGGCGGAGGCGGCCCGCCCGTGAACATAGATCAGCATTCACATGAAGGAGGTTTTTAAGTTGCAGGTTACAAAAGCGGCGGAGGCGGTGAATCACGGCGTGCCCAATCCGGTACAGCTGGCGGCCATCAATGCGCTGGCAAAAGCGCAGCTGGAGCCGGAGCAGGTGTATGTGTTCTCCCTCCGGCTGTGCGACGATCAGGTAGACCGGGATTTTGAACGCTTCGACACCATGGCCCTGCCGGAACTGGCACGGCTGTTCCGGGGGAAAACCGGAATTGTGGATCACTGCTGGAGCGCGGAAAACCAGATCGCCCGGATTTTCGAGACCCAGGTGGTTCAGGAGGAGGGCGTCAGCTACATTAAGGCCTGGGCCTACATCCGCCGGGGTGAGGACAACGACAGCCTGATTGCCGATATTGAGGCGGGAATCAAAAAGGAGGTTTCCGTGGGCTGCGCCATGGGCCGGGCGGTCTGCTCCATCTGCGGCAGCGATTACGGCAGCTGCGGTCACCAGAAGGGAGAACACTACGACGGTCAGCTGTGCTGCGTTGTCTTGCGGGAACCTATGGACGCCTATGAGTTTTCCTTTGTGGCGGTGCCCGCCCAGCGGGAGGCCGGAGTGCTGAAGGGCATGGGAAACAAATCCCTGAAGGAACTGGCGGAGCGCTTCGGCGTGCAGAAGGAATACCAGGCTCTGAAAGCTCAGGCGGAGCTGGGAAAGCAGTATCAGCGGCAGCTCCAGGACAGCGTGGTCCGGCTAGGGCTGACCCTGGATCTGGGGGCGCCGGAGCCGGTGCTCCGGGGCATTGCCACCACCGCCCGGGCGGAGGATCTGCTGGCCCTGAAAGAGGCCCTGGAGGATCGGGTCAACCAGATGCTGCCTGTATTGCGGCAGCTGGAAGGCCCCAACGGGAAGGATGAAGCCGTGGAAAGCGGCTTTCTGATTTAATTCGGAATGATTCAAGGAGGAATTTGAAAAATGGGTTATGACAATCTGAGACTGGAAAAAGGAATGTACCGGCAGGAGGGAATGAGCTTTACCCAGGTGCTGGAATCTCTGGACCCCAGCGAAAACTACCGGGGTACGGCCCTGGAGGGCACCGACGCTTTCCAGCGGCAGCTGAAGCGGTTCGGCATCCGGGCCAAGGGCGCCGGGTCCTCCCCGGTGGAGAAATTCTTCCGGACTATGGATTCCGCGGTACTGTTCCCCGAATACATTGCCCGGACGGTGCGCCAGGGCATGGAGGAAAATGACATCCTGCCTGCCATCACCGCAACCACCACCATCATCGACGCCATGGACTACCGGTCCATCTACTCCGTTCCCACCGATGACGACAAGGAACTCAAGGACGTGGAAGAAGGCGGTACCATCCCCGAAACCGAAGTCAAGACCAAGGAACATCTGATCAGCCTGAGCAAGCGGGGACGGATGCTGGTGGCTTCCTATGAGGCCATCCGATTCCAAAAGCTGGACCTGTTCAGCGTGATGCTGCGCCAGATCGGCGCCCACATCCAGAAGCAGCAGCTCTCCGACGCCGTGGATGTGCTGATCAACGGCGACGACAACGACAATGCCGCCGTCCAGTACACCATCGGCACCACGCCCATCAGCGGTACCAAGGGCACTCTGGGCTATGATCAGCTGGTGGAATTCTGGGGCCAGTTCGACCCCTTCACCATGAACACCCTGCTGTGTTCCACCGGCTGCATGACCAAGATGCTGAAAATTCCCGAACTGCAGAACCCCCTGACCGGTCTGAATTTCCAGGGTACCGGCAAGCTGACCACGCCCCTGGGCGCCCAGCTGCACCGCACCAGCGCCGTGGCGGACGGGGTCATCATCGGTCTGGACAACCGGTATGCCCTGGAGCAGGTCCGGGCGGGCGACGTTCTGGTGGAGTACGACAAACTGATTGACCGGCAGCTGGAGCGGGCAGCCATCACCTCCATTGCCGGCTTCGGCAAGATCTGCACCGGGGCGGCCTGTGTGCTGAACGTATGATGCTGGAGGAACAGGTGTTCCTCCAGGCCCAGGCGCTGGCGGGAACGTTGGAGGAGAGCCGGGAAGAATTGCTGCGTGCCATGTGTACGGTTTCTGCTGAGGCTCTGGCAGCCAGACTGAAAGAGGGCCTGACTCCCGAGGACTGTGAAAGCGTCTTCGTTCTGGCTGCCGGGCTGTATGCTCTGGCGGGGTTCCGGGAGACGGAGGAGAGTCAGTCGGTGCAGCAGCTGCGGGCGGGCGATCTGACCATCCAGCAGGACAGCTCCGGCGTGAAGACACAGGCGGAGGGGCTGCGGCGTCAGGCCCGGGAACTGATGGCGCCGTACATGAAGGACAGCTTCGCCTTTACGGGGGTGTGATATGCGGGAACGGGTAGCGTCGGTAATGAATCGCTTCGGGACGGATATGACCCTTTCCAATCCGGAGGGAACGGCAACGGTTCGGGGCTTTTTCTGGGCGGTGAACTCCAAAAGCTGGCAGAGTATGGAAAGTGAGGCCACCTTGCTGGGAGAAATCTTTCGGGGACAGTACGTGTACCTGGGGCCGGCGGATCTGGAAATCCGGGAGGGGGATACCCTCTCCCTGGGGGAAAAGACCTACCTGCTGCGTCGGGCGGAAATATTCTACTACGGCAACGAACCGCTGTACCGGTGGGCACTATGCGTAGAGAAGGGTGTGAATGATACATGGGGTACTCAATCCTAGAATATGTGCTGCGGTGTCTGCGCCAGCAGGGCCTGACGGCGGACATTGCTTATCCGGGGCAGAAATTTCCCACCATCACCGGTCCGGTGGTGACGGTGCACATCAATTCGGTGGACCGGGCCAATCTGCTGGTGACGGTGGAGGTCAGCGTAATCTGTCCTGCGTCCGTAGGCGGCACCCAGTGTGAAATGGAAGCCCTGCGGGTCACGGAAATCCTGCGCTGGAACAAGGCGGTGTGCGTCCAGAACGGATGCCGCTATGACGGCATTGCACAGGTGTATGTGGTGGACATCCTGGCCACCTTCAACGGCGTAACCGAGGCGGATCAGTGCAAGGTGTGGCCTGGCTTCTATGTCTATATGGGAGACGAACTGCTGCGCTACGCCATCAGCTTTCAGGAAGAGGAGACCACAGGCATTCAGGCGGAATACGCCACCGGGGAATACTTGGGCAAGGGCGTCAGCCAGAGAAAACGAGGCTGGAACATTCAGCTGGAAGAACTGATTCCTGTGGGTTCGGTGGAGGCCCCGGAACCCGAGGGCGAATTCACCTTGCAGGTTGTCACGGATCAAAAAACCGAACAATATACCGGCTGCCGCTGGACCCAGATCCGCCGGGAGTTCAGCGGAAAGGGAATCCGGCGGATTCGCACGGGTTTTGCTTTTCTGAGAGAGGAGGTACAGGCATAATTTGGACTTTTTAAGCTATAAAACCTTTGTCTGGCCCCAGAATCCCACCACATACAAAGAAGAAGTGGTCCGGGAACCCCAGTACTACACCCAGGATGGGGTGACCTACTTCGACAAGATGGGAGATCTGAAGCGGACCATCACGGGAAGCGGAGTCTTTTATGGGGAAAAGGCCTTTGACTACTACAAGGAACTGATGAAGATCTTTGCCAGTCCGCTGCCGGGAAATCTGGATCACCCGATCTGGGGCATTTTTTACTGCTATTTCACCGGGTTGGAAATGACCCAGGAACCGGAGGACAACTGCATCAGCTACAAGTTTACCTTCACCGGGGCATTGGCAAACGGAGTTGTTCCAAAGTAAATAAAATTCGGGCGCACCTTTGGGTGCGCCCGCTTTTTGTTTGTGCGGATTGACTTGCTCCGCCGGGGTTGGTATACTGAAACCGGAAAAGAGAAGAAGGAGAAAATCTTTATGCTGGATTTGCTGCTGGCCATTGGCTCCAGCGCGGCGGTGTCTGCCATGCTGCGAATCGGGGAAGCCCGGAGCCGGGGGATGTACGCCCGGTTCGCCATGAATTACGCTTCCGCTGCCCTGCTGGCATTCCTTGCCATGCCGGTAAAGGCATTCCCTCAGAACGGTTACGGCTCCGCCTTGGGGCTGGGAGCGGCCCAGGGTGTGATGTATCTGCTGACGCTGGTGATTTTGCAGGCCAACATCCGGAAAAACGGGGTGATCCTGTCGGCAACCTTTGCCCGGCTGGGACTGATTGTGCCCATGGTGTTTGCGGTGGCAGCCTTCGGGGAGATTCCCTCCGGGGTGCAGATGCTGGGATTTCTGCTGGCCTGCGGCGCCATCTGGATGCTGCGGGCCGGGCAGCCCGGGAAAGCTGCCAGCCGGGGCGGTCTGTTGATCCTGCTGCTGTGCAACGGACTGACCGACAGCCTGGCCAAAATCTTTGAACAGACGGGAAGCCGGAATCTGGATGGATGGTTTCTGCTGATTACCTTCCTGGTGGCCCTGGTGGTGAGCCTGGGGATGATGGTTTACCGCCGGGAGAAGCTGGGATGGCGGGAAATCCTGTATGGCTGCCTGGTGGGCATTCCCAACTACGGCTCGGTGTTCTTTCTGCTCCGGGCCCTGACCCATCTGCCGGCGGTGCTGGTATACCCCACTTACAGCGCCGGAACCATCCTGGCGGTGAGCCTGATCGGGGCGGCGGCGTTCCGGGAACGTCTGGAGCGCAGACAGTGGCTTGGGCTGGGTGTGATCCTGCTGGCCCTGATTCTGCTGAATCTGTAAAAAATGAGGAAGATCTCACAATCATGGAAGGAGAATTCAATATGAAAAAATGGATTCTGGGCGTCCTTGCCGCAGCGCTGACCCTGGGGGCGCTGGTGACCACGGTTTCCGCCGCAGGCAGAAACGGCTGTGGCCTGGGACAGGGGGACTGCACCGGCACTTACTGTGCCTATGCAGACGAAGATCAAAATGGTGTCTGTGACCGACGGGAAACGATCTGCGCAGAAGAGGAATGCTGGGGAGATCTGGACGCAGATGGTATCTGTGATCGCTGCGGTGCTGCCTGGGATGAGGATGGATGCCAGGGAGACCGGAATGGAGACGGGGTGTGCGACTATGCCGGAAGCGGGTGTGCCTATGCCCGGGGCAGACCGTCCGCCGGCCTTTCCGAAGGCTGCCACGGAGGTCGCCAGGGTCATCATCGGTAAAAATCATCATCCAATCTACTGCGAAAGAAACCGCCGCTGCTGCCAGAAAAATCGGCAGCAGCGGCGGTTTTCAGTTTTCTGCCAACTGGGCCAGGGCGGCAACGGCGGCGTCAATTTCCGCTTCTGTGGTGAACAAGGAGAAGCTGAACCGGACGGCTCCCTGGTTCTGGGTGCCCAGAGCCTGGTGCATCCGGGGGGCGCAGTGGGCACCGGAGCGGACGGCAATGCCAAAGTCCTCCATTAGGGCGTCGGCCACCTGCCCGGAATCCTCATTTTCCAGATTCAATGCCACAATGGCGGCCCGCTGGGGCTGGGAGAAGTCTCCGTACACGGTGACCCCGGGAATGTCTTTCACACCCCTGTAAAACCGGAGAGTCAGCTCCTGCTCCCGCCGGGCGATGGCCTCTACCCCGGTTTCCAGGAGAAAATCCACCGCCGCCGAGAGCCCGGCAATGCCGTGACCGTTCAGGGTGCCTGCTTCCAGGCAGGTGGGGTAGTCCTCAGGCTGGGTGCGGCTGTAGGAGTGAACGCCGGAGCCGCCCACCTTCCAGGGCCGGAGGGTAACCCCGGGAGAAACGCACAATCCTCCGGTTCCCTGGGGGCCCATCAGCCCCTTGTGCCCGGTGAAGCAGAGCAGATCAATCCCCAGGTCTTCCATGGAAATGGGAATGCTGCCTGCCGTCTGGGAGGCGTCCACCACCAGCAGCAGGCCGTGGAATTTGGCAATGGCGCTGACCCGGGCCAGATCCACCAGATTTCCGGTGAGGTTGGAGGCGTGGGTGGTGACAATGGCCCGGGTGTTGGGCCGGATCAGATCTTCAAAGGCGCTGTAATCCGGGTTGCCCATCCGATCTGCCGGAACAAAATCCAGAGAGATCATCCCCAGATCTTCCAGTCGGTACAGGGGCCGGAGCACGGAATTGTGTTCCAGGTCCGTGGTGATTACATGATCGCCGGGTTGAAACAGGCCGTTCAGGGCCAGATTCAGAGACTCTGTGGCGTTGGCGGTGAAAATCACCCGCTCCGGGTGGGAAAATCCAAAGAGCCTTGCCAGAGCGCACCGGGTGTCGTAGATCATCCGGGAGGCTTGCAGGGAATTTTCGTGGGCACCCCGGGCGGCGTTGCCCAGAGTTTGCATGGCCTCCACCACGGCCTCAATGACCTGAGGCGGTTTGTGCAGGGTAGTGGCGGCGTTATCCAGATAGATCATGGGTTTTCTCTCCTCAGATGGTCAGCACCCGGGCATCTTCCCAGTGGATTTTCCCCTCCGTCATGGCGGAAACCAGCCGTTCCCGGGCGTCTTCCGGGGCCTTCCAGGCCAGACCGCACCCGGCGGAAATCTCCTGGGGGGTGGGAATCAGCCGGCCGGGAAGGTTCCGGGCAAGGCAGTATTTTTCCATTTTCATGGCTTCGGCGGCGGTGGCGAAGGTGACCACCAGCGCCGGTTTCTTGATCCGCATTCTGGAATCCTCAGGGCTTGACAATCAGGTCCGCCTGGGTCATTTTTTCGCAGATCACATACATATTGGTGACCTGGCCCACCTGAAGCTTTTCCGTCAGACCATAGTAGTTCAGGCAGGTGCCGCAGGTGAGAATTTCCACTCCCTGGGCCTGGAGAGAGCGGATATCCTCCAGACTGGCAGAGCCTTCGCAGGTCAGGGCCGCGCCGCCGTTGTAGAACAAAATGGTGTTGGGCAGGCTGTCCTGCTGGTTCAGGGCGTACAGAAATCCCTTCATCAGAGCGGAACCCAGCTCGTCGCTGCCGCTGCCCATGTGGGAAGAGGAGATCACCACCACGGTGTTTTTCCGCCCGGCGGAGGGGGTGACCAGGCAGGTTTCCTCCTCCGGGAGCGTGTTGTCCGGCTGGACGCCTTCTCCGATGGTCATGACCACCCGGAATTTCCCCGGCTCCAGCATTTCGGACTTCACGCCGTAGCCCTTCTGGTTGGCCATTTTGGTCAGGTTCTGGACGGCGATTTCGTTATCCACCAGGGTTTCCACGGCGCCGGGGCCATTCAGCTCCCGGATGGCGTTCTTGGTTTTCACAACGGGAATGGGACAGGCGTCTCCCATGGCGTTTACATGAATCATGGCAATCTCTCCTTGTTATTTGGTAACCAAAATCTCGGGCTCGGTTTTTTCCAGAATTTCGCCAACAATGGCGGCGGACAGCCCGGCGTTTTGCAGGGCAGCTTCCAGCTGGGAAGCATCTTTCTTGGGCAGGGCAATCAGCAGCCCGCCGGAGGTCTGGGGGTCAAACAGCACTTCCTCCATGGCGAAGGAGACCCCCTCAAACTTGACATACTCGCCCACATGGTTCCGGTTGCGCTGCCCGGCGGCGGTGAGCAGGAATTCATCGGCGTAGTCCAGGGCCTGGGAGAACACCGGCACCTGATCGGCGTAAATCCGGCAGGAAAGATTGCCGTCCATCATTTCGTGGAGGTGTCCCAGAAAGCCAAAGCCGGTGACGTCGGTGCAGGCGTGAACCGGGAAGTCCCGGCACAGCTCCGAGGCGGTTTTGTTCAATGTGGTCATGGAGGCAATGGCGGCATCCAGGGCCTCCGGGCTGGCCTGGTGTACCCGGCTGGCGGTGCAGATGATACCCACACCCAGGGGCTTGGTGAGAATCAGGGCGTCTCCGGGCCTGCCCTGGTTGTTGGGGTACATCCGGCTGGGATGAACCAGCCCGGTGACGGACAGGCCGTACTTCACCCCGTCGTCGGCAATGGAGTGTCCTCCCGCCAGCACGCCCCCGGCCTCGATTACCTTCTCACTGCCTCCCTGGAGAATCCGACCCAGCACGTTCAGATCCATCTTCTCCGGGAAGCATACAATGTTCAGGGAGGTTTTCACCTCGCCCCCCATGGCGTAGATATCACTGAGGGCGTTGGCAGCGGCAATCTGGCCGAACAGGTAGGGGTCTTCCACCATGGGCGGGAAAAAGTCCAGGGTCTGGACAAAGGCCAGGTCCTCTCCAATCTGATACACAGCGGCATCATCCCGGCTGTCGTAGCCGATGAGCAGGTTCGGGTCCTCCGGGCCCCGGGGCAGCCGCTCCAGAATCCGGCTGAGTACCCCGGCGCCCAGCTTGGCGGTACAGCCCCCGCCTTTGCAGAATAAAATCGGTTCTGCCATATTGACCTCCCGGACGCCTGAAAAAGCAGGCGTTGTTTTTTTATAAGCATAACGCCAAAGAGAAAAAAGGTCAAGGAAAAGAATGCTTGACCTTTGGCTTCGGGGCGGGTATGCTACAGGTAATGAAACAACGAGGAGGGGAAAGCTTTGGCACACTGCATCGCCATCATCGGGGCGGGGGGGAAAACCACTGCCATGATGACCCTGGCCCGGGCGCTGGAAAGCCAGCGGGTGCTGATGACCACCACCACCCACATCTACCCGGTTTCGCCTCCGGAGAGTCGGGAACTGCTGGTGAATCCCACATCTGAGGAATTGCGCTGGGCGCTGGAGAAGCCGGGGATTGTCTGTGCCGGGAACCTGGAAGGGGAGGGGAAGCTCTCCAGGCTGGAGCCGGGGCTGCTGGCCCGGGCTGGCCAATGGGCGGACTGGATTGTCTGCGAAGCGGATGGGGCCAAGCGCCTGCCCCTGAAACTCCACCGGGAGGAAGAGCCGGTGATTCCCCCGGAGACGGAACGCTGCCTTCTGGTGCTGGGCCTTTCTGCTGTGGATCAGCCGGTTTCAGAGGTGGTGCACCGGTATCATCTGCACCCGGCGTGGGAACAGAATCCGGGAACGACCGTGGAGGAAACGGTGCTGTGCCGGTGTGCCTGGGACGGCATCCGGGCTGGCGGGCTGCCGCTGGATCAGTACCGGGTGCTGCTGAACCAGGCGGAAACGCCCCGTCAGAAAGAAATTGGAAATCTTGCCGCCCGGATGCTCCGCCGGGAAGGGGTGGACTGCCGGGTGGGTAGCCTCTGGGAGGACCCGGAATCCATTCTTGCCTGGCTGCTGCCCTGAAAACAAAATTGCGGATTCCCCAAGCCGGGAATCCGCAATTTTTTACAGCAAAGAGATATTTTTTTGTGCTGCCAGAAGAAGCAGTGCCTCCACTACCCCTCCGCCGATGGAGCGGGCCTTGTCCGACACGGTGTCGCAGCAGGAAGTCTGTTCCAGCCGGGGATCGATGTCGGCGATTTTCAGCCCCTTGGTCACCGGGTATCCTTCCCGGATCAGACCCCGGAGGACGCCGGTCAGGCTGGCGTACACCGGCGTATCGCCTACCCGGGCAATGATTTGGCCCTCCGTTACGATGGCGCCGATGTCAATGGTGGTTCCCTTCTCATCCGGCACAAAGACCATGGGGCCGGATGCGGGGGCGTGGATCACCCGCTGGGCGGTATAGCCGCCGATGTTCCCGGGAATGCCGGTGTTGGGGATGGCTGGGCCGTCCAGAATCACCCGACCCAAATGGTGGCCCCGCATGGTTTCCACCACCGCATCCACGTCCGCCCCGGCGGTAAAGCCGGGACCAAGGCCAATGGTGATGGGGGCCAGGGCTCGGGTGGTGCCCAGATTTTTCTTGGCCAGAATGGCATCCACCACCGCCGCCGGATGAAGAACCGCTGCGCAGGCGCAGGTTTCGTCAATCAGCAAGGGGATGATTCCTTGCCGGGCAGCTTCTTCCGCCTGCTCCGGGCGGTCAACTCTCTGACAGACCAGACCTTCCACCTCCGCCCGGCCCTGCCACACGGCCTCACAGAAGGCGGCTTTTCGCCGGATGGCGGAGGGGTTGGCACATTCCAGGGTGCAGACCCGGAAGCCGCACCGGGCCAGCCGGACCAGAACCCCGGTGGCCAGATCTCCGGCACCCCGCACCAGAATCCATGGCTTTTCCAACATGATTCCTTCTTTCTAAGCTTGGGTTCAGAACAGCTGCCGTCCGGCAGCGAATTTGTGCTTTAAGTCCCGGTCGTCGCTGAGGTAGAGCGTCCGCTCCAGCCGCTCCGGGATGCTGCGGCTGCCCTGGGGAGTGTAACGGCTGTCGTCAATGACCAGAGCATCGAAATCATACTCCGTCAGGAAGGTGCCTACCTTCCCGAAGAAAGCGCCGCCGCCCAGCGTGCCCAGATAGAAGGCCTCCGCTGCGGTCAGGGGGGCCAGAGAATTGTCCTGGAGCCGCCAGCGCAGCTTGGAGACCTGGATGGCGTCGGCCATGGTCCGGAAAATGGAGGTATGGGTACCCCCGGCCACATCGCTGCCCAGACCCGTGGGGATGCCCTCGGTGAGATACCGGCGCACCGGGGCGATGCCCGAGGCAAGGTTGGTGTTGGAGGCGGGGCAGTGGGCGATGAACACCCCCTGCTGCTTCATCAGCTCGACCTCTTCGTCAGAAGAATAGACGCAGTGGGCCATGATGGTGGGGCAGTCCGCCCCGCCGAACAGGCCGAACATCCGGTAGGCGTCGCCATAGAACCGGCTTTGGGGGCACAGCTCCTGGACCCAGGCAATTTCACTGGGATTTTCCGACAGGTGGGACTGTACCGGCAGGTGATATTCCTTCTGAATCTGACCCAGTCCCTGCATCAGCTCATCGGTGCAGGAGGGGACAAACCGGGGGGTGAGGATGGGCTTCGTCCGCTGGTAGCGTCCGGCAAGGCGTCCAAGCCAGTCCCGGGTGGCGTCCAGGCTGGCCTGGGCGTCAGCTTCCCGGAGGGAGTCCGGGCTGTTGCGGTCCATATTCACCTTGCCCACCATGGTACACAGGCCGGAATCTTCCAGCAGATCCATCAGATGGAGGGTGGCGTCGTTGTGAACGGTGGCGAAAATGCAGGCACGGGTGTTGGGGCCTTTCACCAGATCCTCTACAAACCGGGGATACATCTTCCGGGCGTAGGCCACATCCCGGTATTTGCTCTCTTCCGGGAAGGTGTGGGTTTCCAGCCACTCCAGCAGTTCCAGGTCCATGCCCAGGGCCCGGTAGCTGTACTGGGGGGCGTGGACGTGCAGGTCTACCAGCCCTGGGACAATCAGCTTTCCGGCGCAGTCCAGCAGGGGCAAATTCTGATACTGCCCGGGCAGCTGGGAAAAAGCGCCGGCGCAGCGGCCGTCCAGGCACACCAGATAGCCGTCGGGGATGGTTTTCAGGGTTTGGGGGTCAGTGCTGAAGCAGATGTCGCCTTTCAGCACGAAAGATTGAGTATCAAACATGGGGTCGCTCCTTCTTTGTAGGGGAAAATCGTGGTTCAGCGCAGCTTGCCCAGGGCCATGTCCTGGAAGATGCCTGGGGTACGCTCCAGCTGGGCGTAGGTGCCCCGCTGGACAATGTGCCCGGCGTCCATCACCAGAATCTCGTCGCAGTTGCGCAGGGTGGTGAGCCGGTGGGCAATGGAGATGACGGTGGTGCCGCAGGAGGCCTTCTATCTGGGAACCCTGGGTGGCGGTGTCCTCCACAATCAGCCGCCGGATGACCTTGATGACCTCATTGACCACGTTTACCACCAGAATCAATGTCAGCACCGGCAGCACGCTGGTAAAGGTGATGGCGTCACTGGTCAGCACACTGTCGGTGAGGTAACCCACCGCCAGGGGGGTGACCTGACTGAGAACAGCGGAAAGGGCCAGAATCAGCAAAAAGTTCGCCTTTTGCCGGGGAGGAAGAATGGAAAGCAGCTTTTTTAAAAGAGTATGTTGTTTCATCGTCAATCCGATCCTTTCCGGTGCCTGTCCGGAGACATCAAAACGCAAAAAAACATCGGGGCAAAGCAACCTTTGCCCCGATGATGGGGTGGATAATGGGACTCGAACCCACGATCTTCAGAGCCACAATCTGACGCCTTAGCCAACTAGGCCATATCCACCATATTTGATTTGCGTGCGATGGCACGCCAGGAGGGACTCGAACCCCCGACCTACTGCTTAGAAGGCAGTTGCTCTATCCAGCTGAGCTACTGGCGCGTATCGAATGGAGCGGGTGACGGGAATCGGACCCGCGTATCCAGCTTGGAAGGCTGGTGTTCTACCATTGAACTACACCCGCAAATTCGCTTCACCAGCTGATTCAGCTAGAAAATTCTATCATGAATCCTCTCTTGTGTCAAGAGCGAATTTTCAAAATCTCCGGAATTTTTTCATAAATCACATCGGCAACCGCTCCATCGCCGCAAGGGCACACGTTGGGGAAGCGGTCTGCCAGGGCGGAGTCCCCGGGCACGAATGCAAAATCCGCGTCCTGGAGCATGGCAAGATCGTTCTGGGCATCGCCAATGCACACCAGGATTTTCCGGCCCAGCTCCTGCTGCAGCTGCCGGGCGGAACGGGCCTTGCTGACCCCTTTGGCGTGGACATCCAGGATCCGGGGGGCGGCCCGGAACACTTCACAGCAGTCTCCGAACAGCGTTTTCAGCTGCTCCTGGACCTGGTCGATGCGCCGGATTTCCTCTTCGCTGCCGTCAAACAGGCCGGCAACGGTGGGCTCCCGGATTTCCCCATACAGAGAGAATTTCAGAAACGGCCCCAGATCCATCCCCGGCAGGGCATAGCCCCGGGCGCAGAGATTGTGGTCGCAGAAAGCGTCCCAGGCGGGATTTTCCGAGAAACGGTAGTGGGCATCCACCCCCTGAACCTCCACCGTCATCTCCGGAAACTGGGTCTGACAGGTGTGGATGGTGTCCCACAGATTCAGGGGAATTTCGTGGGTAAACAGAAATTTCCGGGTGTTGGGGTCATAGGCGGCGGAGCCGTTGTACAGCAGCAGGGGGGCGTTCACCGGAACCTTTCCCACGAAGGCTCTGGTCATGGGCACACTTCTGCCGGTGTTCACGGTGAAGGCACCGCCGTTTTCCATAAAATAACGAATGGCCTTCAGGTTTCGCTCCGGGATGGTGGAATCCGGGGCAGTGAGGGTGCGGTCGTAGTCTACCGTAAGCAAAACATCCGAAAACTGTGCCATAATCCTTGCCTTTCTTTGCTATATCCTGCCAATTTTTTCCAATTTATCCAAAACCTCCCGGAAATAGGGAGGCAGCTGGGCAAAGACCATCACCGGATGGCCGTCCCGGGGGTGCTGGAAGCACAATGCTCCTGCATGGAGGCACTGACTGTCCTGCCCCAGTTCCGGCTTTTTGTGGCCGTAAACGGTGTCGCCCAGGATGGGATGGCCGATGTAAGCCATGTGAACCCGGATTTGGTGGGTGCGTCCGGTTTCCAGGCGGCAGCGGATGTGGGTATAGCCCCGGTAGCGCTGCACCACTTCCCAGTGGGTGACGGCGGGTTTGGAATTGCGCTGGGTGACGCACATCTTTTTCCGGTCAGTGGGGTGGCGGCCGATGGGAGCGTCCACGGTGCCGGAGTCCTCACGGAAAGAACCCACCACAATGGCTTCGTAGGTCCGGGCCATGGTGTGGTCTTTCAGCTGGCTGGCCAGCATGGTGTGGGCGAAATCGTTCTTCGCCACCGCCAGCAGGCCGGAGGTGTCCTTGTCAATCCGATGGACGATTCCGGGACGCAGCTCCCCGTTGATACCGCTCAGATCATCCCCCAGGGCATAGAGCAGGCCGTTGACCAGGGTGTCGTCGCTGTGTCCGGCGGCGGGATGCACAACCAGCCCTTTGGGTTTGTTGATGACCAGCAGGTCCTCGTCCTCATAGACAATGTCCAGGGGAATCTCCGTGGGGACGATGTCCACCGGCTTTGCCTCCGGGATGGTGTACTCCACCACGTCTCCGGGGGTGAGCTTGTCATTTTTCTTGCCGGGCTTCCCGTTGCGCAGCACCAGTCCCTGCTCCAGCAGCTTCTGGGCGGCGCTGCGGGTCAGACCCTCCCCGGCCCGGGCCAGGAAGGCATCCAGCCGTTCTCCGGCGGTATCGGCGATCAGGCGCATTTGTGTTCATCCTTCCAGAAATCCTTGTGGAAAAAGGCCAGGTGTACCATCACAAGCACGCAGCCGCAGGTGATGAAGCAGTCTGCTACATTGAATACGGGAAAGTCCATGAAGGTGGTTTCGAACATATCCACCACATAGCCCAGCCGCAGCCGGTCGATCTGGTTGCCCAGACCGCCGCCGTAGATGGCGGCGATGCACCAGCGCTCAAAAGGGACAAAGCCCAGGGGCTTTTTGAAATATTCCCAGATGAGAAGACCGGTGAAAATCAGGAAAATCAGGGCGAACAGCCACTGCTGTCCCTGAAAGGAGGAGAAAGCGGCGCCGTCGTTCTGCACATAGGTCAGCTGTAAAATTCCGGGGAGGAAGGAAACCTCTCCCTGAAGGGGGATGTTGGCAACCACCAGATATTTGGTAATCTGATCCGCCCCCACAATCAGGGCGGAGAAAAGGGCGTAGTAGAGAAACTGCATGGGGTTTTGTCCTCCTGTTGGATTCACACAGTATGATACCATGGCGGCGGGGGAAAGTCAAACCGTTTGGATGGGGGCTTTCGGGATAAAAAAACCCGCCCCGAGTATTCCCAGGACGGTGCTACTAGAGCCATATTCATTCAGATCAGGAACCGCTGGAGGGCTTCCTGAAAGGCATCCCGCTGAACCTGACTGCATTCCACGCGAGCGATCAGGGGATGACGAAAGTCCAGGCAGAACATTTCCATGAAACTCTTCCCGTTTGCCCGGTAGCGGTCGTTTCCGACTTCCACACCGAAGGGAAAACCGGTAGCCAGCGCCACAAATTCCTGGACATCCTGAACCGATTGCAGTCGAATCTCAAATTCCCACATAAAACCAGCCTTCCCACCTGTACAAATTTGCGAACATCGTATATAATGGGGAGCGTCTGGAAGAGAAACGGCTCCATTGGACCCGAATTTATTGGGTACGGTGGTTATTATAGCATTTTCTTAGCAAAATGCAACTTGGCGGTTTGGACGATTATGACAATGAATACAATACATTATTGGTGGATTTGACAATATGAAATTTGCTTTTTATACCCTCGGATGCAAGACGAACCAGTATGAAACCCAGGCCATGGAGCACTTTGTCACGGAGCTGGGCCACACCCTGGGCCGGTTTGACGAACCCTGCGATGCCTACATCATCAACACCTGCTCGGTGACCGCCGTGGCGGACAAGAAAAACCGGGCGGTGATCCGCCGGTGCCGCCGGGAGAATCCTCAGGCGGTGATCGGGGTCTGCGGCTGCTATTCCCAGCACGCCCCGGAGGCGGTGCGGGAACTGGGCATAGACGTCATCGGCGGCAGCGGCGGACGGCGGGCCTTCATCCAGGAGATGCTGGATGCCCTGGAACATCACACCCACTGTGAACAAGTGGACAACGCCCTGCGCCGCCGGGAATTTGAGATCCTTCCCGCCGGAGGGCTGGAGGAGCGGACCCGGGCCATGCTGAAGGTCCAGGACGGCTGTGTGAACTTCTGTACTTACTGCATCATTCCCTACACCCGGGGGCCGGTGCGCTCGGCTCCTCTGGAACTGGCGGCGGAGCAGGCCCGGGAGCTGGCCCGGCGGGACTACCGGGAGATTGTGATTACCGGCATTGAAATCGCCAGCTGGGGGGTGGATCTGCCGGGGAAACCGGCAGTAACCGAGCTGATCGAAGGGGTCTGCCGGGCGGTGCCGGATCTTCGGGTCCGGCTTGGTTCGCTGGAACCGAGAGTGGTGACGGAGGATTTCTGCCGTCGGCTGTCGGCGCTGCCTAATCTGTGCCCCCATTTTCACCTGAGTCTGCAAAGCGGCAGCGATACCGTCCTGGCCCGGATGAAACGGAAGTACGACACTGCCCGCTACTATGAGAGCGTGGAACTTCTGAACCGGTTCTTCCCCGGCTGCGCCGTGACCACGGACATGATCGTGGCCTTCCCCGGGGAGACGGAGGAGGAGTTTGAAGAAAGTCTGACTTTTATCCGAAAATGCGGCTTCGCCGCCATGCACATCTTCCCCTATTCCCGCCGCCCGGGCACCCCGGCGGACAAGATGCCCGGTCAGCACTCCAACGCTGTGAAAGAAGACCGGAGCCGCCGGGCCATTGCCGTTGCCCGGGAAATGGAGCAGGAATTCTGCCGCCGTCTGATCGGAACCCGGCAGCAGGTGCTGTTTGAGGAAGTTTCGGAAGGACTCTATGCCGGACACGCTCCCAACTATGTCAAGGTTTATGCCGCCGGAGAGAACCTGCACAACCTAATCCGGACGGTGGAGATTACCGGCTTGTACGGGGAGGGTGTCCGGGGAGAAATCTGTCCTTGCAATGGGGAAAATTCCGTGGTATAATCCCCGATACTTTGCTTTGGAGGCGTTTTTATGAAAACCTTGCTCCATATCTGCTGCGCTCCCTGCGCCAATCAGCCCATTGAGGTGCTGCGCAGAGACGGCTTCGACGTGACGGGGTTCTGGTACAATCCCAACATTCATCCCTTTACCGAATACCGGGCCCGGCGCAATTGCCTGCGGGAGTATGCCCAGCAGATTGAACTGCCCCTGATCGAGCGCAACGACTACGGCCTGCGCCCCTTTGTCCGGGCGGTGGCGGAGGACATTCCCGGCCGGTGCGTCAAGTGCTATGAGATGCGGCTGTTTGAGGCCGCCCGACAGGCGGCGGAGGGAGGCTTTGACAGCTTTACATCCTCTTTGTTCATCAGCCCCTACCAGAAACATGATCTCATGCGGGAGGTAGCGGAGCGGGCAGCCAAGGAATACGGCGTGGACTTCCTGTATCGGGATTTCCGGCCCTATTTCCGGGACGGGCAGAACTTCGCCCGGGAACACGGGTTTTATATGCAGAAATATTGCGGCTGTGTGTTTTCCGAGGAAGAGCGGTATCTGAAAGCCAGTAAGATCATCCCCTGAGAGAAGCGAAAACGGAGGAACTATGGATCAATTTGAATTTGCGGTGCCCTGCCTGTTCGGCCTGGAGGGCATTGCCGGTGACGAGCTGCGGCGGCTGGGCCTGGAGAATGTCCGGGTGGAAAACGGCCGGGTGCTGTTCTCCGGAGACGCCTATGCCATGGCCAAGGCCAACGTGTGTCTGCGCACCGGCGAGCGGGTGCTGCTGGTGCTGGCGGATTTCCAGGCGAAAACCTTTGAAGAGCTGTTCCAGGGTGTTTACCGGGCCAGCCTGGAGGATTTTATTCCCAAAAACGGCCGGTTCCCGGTGAAGGGCCACTGCCTGAACAGTCAGCTCATGTCCGTGCCGGACTGTCAGGCCATTGTGAAGAAAGCGGCCTCCCGGCGGCTGGGAGAAAAATACGGCCTGAACTGGCTGCCGGAGGATGGAGGGCTGTATCAGCTTCAGTTTTCCATTATGAATGACCGGGTACAGCTGTATCTGGATACCTCCGGGCCGGGGCTGCACAAGCGGGGCTACCGGGCGGTGGGCAACGACGCCCCCCTGCGGGAGACTCTGGCGGCGGCTATGGTTCAGCTGACCCACTACCGGGGCCGGGACTTTGTATGGGACCCCTTCTGCGGCTCCGGCACCATTCCCATTGAGGCGGCGCTGATTGCCAAAAACCGGGCGCCGGGCCTGAACCGCCGGTTCTCCGGCGAGGCGTTTTTGTGGCTGGATGCCAAGACCTGGGGCCAGGTGCGCACGGAAGCCAAGGACAAGGAGTACCACGGTGACTACCGGATTCTGGGCTCCGATAACGACCCCAAATGCGTCAGCCTGTCCATGGCCAACGCCCGGAAGGCTGGAGTGGGGGACGTGATTCAGTTCCGGGATGGGGACGCCACCAAAATGTCCCTGCCGGCGGACAAAGGCATTCTCATTGCCAACCCGCCCTACGGCCAGCGGATGCTGGAGCAGCAGAGTGCCCAGCGGCTCTATGCCGCCCTGGGACGGCACCTGAAGTTTGCCGACGGCTGGAATTTCTTCATCATCACCTCGGAGCCGGAGTTTGAGCATTTCTTCGGGAGACGTGCCGCAAAGAAACGCAAGCTCTACAACGGCATGATCAAGTGCGATTATTATATGTACACCGACGGAGGCCGGAGACCCCGGGTAAAGCAGGGATGAAGCATCTGTTTGTGATCAATCCTGCGGCAGGCAGCCGGGACCGTTCTGCTGAATACGCCGCTGAGATCCGGAAGCTCTGCGGCGGACGGGGCCTGGACTACCGGATTGCGGTGTCCCAGGCGCCCGGGGAGTGCCGCCGGATTACCCGGGAGGCTTTGCTCACCGGGGAGGAATACCGGATCTATGCCTGCGGCGGAGACGGCACCTTGAATGAAGTGGCTTCCGGCGCGGCGGGGTTTTCCAACGGCGCCATTACCGCCTATCCCGGGGGCAGCGGCAACGATTTTGTGAAAATTTTTGACGATCCCCAGGCGTTTTACGATTTGGAACGGCTGCTGGACCCGGAGGAAGCGGAATTTGATCTGATCCGCTGCAACGACGACTACGCTCTGAACATCTGTTCCGTGGGGCTGGATGCCCGGATCGGAACGGATGTGTCCCGGTACAAGCGGATTCCCCTGCTTCAGGGCTTCCGGGCTTATGCCGCCTCCACGGTGGTCAATGTAATCAAGGGCATTGCCGAGCACTACGTGGTGGAAATCGACGGGGAGCGCATTGATGCCGAGCAGACCTTCATCTGCGTGTGCAACGGCCGGTTTTACGGCGGCGGCTTCAACCCGGTGCCCCAGGCGGACCCGGCGGACGGCCTGCTGGACGTGCTGCTGGTGCGGAAGGTCCGGCGGCTGGAGATTCCCGGGGTCATCGGCAAGTATAAAAACGGTCAGTTTGCCCAGCTTCCCCATCTGGTGCGGCACCTGCGGGTGAAGGCCCTGACCATCCGGTGCGACAAGCCCACCCCCGTCAACCTGGATGGAGAGCTGCGGATGGCCCGGACGGTGCGGATGTCCGTGGCCCGGGAAAAGGTACGGTTCTTCTACCCCCGGGGACTAAAATGGCAGGCTCCGGTACCTGCGGAAATATAAAAAATTCTCCGACACAGGTCGGAGAATTTTTTATGGAGATTTTCAGCGGTGGATGCCGAACAGCGGCCGGGCCACCCGCTTGTACAGCAGCATGGTCAGGACGGAAACCAGAACGCCCTTCACCAGGTTCAGCGGTGCCACGCACAGCATGACGAAGGTGGTCACACTGTTCACCCCGCCCCAGATTTCCGTGCCCATGGCGATGATGGTATCCAGGGGCATATGGTACAGTTCGGCAAATTTGGGCAGCAGATACACTGCATTGAAGGCGGTGCCCAGAACGGTCATGCACACGGTGCCCAGGATCATGCCCACCAGGGCGCTGTGCTTGCTCTTATGGACATGGTACCAGGTGGCGGCGGGCAGGACAAAGGCGCAGCCCACCACGAAGTTGGCCAGATCTCCCACGAAAGCGGTGGAAGTGCCCTTGAACAGCAGCTTCAGGAAGATTTTCAAACCCTCGCACACCACGGTGGCGCTGGGTCCCAGGTAGAAGCCGCACATGAGAATGGGCAGCTCAGAGAAGTCCAGCTTGTAAAATTCCGGGGCCAGGAACAGCAGGGGAAAGTCCAGCATATGCAGCACCGTGGCAATGGCGGCGCAGATGCCGATGATGCTCACCCGGCGGGCGGGAGTCACCGTTCGCTTTTCCGGGAGAAAGTGCTCGATCAGCCGGGCCAGAAGGGCCAGGCCTACCACCAGAACCACGCACATAAGGACGAAGCTCAGGTTGTTGGACACATCTTGCAGTAAGGTTTCCATCATTTGTCACCTCTTCAAAAAAATACGCCCCGGGAATAGACCCAGGGCGTGAAAATAAACGCAATATTATCCCATTGCGTATCTTCTTCCATCCAGACTATACTGTCGGTTCCGGAGTTGCACCGGATCTGCGCCTGAGCGCTCGCGGACTTTACCGCCGGTGGGGAATTTCGCCCCGCCCTGAAGATACTGTTCAGTTCGCATAGAGCATAGCACAGCAGGGTTATCTTGTCAAGCACCCGCCCCTGTGATAAAATAAAAAAGCCTTCTCCGAAAACCGGAGAAGGCTGAGGATGGTCACGACGCCGCCGTGGTGGCAGGAACCGTGGTGGCCGCCGGAGCGGTGGCAGCAGAAGAGGGAGCTGTCGTGGCGGCGGAAGGCTCGGAGACAGCAGCCGCCGAGGGCTCAGAGGCGGTGGCGGGGGAAGTCTGGAACCCATGGATCTTTCCCTGGGCGGAGGTGTTGGTCACATCCCCGCCGATGATTTGGTTTTTGTAGACCAGGAGCGTGGCGTACACCGGCTCGGTGGCGTTGGGGTAGTTGTTGACCTTGTAGACGTAGCGCATGACGCTCTTGCCGGCGTACTTGCTCAGATCATAGCCCTGGGTTTTCTGCAGGGCGTTGTAGCGGTCGAATACCTCGCCGCTGGTCTCGGGAATTTTGACCTGGCTGGACTCCACAGGGGACGTGGTCACATCCCAGCCGAAGTCCTTCAGGAACTGTACCCGGCCGTCATTGCTGCTGACGGCGGGAGCGCCGGTCTGGGTGGTTTCGGAGCCGCCCCCCAGCAGCAGAATCAGCGACAGAATCAGCGCCGCGGCGGCGGCAAGGGCCAGAAGCGCCTTTTTCAGATCGACCTTTGCGGTCATTACCATCATAGTGATCCCTCCCGGTTAGAATAGGTGCTACAGCCTATGACCCAGGGGACAGGGATAGAACGGAGGAACCATGGAACGATTGGACAAATTCCTTTGCGGCGCCGGAGCCGGCACCCGCAGCCAGGTCAAGCTGTTGCTGAAAGCCGGCCGGGTGACGGTGGACGGAGCCGTGGAAAAGGATGGCAGCCGGAAGGTTGATCCGGCGGCGGTGGAGATTGCCCTGGATGGACAGACCCTGGGGGGAATGCGCCGGGCGGTGGTGATGCTCAACAAGCCTGCGGGCTTTATCACCGCCACTGAGGATGACAGTCAGGCCACGGTGATGGAACTGCTGCCCCCACAGTGGAAACACCTGGACTTGAAACCGGTGGGCCGCCTGGACAAGGATACCGAGGGACTGCTGCTGTTTACCAACGACGGGGAACTGCTCCATCGGCTGATCACCCCGAAAAAGGAAGTCCGGAAGGTGTATTACGCCCGGCATGAGGGCTGGGCCGGGGAGGAGGATGTCCGGGCCTTTGCCCAGGGGCTTACGCTGGGAGACGGAACCCGGTGCCTGCCTGCCCGTCTGGAGCCCCTGGGACCGGGGGAGAGCCTGGTGACGGTGTGTGAGGGGAAATACCATCAGGTCCGGCGGATGCTGGCCTCCCGGGGAATGCCGGTGACCTATCTGGAGCGGCGGCAGGAGGGAGCGCTGACCCTGGGGAATCTTCCCAGAGGCCAGGCCCGGGAACTGACCGGCGGGGAAATCCAGGCGCTGGAAGCGGGGGAGGACGCCGGCGGCGGGGAAAACGATTGGTAAAAAACGCAGTTTTTATGGATTTTTTCCGGAGAACCAGGGACAAATGCTCCAAACCGGCAATTTGCTGTCATGTTTTTCCAAAAGAAGGAATGTTCCTGAAAAGCTGTGGGTATATTATCTAAAAAAGATAAGAGATTTTGCAGTAAAATGTCAAATGGCACTTGCAATGTGCGCAAAAGGTGTGTATAATGATAGCGTGATTTTGTGAAATGCGCATTTATGCAAGATACTAAGGAGTGACAGAAAAATGTCCAACAGTGTTTTCCAGAGCGTTATTGTCCAATTGAGAGATGTTTCCGAGCGCACCTTCGGCGTCATTGATACGGAAGGGTGCGTGGTTTCCTGTACCGATATGGCCATGCTCGGGGAGCGCTGGACTGAGGCTGCTCTGAAGGTGGGCAACGCCACAGAGGGCGTGGTGACCTATGGCCAGAAGAGCTTCAAGGCCATTGTGGGCAACTCCAACTATTTCGAGTACGCCGTGTTCTGCACCGGCGACGACGAAGTGGCCCGCAGCTTCTGCGCCATGGCATACATCGCCATGAACGATGCCAAAACCTTCTATGAAGAGAAGCATGATCCCGGTACCTTTGTAAAGAATATCATCATGGACAACATCCTTCCCGGCGACATTTATATCCGGGCCAAGGAGCTGCACTTCTCCACCGATGCCCCCCGGGCGGTGTTCCTGATCCGGCAGGTGGGACACAGCGACGTGGCCACCATGGACGTGCTGGCGGGGATGTTCCCGGACAAGATGCAGGATTTTGTGCTGTCCATCAACGAGACGGACATTGCCGTGGTACGGCAGATCAGCACCGCTACCACCGCTGAGGACCTGGAGAAGATGGCGGCCACCATTGCCGACACCCTGAAAAATGAGCTGCGGATCAAGACGGTCATCGGCATCGGCACCGTGGCGGAGCATCTGCGGGAACTGGCGGACTCCTACAAGGACGCCCAGACTGCCATCGATGTGGGCAAGGTGTTCGACACCGAGAAGAGTATCATCAATTATGAAAATCTGGGCATCGGACGGCTGATCTATCAGCTGCCCACCACCTTGTGCGAGATTTTCCTCAGCGAAGTGTTCAAGAAGAATTCCATTGATTCTCTGGATCAGGAGACCCTGTTTACCATCAACAAGTTCTTCGAGAATAACCTGAACGTGTCGGAAACCTCCCGGAAGCTGTTTGTCCACCGCAATACCCTGGTGTACCGGCTGGAGAAGATCAAGAAGCTCACCGGCCTGGACCTGCGGCAGTTTGACCATGCCATTGTGTTCAAGGTGGCGCTGATGGTCCGCAAATATCTGACTTCCCGGGAGACCCGGTAACGCATTCCCAGGCGGGGCTGCTGCGGCAGCCCCGCTTTTCTGCGCCTGATCCCAGATGTGGCGGCGTAAAATATGGTAAACCACAAGACTTGGTATTTTCAATTTTCTTTCAGGTAAAAATATGGATTATTTGTGAATTGTTTCGGATTTCACACTTTTTGTCGGAACACGATTGACATTCCATTTCAACTGTGTTACAATTTGGTTACACTGCGGGCAGAAGCAGGCATCCCTGTCCTGCCCCAAAACAGGAGATAGTGATATGATACAGTTTATTGATGTCGTAAAATCTTACGAGCAAGGCAACAACGCTCTGAACGGTGTTACCATGCAGATTGAAGACGGCGAATTCTGTTTCCTGGTGGGACCTTCCGGTTCCGGAAAGTCCACCATCATCAAACTCATCACCGGTGAGCTGAAGCCCACCTCCGGCGCCGTTCATGTGAACGGATACTCCCTGGAGCGGATTCGCAAACGGGAGATTCCCTATCTGCGCCGTACGGTGGGCGTGGTGTTCCAGGATTTCCGGCTGATCGACAAGATGACCGTCTATGAAAACGTGGCCTTCGCCATGCGGGTGGTTGGCGCCCGGGAGAAGGAGATCAAGGAGCGGGTTCCCTATGTGCTGGAACTGGTGGGCCTGGAGGGCAAGATGAGCCGCCATCCCCACGAAATGTCCGGCGGTGAGCAGCAGCGTCTGGCCATTGCCCGGGCACTGGTGAACAACCCTTCCACCATCATCGCCGACGAGCCTACCGGTAACCTGGACCCGGAGCGGTCTTTTGAAATTATGGCCCTGCTGCAGGAAATCAACAACCTGGGCACCACTGTGCTGGTGGTTACCCATGCCCAGAACCTGGTGGAGTTGTTCAACAAACGGGTCATCGCCATTGACGAGGGCCTGGTGGTCAACGACGGGGCCGGGGAGGAGGAAAACGAAGATGAAGCTGAATAATTTGGGTTACCTGCTGAAAGAAGGCTTCCGGGGTATTTTCCTCCATGGATTCATGTCTTTCGCCGCCGTGTGCGTCACCGTGGCCTGCCTGGTGATTGTGGGCAGCTTTTCCATTCTGGCTTATAACCTGGACCTGATGGTTCAGGAGCTGAACCAGACCAGTGAGATTCTGGTGTACATCGACAGCAGTTTGTCCGACGCCGAGGCCAGAAGCGTGGGCACGAAGATCAATCAGCTGGACAATGTGCTCCAGGCAACCTTCGTCTCCCGGGAGGAGGCGCTGGAGAATTTCATCGCCGACCACGATGGTGACAGTGCCTTCAGCGGCGTCCAGGCCGGGGATCTGCGCCACCGGTATGTGGTGGTCCTGGAGGACAACACCAAGATGGAGCAGACCGACCAGCAGCTCAAGGATATTCCGGGCGTGGCCAAGACCAACGCTGCCTATGAGCTGGCGGAGGGCTTCTCCACCATTCAGGATGTGCTGCACATGGTGTCTCTTGCCCTGATTGCAGTGCTGCTGGTGGTGTCCCTGCTGATTATCTCCAATACCGTCAAGCTGGCCATGTATGACCGGAAGGATGAGATTGCCATTATGAAAATGGTGGGCGCCACCAACGGCTTCATCCGGCTGCCCTTCGTGGTGGAGGGCTTCAGCCTGGGCATGATTGGCGCCATCCTGGCCTTTGGATTGGAGTGGGTGGCCTATGATGCCATGATTCAGCGGATTGCCCTGGTGGACTCTCTGCAGCTGTTCACCTTCGTTTCCTTCCAGGAAGTTCTGATTCCCATGGTGGCGGTCTTCGGTGCGGCGGGTATGTTCGTGGGCATCGTGGGCAGCTGGACCTCCATCCGGAAGTTCATGAACGTATAAATCTTTTGTAAGGACTCTCTTAGCTATGCGTAGAAACAGAAAAGCGCGTTCCCTTCTGGCATTGCTGCTGGCCGGGGCTTTAACGGTTGGGATGGTACCCATGTCTGCCCGGGCCGCAAGCTCATCGGAGATTCAGAAGGAAATTGACGCGTTGGAAGAACAAAATGCTGCCATTCAGCGGGAACTGGACGCCATTCAGAGCCAATATGACGAAAACTACAGCAATATGGCTTCCACGGTGGAGCAGAAAGCCGCCATCGATCAGGAGATGACCCTGCTGAGCAACAAAATTGCCACCACCAACGAGCAGATTGCCGCCTACAGTCAGATGATTGCCGATACCCAGGACCAGCTGGAGAAGGCCCAGGAAGAGCTGCGGGATCTCAGCGAACAGCACCGGGAACGAATCCGGGTGATGGAGGAAAAGGGAAATCTGACCTATTGGGAAGTAATCTTCGAGGCCAACAGCTTCATGGATCTGCTGGACCGGCTGAACATGGTGGAGGAGATCAACGAGGCGGACCGGAAGCGAATTGAGGAAATGCGGATCGCCTCGGACCTGGTTACCGCAACCCAGCTGACCCTGGAGTCGGAAAAGCAGACGCTGGAGGAAAGCCGGGTGCAGCTGGCGGCGGACGAAGAAGCCCTGGAGGAAAAGCGTGCGGAATCCGACGAGCTGCTCCGGGAGCTGGAAAAGCAGTCGGAGGAATATGAACGCCTGATGGCAGAATCGGAAATTCTCCAGGATGAGCTGATGCTGGAGATTGCTGCCAAGGAAAAGGAACTGGCTGCGGCCAAATACGACGAGTATCTGGCAAAGCTGGCCTTGCAGGGAGAGAATCCGCCCTCGGATGCCACCTGGGTAACCCCGGTGTCCGGGTATACCCTGACCAGCCCGTTTGGCATGCGGGTGCATCCCATCCTGGGGACCTCCCGGATGCACAACGGCATTGACATGGCCTGTGCCCAGGGCACTCCCATTTATGCCACTCGTGCCGGTACGGTTACCGTGGCCTCCTATCAGGCCGGCGGCGCCGGAAACTATGTCAGCATCAACCATCTGGATGGATTTGCTTCCATCTATATGCACATGACCAACTATGTGGTATCCGCAGGACAGTCGGTCTCCCAGGGACAGCTGATCGGATATGTGGGCAGCACCGGACTCTCCACCGGCCCGCACCTGCATTTCGGCATTTCCTATGCCGGTACTTATGTAAACCCCTTGGCGTACATCTATTGATTTACCCGGAATGTACGCCCCCTCTCAGAACGCAAAGGAGTATTGTATGAACAAACGCAAACGTATGGTTTCTGTTCTGGCGGGCATCATGGCGGCGGTTATGCTGCTGACGCTGATGCTCAGCCTGCTGCCGACACCAGCCAGCGCCGCCTCCTCCAGCGAAATCCGCAAGCAGATCAATGCGCTGAAAGAGGAAAAGGAGGCAATCCAGGAAAAGATTACGGAAGTTCAGGGTCAGTACGAAGAAAATGAGAATGAGATTGTGGACCTGATGGAGCGCAAAAGCGTCATTGACCAGGAAGTACAGCTGCTCAATGAGCAGGTGGATAACATCAATGACCAGCTGAAGGCCTTCAATCTGCTGATTGCGGACAAACAGGATGAGCTGGACAACGCCGAGGAGCGCTACCAGCAGCTCAACGACGACAACAAGCTGCGCATCCGCACCATGGAGGAAGAAGGAGAACTGTCCTACTGGGAAGTGCTGTTCAAGGCCAACAACTTCTCCGACCTGCTGGACCGGCTGAACATGGTGGAGGAGATTGCCGCTTCCGATAACCGCCGGCTCCAGGAGCTGGCCGACGCCGCCAACAACGTGGTGGAGGCTCAGCAGGAGCTGGAAGTGGAAAAAGAGGACATGGAGAAGACCAAGGAAGAGCTGGACAGCACCCAGGCGGAACTGGATGCCAAGGTCCAGGAATCCATGGACCTGCTTCAGGAACTGCTGAGCAAGGGCGATGAGCTGGCGGCTCTGCAGGAGGAATACGAGGCCATGGAGGCGGACTTCCTGGAGCAGATCGCTCAGAAGGAAGTGGAGTACGACGCCGCCAAGCAGGCGGAATGGGAAGCCTATATGGCCACCTATGTTCCCCCCACGACTGAAGGCGGCTCCGGTGGCTCCGGCGGTTCCGGCGGAACCTCTGGCGGCGGCGGATGGGTCCGGCCCTGCAGCTACACTTCCATCACCAGCCCCTTCGGTTACCGGGAGTCTCCCACCACCGGCGCATCTACTTACCATCAGGGCGTTGACCTGGACACCGGTACCGGCTGGTCGGTAGTGGCGGCCCGGGCAGGTGTGGTCATTGCGGCCAGCTACAGCAACTCCGCGGGCTACTATGTCCAGATTGACCACCAGGACGGCTTCCGTTCCATCTATATGCACCTGAGCAGTATCGGCGCAAGCGTTGGCCAGATTGTCAGCGCCGGCACGTACATTGGCGCCACCGGCGCCACCGGCATTGCCACCGGCGACCACCTGCACTTTGGAATTTCTCTGAACGGTGTGTACGTTAACCCCTGCAACTACGTTGCACTGTAATCGGTTTTTTCTCCCACAGCCCTCCGGGGCTGTGGGAATCCTGCTATTGAGGTGGTATGCGTGAAAAAGAAATTGCTGACCTTTGGCTCCTATGTGCTGGTAGCGGTGCTGGCATCAGTGCTGACCCTGGCTTCCACCGGGGGAATTGCGGCGGGCTCTTCCAAGCTGGCCCAGCTGGAAGATCTGATCCTGGAGCGGTTCATCGCCGGTGCGGACCAGACGGAGCTGGAGGACGCGGCGGCGGCAGCCATGGTGGCGGCCACCGGGGACCGGTGGAGCTACTATATCCCCGCCGATGAATATGAAACCTACCAGGAACAGATGGCCAACGCCTATGTGGGCGTGGGCATCACGATTCTGGCTTCGGAAGACCAGACGGGCTTCCAGATCATGGAGGTCACCCCCAACAGCCCTGCCGAAGAGGCTGGCATCCAGGCCGATGACGTGCTGATCGCGGTGGAAGGGGAGGATGTGACCCAGGCGGACAGCGAACAGGTCCGGAACCTGGTCCGGGGGGAGGAGGGAACCTTCGTCTCCCTGACGGTTCTCCGGGGTGGGGAAGAGCTGACCCTTTCCGTGGAACGGCGTCAGATTGAAACAGCGGTGGCAGTGGGCCGGATGCTGGACGATACCACGGGCCTTGTGACCATCTCCAACTTTGATTCCCGGTGTGCCGACGAGACCATCGCCGCCATCGAGGACCTGCTGGCCCAGGGGGCCCAGAAGCTGATCTTCGACGTGCGGAACAATCCCGGCGGCTATTCCGATGAACTGGTGAAGGTGCTGGACTACCTGCTTCCCGAGGGGGATTTGTTCCGCACGGAGCGTTATGACGGTCAGGAACACGTGGACCGGTCGGATGCAGAATACCTGGACGTACCCATGGCGGTGCTGGTGAATGGGGATTCCTATTCGGCAGCGGAGTTCTTCGCCGCGGCGCTGCAGGAGTATGATGCCGCCATTGTGGTAGGCACTCAGACCTGCGGCAAGGGATATTTCCAGGTGACCTATCAGCTGGAGGATGGCTCGGCGGTGGCGCTGTCCATCGGAAAGTATTTCACGCCCAACGGGATCAGCTTGATTGACGTGGGCGTCACCCCGGATGTGGAAGTGGAGGTGGACGAGGACACCGCCCTGGAAATCTACTACAACCGGCTGGACCCCCAGGAAGACCCTCAGATCCAAGCCGCGCGGGATGCGCTGGAATAAAAATTACAGTCAGGAGGAAGAAAACATGGATGAATTGTTGAAAAAACGCAGAAGCATCCGGAAGTATCAGGACCGGCAGGTCAGTGATGCCGACCTGGATGCGGTGCTGGAGGCCGGCCTTTACGCACCCAGCGGCATGAATGCCCAGAAGACGGTGATGGTTGCCGTCCGGGACAAGGAGACACGGGACCAGCTCTCCAGGATGAATGCCCAGGTCATGGGCAGCAGCGGCGACCCGTTCTACGGCGCACCCTGTGTCATCGTGGTGCTGTCCAGCCCGGAGCGGTACACCTGGCTGGAAGACGGTTCCCTGGTTATGGGTCAGCTGCTGCTGGCAGCCAAGGCCCAGGGACTGGGCAGCTGCTGGATTCACCGGGCCCGGGAGATGTTTGACAGCCCCGAAGGCAAGCAGCTGCTGAAAAAATGGGGGCTGCCCGAGGACATGAAGGGTGTGGGCAACTGCATCCTGGGCTATGCTGACGAGGACCCCGCCCCCAAGCCCCGGCAGGAAGGCCGTATCATCAAGGTGTAATATTTCAGCGTGTCAAAAGTGACGCTTCTTCTACACCATTGAGAGCAGAG
Organism: Candidatus Faecousia intestinavium; assembly: GCA_018715835.1. Classification (GTDB taxonomy): domain Bacteria; phylum Bacillota; class Clostridia; order Oscillospirales; family Oscillospiraceae; genus Faecousia; species Faecousia intestinavium. The sequence continues at coordinate 7,212 of DVKV01000094.1, read as the reverse complement.
AAATTTCAAAACGATGTTCCGCCGGGGCACACCCCAGGGTGGCCTCTCTTGCCCCTGCGGGGCAATTCACCTTCTGTACTTGGCAGAAAACATTTCTCAGGCTGCAAGTGTGGAATTTGTCCCCCGTCGGGGGACAAATTATGCGCGCAGCAGGCTGCAAAAACTTGTCGAAAACCCCTTTCGGGGTTTTCGACAGTCTAAGCCCCCGGCTTTCCAGCCGGGGGCTTCGGGCGTCAGTATTACACCACCAGGAAGGTGCAGCTCATGGGCGCCAGTTCCAGCTTGCCGCCGGAAACTTCCTCGCCGCTGAGATCAGGCAGCTCCCAGTTCTCTCCCAGCACCAGATCCCGTCCGTTCAGGGTCATCACGGTTGCCCGCTTGTCCCCGTTCTTGCCGTTCAGGCTGTAGACCGTGGCCGGACCGGGCAGTTCCACTGTGGTGGCCTGGGTTTCGGAGTTGTTAATGATCAGGTAGACCTTGCCGTCCTTGCCATCCTTGCGGGAGTGGACATACACGTGGGCCCCCTCCCGGATAGGTTCGCCGGAATCATAAACCGTGGTGCCCATCAGCCGCTGCCACAGCAGCACGGCAAAATAGTTGGGCCGGGGATTGAACACAATCCGCTCCAGGAAGCCGTAGTCCGAAGCCGCCAGGGTATTGTGGAAAATCACGCCGCTGGTCAGGGAGGCAAAACCGCCCAGCTCGTTCAGGGTACGCAGCACATCCAGGTAAGTGGAGGCCCAGCTGTCTCCGCCGCCGCCGGCATCGCCGGACTCGGTGACCCACATCTCACCGCTGGGGCAGTACTTATCCCGGAAGGGAATGTAAGTACGGCAGAAGTTCAAAGCCGTCATCAAATATTCCTCGCTGTTGGCCTCGCTGGCGTCCCAGTGGCCGGAGGGCATCACAGACGCCAAGCGGTCGGACACGCCGTTGTAGTAGTGGTAGCTGAATACATCCACCGGCACCTTGGTGCCGCCCAGCAGATCGTCGCAGCCCACGGTTTTCCGGGCAATCTGCTCCACGCCGCCGCCGTCTTTGCCCATTTTTCCAAAGCGTACGTTATCACCGCCGGTGGAGGAAGGACCGACATACAGGCATTCCGGATAGTTTTCCTTCAGCCAGGCAGCAAACAAGTCCGCATCCCGGCGGTAGTGCTCCGCGGTGTAGCCCTTGGGGAAGCCGGTGTCTTCCAGCATGTTGGGCTCGTTGGCAAACTCCGCCGCCTCAATGGGTACGCCGTACTCCTTGGAGAACCGGAACAGCTTCTCCGCCTCGGTGGAGGGCCAGGGCTCCTCGGCGCTGTGCAGGCCGGGGCAGTTGGCAACAGATACCTTCAGCTTCAGACCGCAGGCCTTCACGAAGTCCAGCACGCCGATCCACTGCTTCTTGGTCAGCACGTTCAGGTAACCCTCCGGCACGGTGCCGTCGGCATATTCCCCGTCAAAGTCATAGTAGGTCTTGGTGGCCCAGGTGCCGGACACCCGCATCCAGGCGGTGCCCAGATCCCGGGTCAGCTTGCGCAGCTTTTCGTTATACAGGTCGATGGGCGGGTAGACCTGCATCAGATCCTTGTACATGGCGGCAATGCCGTCCTTGGAGGGCTCCACATGGAACGGCTCCGTTCCGGCGATCTGGCCAGGGGTGTAGGCTTTCCAGAAGGTACCTCCGGTCACCTCCGCGAATTCCACGTTGTAGCTCATCAGCAGAGGGTTTCCTTCCCGCAGAGCCTTCAGCTCCGAAGGGTTCAACTTAACAAATTCAGCCATAATTCACTTCTCCTTTGTGTTTCAGGCCCGCTTGGGACATCATCATCATTATATCGGACATTTCCCCCCGGCGCAAGAGTATCGGCACAATTGGTTCAGATGACTTGTAAAAAAATAACGGGTTATTTTGTTCACTATTCCAAAATCACCTGTATAACCTGAGAAATCCCTTCTTCCTTTGGTGGAAGAAGGGATTTTGGTTTTAGGGCTGGACGCAGCGGGGAACGTGTTTTTTCACGCTCCGGGGTTCATATCCCCGTTTTTTCAGGCAGGCGTAGTAAGCCGGGAACAGGAACACATCCGCCATCACCCAGGCTGCCGGATTGGCAAAACAAACCGCCGCGAATCCGAAGAAAGGCACCAGGCACAGCCCAAATACACCCCGGGCCACCATCTCAAACACACCGGCGCCCACCGCCAGATTGGAGAAGCCCAGGCCCTGGATGGTGAACCGCAGCAGATTCACATACAGCAGCGGGATGTAGAACAGTGCATTGATAATCAGGAACTGACGGCTGAGCTGGATAATGGACTCCACAGCCGCAGTGTCCTCCCCTTTGTCCAGGAACAGGGTGGTCAGGTTCCCGCCGAACAGGGTCAGCACCCCAAAAATCGCAATGGAGTACACAATACCAATGACGGAAGCTGCCCGGACGCCCTGATGCACCCGCTCCGGCTTCGCTGCGCCGATATTCTGTCCGGCAAAGGTTGCCGCTGTGGAACCGATGGCATCAAAGGGACATACCGCAAAGTTGCTGACTTTGCTGCCGGCGGTCATGGCCGCCATGGCGCTGGCACCCAGGGTGTTCACCGCGGTTTGCAGCAGGATGCTGCCCATGGCGGTAATGGAATACTGCATTCCCATGGGCAGTCCCATCATCAGCAAGCGGCTGGAGTAGCTCCAGTCCAGCTTCAGATCCTCCCGCTTCAGCCGGAGAATGGGAAAATATTTTGCCATATAGCCCAGACAAAGCAGTCCCGAAATCAGCTGGCTGAGCAGCGTGGCCCATCCGGCGCCGGCAACGCCCATATGGAAAGACAGGATGAACACCACATCCAGCACCACGTTCAGCAGGCTGGAGAAAACCAGGAAGTACAGCGGGGTTCGGGAATCCCCCAGAGAGCGGAGGATGCCGGACAGCAGGTTGTAGAGCATGGTGGCGGGAATGCCCAGGAAAATCAGGAAGATATAGTCATAAGCGTAGGAGAAGGTATCCTCCGGTGTATTCATCCACACCAGGAACTGCCGGCACAGCACCGTGGTCACCAGGGTAATGGCCGCTGCGAAGAACACGCTCAGCCAGATCATATTGCCCACAAATTTCCGCAGGCCGTCAAAATCCCGCTGGCCGAACTTCTGAGCCACGGGAATGGCGAAGCCGGCGCAGATGCCGTTGCACAGCCCCAGCACCAAAAAGTTGATGGAACCGGTGGAGCCTACCCCTGCCAGGGCCTTGACCCCCAGGAATTTGCCCACAACCACCGTATCCACCATGTTATAAAACTGCTGAAACACCATGCCCAGCAGCAGCGGAAGCATAAACGACAGCACCAGCCGCATAGGCGAACCGGTGGTCATATCCTTCATAGAACCCTCCGACACAGGTACTCCTCCTTGCACTGAATCGTATTCGAATTGCACAAGATAGTAGCACCATTTTTGTTAAAAGTCAACAAACATTATTCACAATTCTTCATGCCTTTTCCCCCTGGGTTTTGGCGGAAAAGTCCCGGGATTTTTCCTTCTTTTCCGGTATTTTCTGAACCAATCCGATGAGCTGACCCGACAGGGCCACCGTCAGCAGAGAATAGCCGATTCGCCTCAGGGGAATGTAGCTCAGCGAAAGGGTCAGAACCACCAGGTCAAAGATCAGATAGAACCGCTCAATGGGCTTTTTTGTCAGATAGGCCAGGCTCATGGACAGGGCGTCGTCTCCGCTGGTAGCTCCTCCCGCCCGGACGCAGATTCCTGCTCCCAGGCCAATGAACAGTGCCCCGGCAATGGATGCCAGCAGCGGCATGGACGCAATTTCAGGCCACAGGGGCGGGAACTGTTCGCAGATTCCGTAGGTCACGGAATACCCGCAGGAGGCGATCAGGGAATAGCCGATGAAGGTCTTTCCCATGGTTCGCCAGCCCAAGGCATAACAGGCGGCGTTCAGTACGAAGCTGGACACCGCCGGCGACAGGTGAAGCCAGTGGTTCAGCAGCAGCACCACGCCAAACACGCCGCCCTCCGTCACCCCGGACAGGGCGTGGATGTTATACATCCCGAACGCCTGCACGCCGGAGGCCAGGAACGCGGCCACGCAATTTCCAATCTTTAACTTAGGCAGGGAAAACGACATGAACTATGCAACTCTCCTTTCAGAATCTACACTATAAATATGGTAGATGTCGTCTGCTCCGCCATCATATCATAAGGCCGCTGTTTCGTCAAGGGCGCCCCGGAAGGTAGCGCACCCGGCGGCGCAGGACTTTTCCCGGGGCTTCCGGCGTTCCCAGGGAGAACAGTCCGTACAGGTTCTCAGACCGCTGTTCCGGGAGAAAATCCGGTTCTTCCCGGCGCTCCCCAATGTTGCAGAAAAAGCCGCTCTGCTTCACCCCTTTGAGAATCTGCCGTCCGCGGTCATTGAAAGCCAGAATCCGAACATAGGCCGGTGGGGTTTCCAACGTCTGACGGTTAATTCCCAAAAAGGCGCACATCACCATCCGGTCCAGCCGGGTGCGGGTATAGCGCTTGGATTTGGCAGACTGCACCACCTGCTCCAAGGCAGCCTGACTCCGGGCGGCGTGCATCAGCTTCCGCCACAGTCCCTCGCTGCCATAGGGCAGTGCCTCAAATTCTTCATCGGTCATGGTGCGAAGCCTTGCCAGCACCGCCCGTTCTCCCGCCTGCATCGTGTGCAGCGTTCCGCTCTCCAGAATCTCCCGGGCCTGTTCCGGCACAAAATCCTTCCAGGGCCGGCCGGACACCATTCTCTCCCGCACCGCCGTGGCAGAGGGATTTTCCCGCTCTGCCTCCCGGGCGTGGTAGTCCCCCTCCCGGTGAATGGGAAAGAGATCCAGCTTTGCCTTCTGGGTCACAATGGCCTTGCAGTACTCCACCCCCAGAATATCGTTGGGCCGGGAGAGCAGCTCCGGGGACACCCCCATCCGCTCCAAGGCCTTCTGCCGGGCCGCCGGGAAAGAGATTCCCCGGTCCAGTTCCTCCCGGAGCAGAGACGAAAATGCCGGGTGGCACAGCGCCCGGGCCGTCTCCATCAGATTCTCCCCCTGGGCCGTTTCCGTGCCAAAGCACAGGGTATCGCACAGCCGGTCCAGAATCCGCACCCCGCCGGCAGCAAACCCTTCCGCCGAGGACAGGCTCACCGTCACCGGCAGCTCCACCACCAGGTCCGCCCCGCAGGCCACTGCCGCTTCCGCCCGCAGGCTTTTGTCCAGGATGGCAGGGGCGCCCCGCTGAACAAAATTCCCGCTCATGACGCAGACAATGGCGGTTTCCGGCCCGAAGGCCTGGCGCACCAAGGAAAACTGCTTCCGGTGGCCCATATGAAAAGGGTTATATTCACAGACAATCCCGACAATTTTCAAGTTATTGCCTCCCCAGCCAAATATTTTCTTCTTAGGGGTTGAGAAATGAGAAAAAATACTCTATAATGTCTTTAGATATGGCTATCATACCATGGTTTCCCCAAAATGAAAATATTTATTTTAGGAGGCATCCCCCAATGAACATTTTGATTATCAACGCCGGTTCTTCCAGCCTGAAGTATCAGCTGATGGACCCCGAAACCGGCGTGGTGTCCGCCAAGGGTCTGTGCGAGCGGATCTACATTGACGGCCGTCTGACCCACAACGCCAACGGCAAGAAGGTTGTCAAGGACATCCCCATGCCCACCCACTCCGAGGCCATTCAGGCGGTTCTGGCCATCCTGGTGGATCCCGTGGACGGCGTGATCAAATCCACCGACGAGATCGACGCTGTGGGCCATCGTGTCCTGCACGGCGGCATGGAGTTCTATGACTCCTGCATCATCAATGATGAGGTCATCGCCGCCATCGAGAAGTGCATCCCCCTGGGCCCCCTGCACAATCCCGCCAACCTGATGGGCATCCGGGCCTGCCAGGCGGTTATGCCCTCCACCCCCCAGGTGGCTGTGTTCGATACCGCCTTCCACATGACCATGCCTCCTGTGGCTTACCGCTACGCCATTCCCACCGAGTACTACAAGAACGACTCTCTGCGCCGCTACGGCTTCCACGGCACCTCTCACAAGTATGTCACCAAGCGTGCCATTGAGTTGATGGGCCGCTCCGACATCAAGCTGGTCAACTGCCACCTGGGCAACGGCTCCTCCCTGTCCGCTGTGAAGGACGGCAAGTGCCAGGATACCTCCATGGGCCTGACTCCTCTGGCCGGCGTGCCCATGGGCACCCGCTCCGGCGACCTGGACCCCGCTGTTGCGCAGTTCGTGATGAACAAGTACGGCATGAGCGCCGACGAGTGCCTGAATATGCTGAACAAGAAGTCCGGCGTGCTGGCCCTGAGCGGCGTGTCCTCCGACTTCCGTGACATCGAGGAAGGCGCCGAGGGCGGCAACGAGGACTGCGCTCTGGCCCTGGACAAGTTCGCTTACGAAGTGCGTAAGTATATCGGCTCCTACGCCGCCGCTCTGGGTGGACTGGACTGCCTGGTGTTCACCGCCGGCGTGGGCGAGAACTCCGCTTCCATGCGGACCCGGATCTGCCAGGGTCTGGAGTTCCTGGGTGTGAAGCTGGACCCCGAGAAGAACAACGTCCGTGGTAAGGAAGCCATCATCTCCGCCGACGACTCCAAGGTCACCGTGTGGGTCATTCCCACCAACGAAGAGCTGATGATCGCCCAGGACACCGCTGCCCTGGTCAACGCAGCCAAGTAATTCAAATTTTCAACTGCCCCCAGCCGGAATTCCGGCTGGGGGCAGTTTTACGATAACATTGTATATATCCAGTAAATCAGCCCGTACGCGGCGCTGGCCGCCAGGCCATAGACAATCACCGGCCCGGCAATGGTGAACATCTTGCCGCCTACTCCCAGAATAAAGCCCTCGGTTTTGAATTCCACCGCCGGGGCGGTGATGGAGTTGGCGAATCCGGTAATGGGCACCAAAGTTCCCGCCCCGGCGTAGCGGGCAATATCATCGTATAGACTCAGTCCGGTGAGCAGGGCTGACAGGCAGATCAGGGTCAGCGATGCGCACAGGGATGCCGTTTTGTCATCCAGTCCCCAGTAGCCGTACAGATTCTGAAACACCTGCCCCAGGGTGCAGATGGCGCCGCCGATCCAAAAGGCGTTCAGTGCGTCCTTGGCCATGGGGGACTTGGGACAGGCCTGTTCCACCAATTTTCCATATTGCTTTTCCGTCATATCCATTCCTCCTGGTCATAGCATATCCGAATC
>DVKV01000093.1 GCA_018715835.1 Candidatus Faecousia intestinavium | reverse complement strand
CCCCCGATGGGGGACAAATTCCACACTTGCAGCCTGTAAAGTATGTTCCGCCAGGTACAGAAGGTGAATTGCCCCGCAGGGGCAAGAGAGGCCACCCTGGGGTGCGCCCCGGCGGAACATGGTTTTTGAATCACTTTACTCCCGATACCGGGAAAGAAGCTGCACTTTTTTGACACGCTCAGCCGCGCCGAATTTTCGGCGCGGCTGTGAAAACGCTGCCCTTACTCTTCCACAATGGCGATGTGGACGGTGTCCAGCTGGCTCTGGTCCACGGTGGTGGGAGCGCCCATCATCAAGTCCTGAGCGTTCTTGTTCATGGGGAAGGTGATAACCTCCCGGATGCTCTCCTCGCCGGTGAGCAGCATGATCAGACGGTCCACACCTGGGGCGGCGCCGGCATGGGGGGGCGCGCCGTAGGTGAAGGCGTTGTACATAGCGGGGAACTTGGCCTTCACGTCCTCCTCGCCCAGGCCCACCATCTGGAAAGCCTTGACCATGATCTCCGGGTCGTGGTTCCGGACGGCGCCGGAAGCACACTCGTATCCGTTGCACACCAGGTCATACTGGTTGGCGTGGATGGCCAGCAGCTTCTCGGTATCGCCCTCGGCCTCTTCCAGGGCCTTCAGGCCGCCCTGGGGCATGGAGAAGGGGTTGTGGCAGAATTCCAGCTGGCCGGACTCCTCTCCGATTTCGTACATGGGGAAATCCACAATCCAGCACAGGGCGTACTGCTCCTCGTCGAAGTGACCGGGCACCCGCTTGCCCAGCAGGGTCCGGATGACGCCGGCGGTCTTCTGGGCGGCAGCCTTCTTGCCGGCGGCCATGCACACGAAGCTGCCGGGCTTCAGGTTCAGCTTTTCCGTCAGGGCGGCCTGGCAGTCCGTCAGGAACTTGGACACGCCGCCGGTGAAATTGCCGTTTTCGTCCACCTTCACCCAGCAGGCCTTGTTGCCGGTCTGGACTTCCACGTCCGCCAGCAGCTTGTCAATCCACTTCCGGGCCTGGGTGAAGTTGTCCACTGCCACGGCCTTGACGGTGGCATTTTCGAAGGGGCCGAAGCCGCAGCCCTGGACTTCGGCAGTGATGTCCTGGATTTCCAGGTCGATGCGCAGGTCGGGCTTGTCGGAGCCGTAGCGCTCCATGGCCTCGTTGAAGGGAATATGCCGGAAGGGAGCCTGGCTCACCCGGCTGTACTTGCCGAATTTTTCATACACCGGCACCAGCACCTGCTCCAGGGTGGACAGCACATCCTCCTGGGTGGCGAAGGCCATTTCCATATCCAGCTGATAGAACTCACCGGGGGTCCGGTCCGCCCGGGCGTCCTCGTCCCGGAAGCAGGGGGCGATCTGGAAATATTTGTCAAATCCAGCGGTCATCAGCAGCTGCTTGAACTGCTGAGGAGCCTGAGGCAGGGCATAGAACTTGCCGGGGAAATTCCGGGCGGGCACCAGGTAGTCCCGGGCGCCTTCCGGAGAAGAAGCGGTCAGGATGGGGGTGGTGATCTCCAGGAAGCCCTGCTCGGTCATCAGCCGCCGCAGCTCCGCCACCACCTGGCAGCGCAGCACGATGTTTTTCTTCACAGCGGGGTTGCGCAGGTCCAGGAACCGGTATTTCAGGCGGGTATTCTCGTCCGCGTCCCGGCTCTTGTTGATCTCGAAGGGCAGCTGGTTGTGCCGGCACTTGCCCAGCACTTCGATCTTCTCCGGCACCACTTCGATTTCACCGGTGGGCAGCTTGGGATTCTTGCTCTCCCGCTCCCGGACGATGCCGGTGACGGACAGGGTGGTCTCCTTGTTCAGGGGCTTGATGGCGGACATCATGGTCTCGTTCTCAATCACGAACTGGGTGGTGCCGTAGAAATCCCGCAGCACGCAGAAAGCAAAATTGGCGCCGACTTCCCGGACATTTTCCAGCCAGCCGACAATGGTAACCTGCTTGCCGGCATCGGACAGCCGAAGCTCGCCGCAGGTGTGAGTTCTGGATTGCTTCATGGATAAAATCCTCTCTTGCTCTTTAAGTTATCCTCCGTATTATTTCACAAACCCGGGGAAAAGTCAATCATCTGCATCATTTTGGAGAAAAAAACCGGAGACCGTTTCCGGTCTCCGGTGATGTGCTGCTTATGCGGGAATTTCTTCAGACTCGGCGGCGATGGCCTCCAAACATTTTTCCAGGTATACCTTCTGCACCGCGGCCACCACGCAGGTGAACAGCAGCCGCTTTTCGTCGCTGTCGTCGTCATTCTGGGCGTCGATGGTGTCCTCCAGATCAAAAGTGAATCGGAGCAGTCCTTCATACTCCCGGCAGAAATAGTTGTACGCCGTCTCCAATGGGTAGGTCTGCTGCTGCAGCCGCAGAAAGCCCCGCAGGGCGTCCAGGGACAGCACGCTCTTGGCAATGGCAATAAAAAAGAGGTAGGCAATCTGATCCCGGCCGTACAGCTTTTTCACCGGGCTGTCAATCAGGCCCTTTTTCACATAATTGCTGATCATGGAGGGGGTCAGGGCCGCCTCCCCCAGAGGCGCCAGATATTCGGCAATGTACTTGGCGGCCTGCTCCAGGTACAGCCCCACATTGGGGATCTCAGTATACCGGGGCAGCCGGAATGCGGCCACGGACTGGCAGATCCGCTGCTTGGTTTCCTGTTTCATGTGTATCACCTTGGGCCATTATACCCGGGCTTCCGGGAAAAGTCAACATTTGTGAACATTCGTATCTGCTGTAAAGATATGCTTGACATTGTCAACAAACATTGATACAATATCACCGGGTTTTGAAAAACCGATCATCCAATACGCAAAAATCTCAGGTTTTTCCCAGGGAGACTGTATGAATTATAAAATTGTATCCGATTCCTCTTCCAACCTGCTTCAGGGTACCCAGTGGTTCCAGAGTGTCCCCCTGAAAATCCTGGGGCAGCAGGAGTACATCGACGACGGCAGCCAGGACATAGCCGAGATGGTTCACCACCTGAAGCATTTCAAGGGCAAGAGCAGCTCCTCCTGCCCCAACGTGTCCGACTGGCTGGATGCTTTTGAGGGCCACCAGTGCATCTTCGCCGTGACCATCACCCAAAGACTCTCCGGCAGCTACAACGCCGCCGTTCAGGCCGCCAACACCTATCGGGAAGAGCATCCCGACGCCCGAATTTACGTCATTGACTCCATGGCCGCCGGTCCGGAAATGGCCATGATTGTGGACAAAATCCGCACCCTGATGGATCAGGGCCTGGACCCGGACCAGGTGATGGAGCAGGTCAAGGACTATCAGAGCCATCTGTACACCCTGTTCTGCCTGGAATCCCTGACCAATCTGGCCCGGAACGGCCGGGTCAATCCCACGGTAGCCAAGCTGGCGGGCGTGCTGGGCATCCGGGTATGCGGCGAGGCCCAGCAGGGGCAGATCGTCCCCATCCACAAGGCCCGGGGGGCGAAAAAAGCCCTGAATACCCTGGTGGAGATGATTGTGGAGCGGGGCTTTCACGACGGCTGTCTGCTGCGGGTGGCCCATTGCCTGGCACCGGAGACAGCACAGGCTCTGGGGGATGCGATTCTGGAGAAGTTCCCCAATGCCCGGTTCCAGATGGAGACCACCGGCGTGCTGTGCAGCTACTACGCCGAGCAGGGCGGTCTGATGATCGGCTTTGAGGGTGCCTACAACGAAAAGAATCATCCGTAAAATATATAAAGCGCGCCGGAGATTTCCGGCGCGCTTCTTCATTGGAACATCAGCGGAATTGCTTCCTGTAATTTAATCACCGGTTAATTTTTTGCTGTTTCATTAAATTAAGGCTCAATTGCAATGTAGTACCAAGATCCTGTATAATTGACTGCATCAGGGAGGGAAAGCCAAATGAAACTGAATGAGCAAATCCGAGAGCATCGAAAAAAAGTCGGCTTAACACAAGAACAGGTTGCAAATTACCTTGGAGTTTCTACCCCAGCAGTAAATAAATGGGAAAGCGGTTCAACTTACCCGGACATTACACTTTTAGCCCCTCTTGCCAGATTGCTGAAAATTGACTTGAATACGCTGTTTACCTTCCATGAAAGTTTATCTAAGGAGGAAGTCGGACG
>DVKV01000092.1 GCA_018715835.1 Candidatus Faecousia intestinavium | reverse complement strand
GGTGACGAATATAACAGAAAGGTTACATAATATTTACAAAATCGAAAAACCCGGATGTTGAAATGCCACATGGGATGTGATATACTGAGAAAAATCTTTGTACAATTTCACAAGGTGGTGTTTTTATGAATCTGCGCATTGACGGCCGGGATATACAGGCCCGGCCCGGCCAGAGCCTGCTGGAACTGGTGCAGGCTCTTGATCTGACGGGGGGCACCCTGTCCAGCCGCCCGCTGGCGGCGAAAATTGCCGGTGAGGTGTTCACACTCAATTACATACCCGTCCGTCCCCAGCAGGAGGAGGGAGAGGGCAGCACCATACGCCGGGCCATGGCGGCCTCCCAAGGGGAAGTCCGGCTGCTGTACTACCGGGATGAGCCGGGAAAGGAATGCTACATCCGCACCGCCCAGTTTGTGATCTTCCTGGCCCTGGGCCAGCTGTGGAAGGATGCCAGGGTTAAAATGAGCTGCACCCTGGGCTCCAGCGTGTTTTTCCAGGTGGACCACTGCCCTCAGCTTTCCGTGTCGGTGCTGAAGCGCCGGGTGCAGGAGCTGGTGGACAGCGCCATCCCCCTGATCCGGCGGCGGGTGAACCTGCAGGATGCCATCGACCGCTATACCCGCTCCGGTCAGGAGGACAAGGCGAGACTGCTATCCTGGCGGGTGGAACCATATTTTGACGAGTACGCCTACGGGGACTTTGCCGACTATTACTATGGGGAGATGGCCCCGGACACTGCTTACCTGACGGTGTGGAACATTCTCCCGGCGGACGGGGGCTTTGTATTCGTCTATCCGGACGATACCAACCCGGACGTGTGCGCCAAGGTTCCCTCCATGCCCAACTTTTTCGCAGTATACAACGAAGGGGAACGCTGGTGTGGTCTGATGGAGTGCGAGACCGTGGCGGATCTGAATGACCTGACCGGCTCCGGTCGGATTCGGGAGCTAATCCGGGTGAACGAAGCCCTCCATGAAAAGCGATATTCCCAGATCGCCGATCAGGTGTGCCGCCGGGGGGCCAGAGTGGTGATGCTGGCAGGGCCCAGCTCCTCGGGAAAGACCACCTCCGCCCACCGGCTGGCTACCCAGCTCCGGGTCTACGGGAAAAAGCCCATTCTCATGAGTCTGGACGACTACTACATTGACCGGGACAAAATCGCCCCGGGGCCTGACGGCAAGCTGGATCTGGAACACATTAACACCCTGGACACCGACCTGTTCCGCCAGGACATCCACAGCCTGCTGGACGGGGAGGAGGTAAGCCTTCCCACCTTCAATTTCCTCACCGGACGGCGGGAGTGGCGGGGCGACACCCTGCGGCTGAACCCGGATTCGGTGGTGATCGTGGAGGGGCTCCACGGGCTGAATCCGCTGATGCTGCCGGAGAACGTGGACAAAAATCTGATCTTCCGGATGTACGTCAGTCCTCTGCTGCCGCTGAACCTGGATGACCACAACCGGATTCCCACCAGCTATCTGCGGCTGCTGCGGCGGATTGTCCGGGACTACGAAACCCGGGGCTCCTCGGTGCAGCGGACCCTGGATATGTGGGACAGCGTCCGCCAGGGGGAGAAACGGTGGATTTTCCCCTACCAGGAAAATGCCGATGTGATTTTCAATTCCTCCACCCTCTATGAGCTGGCGGTGCTGAAAAAGCACATCTTCCCCCTGCTCACCGCGGTGGAGCCGGAGGAGGAATGCTACGACGAGGTGCGCAACATCGTCAAGGTGCTTAACTATGTTCAGGAGGCGGATGTGGACGACGAGATTCCCCCCACCAGCCTGGTCCGGGAGTTCATCGGCGGGAACACCTTCTACCGTAAGGACTAAAAAGTCTCCCGGCTGCCTGCCGGGGGACAGATAATCAGGCGGCGGAGCAATCCGCCGCCCTTTCGGCTGTGCCGGGGAAAAGGTTCTTCACAACGAAAAAAGGTGACGGCGAAAGCCGTCACCTTTTGGTTTCGTAAAACTGCATCAGCCCACCGGTCCGCTGGCAGCGGCGGTAGCAATGGTGGTAGCAGATGCGGCGGTGGTGCCCACAGCGGCGGCCACAGCATCTGCCGGAGCGGGATAGCTCAGCAGAAGGGAGACTGCCACGCAGATCACGATGGAGATGAATGCCGTGACCATCCAAAGACTCCGTCTGCGCCCAAATTCTCCTGTGAGGTACAGCCAACCCACGCATAAAAGGGAACCAAAAGTGGAGATAATGGCCGTAATGACTTTGAAGACACTCCAGCCCTGGTTTGCGCTTACCAGATACAGCACGAACACCAGCACATCGCCCAGAATAATTTTAGTCATCAGGCTTTCCATTTCCCGATAACGGTTACGGCTACGTTTTGCCACTTCTCATCCCTCCAGGAATTTTCTCTTGGCGCTATCATATCACACGGAATCGAAAAATGCAATATTTTCTGCGGGAAACCCCAAATTTTTCCCAGCTACTTGCACCAAGGTAAAATCAATGCTATAATAACCCACAAATACGCTTGTCAAACGGGAAGGCTTGAACATTTATGGAAGAACCGCAATACCGCCTGGAGGGGATTGTCCACTCCAAGAGCGAACAGATGGAGGATTTTGAAGGGCCGCTGGACGTGATTTTCGAACTGCTGAGCAAGAATAAAATCGACATCCAGGACGTTTCCATCACGGCGATTCTGGAGCAGTATCTGGCCTACCTGGAGGAGATGAAGCGGCTGGACATGGAAATCGCCAGCGAATTCATCACCATGGCATCCCACCTGATGCTGATTAAAACCAAGATGCTCCTGTCTGCGGCGGAACAGGCCGAGGCGGAGAGCGAACTGGATCTGCTGCGCCAGTCCCTGGTGGAGCGCAGACGCCGGGAGGCAATGGACCAGATCCGGCTGGCCATTCCGGTGCTGGAACAGCGGGGCGAGATCGGCCGGTGCCTGTTTGTCAAGGAGCCGGAACCCCTGCGCCGGGCCCAGGGCTACCGTTACCAGCATGATGTGAGTGACTTGCTCCGGGCGCTGGACATGATCGCCGAGCGCAATGCCCGGCAGCTGCCCCCTCCCGCTTCCAACTTCCAGGGCATCGTGGGCAAGGAACCCTATCCCATCGGCCGGAAAACCGGCGAGGTGCTGCGCCAGCTGCTGCTGCGTGGGGTGGAGCGGTTGAAGAATCTGTTCCGGGGGAACAAGAGCCGCTCGGAGATCGTGGCCACCTTCCTGGCGGTGCTGGATCTGTGCAAAACCAATTCCGTCACATTGGAAGATGATATCAACGGAGACAACCCCAACGTCCGGCTGCTGGACGAGGAGGAAAAGAAGGAGATGACCTGATGGAAACCGAACAGCTGCAGCGGGCCATAGAGACCATCCTGTTTGCCGCCGGAGAGCCGGTGCCCATTTCCCGGTTGGCCTTTGCCCTGGAGACCGACCCGTCGGACATTGAAAAGGCCGGGGACGCCCTGGCCGACGACTATGCCTTCCAGCGCCGGGGCATCCGGATTCTCAAGCTGGACAGGGCTTATCAGATGGTGTCCTCGGGAGAGATGGCGGACTTCGTCACCAAGGCCCTGGAAACCCGGAAGCCCCCCAAGTTGTCGGCCTCCCAGCTGGAGACGCTGACCATCATCGCCTACTACCAGCCGGCCACCAAGGCCATGGTGGAGCAGATCCGGGGGGTGGACAGCTCCTATTCCGTGGCGGCGCTGCTGAACAAGAAGCTGATTGCCGAGGCCGGACGGTTGAACGTTCCCGGGCGGCCCATTCAGTATCAGACCACGGCGGATTTTTTGCGGACTTTTGGCATCTCCTCTTTGCAGGAGCTGCCGCCAATTGAGAAAATCGCTTTCGGCGAGCCAATTGAGCTGCCTCAGGAGTCTGCCCCGGAGCAGCCGCCGGAGGCCCAGGCATGATTCTCCTGATTGTCCTGGGGGGGCTGGCTGCCCTGGCGGCGGTGCCTCTGAAGCTGGCCCTGGCCTATGATCATGGAAATTTCCGGGCGGCGGTCCGAGTGGGCCCGGTGACGGTTTTCCGGTATCCGGCGAAGAAAAAGCCGGAATCGGAGCGTCCTTCCTCCAAGGAGGAAAACGGCCCTGCCGGGGAGGAAGAAAAGCCATCTCCCAAAGCCGGTGCGTCCGAAGAAAAATCCGCCGGGAAAGAACCCGCCCCGGCTCAGACCGGGGAGCAGGGGGAACAATCTCAGGACGGCCTGAAGAAATGGATGCCCTTTGTCCGATTGGCCTGGGAACTGCTGGGGGATCTGCGGCGGAAGCTGGTGGTGGATCGGTTGGTGTTCCGGCTGGTGCTGGCGGACCCGGACCCCTGCGACCTGGCGGTGAACTACGGCAGGGTTCTGGCGTTGAAGGAGAGCCTGCTTCCTATGCTGGAGCGGGTGCTGGAAATCCGAAGCCGGGAAATTGACATCCGCTGCGACTTCGCGGCGGAGAAACCGGAACTGACCGCCCGGGCAGACCTGGTGCTTACCCTGGGCAGAGCGGCGGTGCTGACGGCGGTTTACGGCGTCAGGGCCCTGAAAGAATACAGGAATTTGAAAAACAATCCCAAAGGCGGTGCGTAATATGAGTCAGAAATTACCGAACATGCTGGAAACAGCCATTGCGAAAATCCGGGAGATGGTGGATGTGAATTCCGTCATCGGCAGTCCCATTACAACCCCCGACGGGGTGACCATCATTCCCGTGTCCAAAGTCAGCGTGGGCTTTGCGGGAGCCGGCTCTGACCTGAGCAAGAAAGGCCCCGGTGCAGCGGAGCCGGTGGGCGGCGGCGCCGGAGGCGGGGTGAAGGTCACGCCGCTGTGCTTCCTGGTGATCAAGGACGGCAACGTGCGGATGCTGTCCGTGCCGGAACCTGCCAACTCCACTGCCGATCGGATTGTGGAGATGCTGCCGGACACCCTGGAAAAGCTCACTGCCTATCTGGACGCCCGGAAGGAGAAAAAAGACTGAAAAAACGGGAATCATCTGGAAAAACCGGGGCAAACTAGCTCCGGGTGAGAAAGATGAAACGATTTTACGCTGGAACGGCGGCTGCGTTGCTGGCCGCCGTTCTGTTTTTGCCGGCGGAGGCTTCCGCCGTCTCGGCCCGGAACGCCTATGTGCTGGATGCGGTCAGCGGCCGGGTGATGTATGAAAAGGCGGCGGATCAGCAGAGCCTGATCGCCAGCACGACCAAGATCATGACGGCTCTGGTGGTCTGCGAGCAGACCAATGTGCTGGACCGGATGCGGATTCCCAAGGAAGCGGTGGGCATCGAAGGCTCCTCCATGTACCTGAAGGAGGGGGAGGTGTTGACCATCCAGGAACTGCTCTACGGCCTGATGTTGTCCTCGGGAAACGACGCGGCGGTGGCCCTGGCCATCTACTGTGGCGGCACCGTGGAGGGGTTTGTGGAGATGATGAATGACAAGGCCCGGGTACTGGGCCTGTGGGGCACCCACTTTGAAAACCCCAACGGCCTGGACGCTCCGGGACACTACTCCACCGCCCGGGATCTGGGGGTGCTGGCGGCCTACGCCATGGAAAACCCCATCTTCTACAAAACCGTCTCCGCCAAGTCGGTGAAAATCGGACAGCGGTGCCTGACCAACCATAATAAGCTGCTTTGGCAGGTAGAGGGGGCCGACGGGGTAAAAACCGGCTATACCAAAGCGGCGGGCCGGGTACTGGTTTCCAGCGCTACCCGGGAGGGGCGGCGGCTGATCTGCGTCACCATCCACGATGGGGACGACTGGAAGGACCACCGGGCCCTGTTGGAAGAAGGGTTTTCCCGCTACCAAACTGAGAGAATTGTGTCCGCCGGTGACCCGGTGGGCACGCTGGAGGTGGCGGGAGCGGACAACAGCCGGGTGACGGTGCTGGCCGCCGGAGATTTTGACTATGCCCTGGCCCCGGAGGAACAGCCCCAGCTGATGCTCCCTGGTCCGGGATTCGTCTACGCTCCCGCGGTGGAGGGGGCTGATGCCGGATTTGTGTATGTGGTGCTGGAGGGCAAGGCCGTGGGCAAAGTGCCCGTGGTATACGGTGAAACGGTGGAAAAAGCCCCGGAGGAGGAAAAGTCCCTCTGGGAACGGTTGTTCGGATAGGGCGAAGGGAATCCCTTCGCCCTTGGGATTCATTGGGAGAGGAGCGGACTATGGCAGAACGGCTGCAAAAAATACTCTCCGCCCGGGGGGTGGCCTCCCGACGGACGGCGGAAGCCTGGATTCAGCAGGGCAGGGTGATGGTGAACGGCGTTCCCGCCCGGCTGGGGGACACGGCGGACCCGGAGCAAGATGAGATTTTATTGGACGGCAAGCCCCTGCCCCAGGGGCAGGAGCCGGTGTACATCCTTCTGAATAAGCCCCGGGGCTACGTCACCACCTTGTCCGACGAGCAGGGACGGCCCAATGCCGCCCAACTGGTGGCGGACTGCGGGGTCCGGGTGTATCCTGTGGGGCGGCTGGACATGGACTCCGAGGGCCTGCTGCTGTTTACCAACGATGGGGCCTTCGCCAATGCCCTGATGCACCCGAAGCACCAGGTGAAGAAGACCTACGACGTGTGGGTGACAGGCTATGTGCCTGGGGCGGAAATCCGGCTGGCCCGACCCATCGAATTGGACGGTTATACCATCCGAAAGCCAGAGGTAAAGCTATTGAAGGCGGAGGGGAACCGGGCCCGGCTCCGGGTGACCATCCACGAGGGCCGCAACCGTCAGATCCGGCGGATGTGTCAGGCGGCGGGGATGACGGTGACCCGGCTGCGGCGCATCCGGGAGGGAAGTGTGTGGCTGGGTGACCTGCCTCCGGGAGCCTGGCGGTATCTGACCCGGGAAGAGGTGGCCCGACTCCGGGGAGAATAAAAGAATTTTGCAGGATTGAAGTTTGGCACTTGCAAAAACTTGGATTCTTTGTTACTATGGGTATACATTCGGGGAATCGGCCCCCAGCACAGGAGGCAGCTATGAGCTACGACATTTTATCGATATTACAGGAAAAGGA
This sequence comes from Candidatus Faecousia intestinavium, assembly GCA_018715835.1. Classification (GTDB taxonomy): domain Bacteria; phylum Bacillota; class Clostridia; order Oscillospirales; family Oscillospiraceae; genus Faecousia; species Faecousia intestinavium. The sequence continues at coordinate 9,466 of DVKV01000092.1, read as the reverse complement.
ATCCAGCTTCTCCAAGGGTCAGAAGCGGATCGCCAGCTATATTATGGACTCTTACGACAAGGCCGCCTTTATGACCGCCAACCGCCTGGGCAAGACCGTGGGGGTGTCGGAGTCCACGGTGGTCCGTTTTGCGGTGGATCTGGGCTTTGACGGCTATCCCAGCATGCAGAAGGCCATGCAGGAGATGGTGCTGAACCGTTTGACCTCGGTGCAGCGGCTGGAGGTGGCCAACGACCGGATCGGCGACCAGGACGTGGTGTCCATGGTCCTCCACTCCGATATGGAGAAACTGCGCCAGACCGAGGAAGTGGTGGACCGAGAAGAGTTCCGGGAGGCGGTGGCGGCCATTCTCAAGGCCAAGCGGCTGTACATTCTGGGAGTGCGCAGCGTTGCGCCTCTGGCCAATTTCCTGGGTTACTATCTGAATTACATGTTCAACAATGTCCATGTGATTTCCGGCTTCAGCGCCGGGGAGATGTTCGAGAAGATTGTGGGCGTGAATTCGGAGGATGTGATTATTGCGTTTTCCTTCCCCCGGTACTCCGCCCCCACCGCCAAGGGTGCCCGGTACTGCCGCAGCGCCGGGGCAACGGTGATCGGCATCACCGACAGCAAGCTTTCGCCTCTGGGCCAGTGCAGCGACCATGTACTGGTGGCCAAGAGCGACATGGTGTCGCTGGTTGACTCCCTGGTAGCGCCCCTGAGCCTGGTAAACGCCTTGATCGTGGCAGTGGCTGCCAAGCGGGAGAAGGAGCTGGCCCAGACCTTTGCCAATCTGGAGCGGATCTGGGACGAGTACGATGTGTACGAAAAGCAGGCGGAGCGATGAAAAACTGGGACGGAATTGTGATCGGCGGAGGACCCGCCGGGATGTTTGCCGCCATCACCGCGGCCCAGGCAGGAGCCCGGGTGCTGCTGCTGGAGCGCAATGACCGGCTGGGGAAAAAACTGCTGATCACCGGCAAGGGCCGGTGCAACGTGACCAACGACTGCTCCGCTCAGGAGGTGCTGCAGAATATCCCCCGGAACGGCCGGTTTCTCTACAGCGCCATGACGGCCTTCCCCCCGGAGCGTGTGAAGGCGTTTTTTGAGGCGGGTGGCTGTCCCTTGAAAACTGAGCGGGGCAACCGGGTGTTCCCGGTGTCGGACAAATCCTATTCCATTCTGGACGGCCTTCGCGCTGAAATGAAGCGCCTGCCCATCACGGTAAAAACCGCCCGGGTCAGCGGCATTCTCACGGAGAACGGCCGGGTGACCGGGGTGAAAACCCACCAGGAGACTTTTTTGGCCGGGTGGGTGATTCTGGCCACCGGCGGGGTATCCTATCCTGCCACCGGCTCCACCGGGGACGGCTACGTCATGGCATCTGAACTGGGGCACACCATTGTGCAGCCCGAGGGAAGCCTGGTGCCCCTGGAAGCGGCGGGGCGGGATTGCCCGGATATGCAGGGGCTGTCCCTGCGGAACGTGGGAGTCAAACTGGTCAACGGCAAGGGAAAGGTTCTCTACCGGGACTTTGGGGAGCTGCTCTTTACCCACTTCGGGGTCTCCGGACCCACGGTGCTGTCCGCCAGCTGTCACCTGAAAGGAGAGGGCTGCCGGCTGATCATCGATCTGAAGCCCGCTCTGGACGAAGGTAAGCTGGACGACCGGATTCTGCGGGATCTGGAGCTTTACCAGAATCGGGCCATGGAGAACGCCCTGACCGACCTTCTGCCCCGGAGCCTGATTCCCGTGGTGCTGCGGCGGCTGGATATCGACCCGAGCTTGCCTGCCAACTCTCTGACAAGGCAAAAACGTCGATGCCTGGTGGAACTGCTGAAGGCTTTTTCCCTGGAGATCACGGGAAAGCGGCCGGTGTCCGAGGCCATCATCACCAGCGGCGGAGTGAAGGTGTCGGAGGTGGACCCCAAAACCATGGAGTCCAAGCGGGTGCCGGGGCTGTATTTTGCCGGGGAAATCCTGGACTGTGACGCCTACACCGGAGGCTTCAACCTGCAAATCGCCTGGGCCACGGCCTACGCCGCCGGCTCTGCGGCATCCGGGAAATCAAGCATTGACAAAAGTGTAATCCTGTAATAAAATAGCCAGAAGAAAGCGTAACTGATACGATTGGAAGGAGGAACTGTCTATGTACGAGAAACTCGTGGCCTATGCCGCCAAGCAGCTGGAACTGGACGCTTCCGAGATCACCCCGGACTCCACCTTTGAAAGCTTGGGCATCGACTCTCTGGACGTGGTCGAGATGATTATGGACCTGGAGACCGAGCTGGGCGTGGAGCTGGAAATGGAAGATCAGAAGATCGAAACATTCCAGGAGCTGGCGGATTTCATTGAATCCAAGCTGGCCTAAGTAAATATCAGCCTTGTAAAAGTGCCTGTCCGGCTTATAACAAGGTCGCACTAGTCGGGGAGATAGCGGTGCCCTGTACCTGCAATCCGCTATAGCAGGGATGAATTCCCACACCCGGGTAAGTTTGTATATCGTCTGACCGGCGTAAGCGGTGTTGAGAGACCGGTCTTGCGCAACGGGATCCCGTGAACCATGTCAGGTGGGGAACCAAGCAGCATTAAGCGGATCTTCCCGTGTGCCGCGGGGTTGCCGTTCTTGAGCTGGCTGCGCCGGTTTCGGATATACAGCTTGTTCAAATGTGGGTGTGCGATCTTGTTATGAGCCGGCGGGCTTTTTTATGAGAATGAAACGTTGGGAAAGGATGAGGATTTTTTGGCAACCTATCAGGCACTATATCGCAAGTATCGTCCTCAGACCTTCGACGATGTGTCCGGTCAGCAGGCGGTGACCCAGACCCTGAAGCATCAGCTGATGACGGGGAAAATGAGCCACGCCTACCTGTTCACCGGTTCCCGGGGCACCGGCAAAACCAGCTGCGCCAAGATTCTGGCCAAAGCGGTGAACTGTCTGCACCCGGATAACGGCAACCCCTGCAACTGCTGCGAGGCCTGCCGGGCCATCGATTCCGGCTCCTGCATGGACGTGCTGGAAATCGATGCTGCCTCCAACAATGGCGTGGATAACGTCCGGGACCTCCGGGATGACGCCATCTATACCCCCTCCCAGGTGAAAATGCGGGTGTATATCATCGACGAGGTGCATATGCTCTCCATTTCGGCCTTCAATGCCTTGCTGAAAATCATCGAGGAGCCGCCGGAGCATCTGCTGTTCATCCTGGCCACCACGGAGCTGCATAAGGTTCCGGCCACCATTTTGTCCCGGTGTCAGCGGTTTGCCTTCCGGCGGATCAGCCAGGAGGACATCGCCGCCAGGCTTCAATATGTGGCCTACCAGGAGGGCATTGACCTGGACGACAGCGCCGCCCGGGTGCTGGCCCGTCTGGCCGACGGAGGACTGCGGGACGGCCTGAGCCTGTTGGATCAGTGCGCCTCCGCCACCGTGGGAGAGCTGACCGCCGAGCGGGTGTATGCCTGCCTGGGTGTGGCGGGGGAGCAGACCTGCGGGGAAATGATGGGTTATATCGCCGCCCACGATACCCGCAATGCCTTGGAACTGTTCAACCGGCTCTATGCCGAGGGCAAGGACCTGAGCGCCATGCTGGATGAGCTTGCCTGCATGGCCCGGGATTTGCTGATTGTGCAGACTGCGGGAAACAGTGGCATTCCCATGCTCTCCGGAGTGGCCTCGGACAAGGATACCCTGGAGCTGAGCCGGAAGCTGTCCAGCGGGGAACTGGTGCGGATGCTGAATTTGCTGCAAACCACTCTGGCGGGCTTTACCCGCAGTTCCAGCCGGCGGATGGACGGAGAGCTGTGTATTGTGCAGATGTGCCGCCCGGAGCTGAACTTGGACGCCGACGCACTGAACGCCCGACTGACCCGGGTGGAGGAGCAGCTGAAAACCGGCTGCTTTACCCCGGCACCCCCAGCCCCGGCGGCCCAGCCGAAGGAGGCAGAGCCGGTTCGGACGGAACCGGAGAAACCGGAGCCGGAACCGACCCCGGCGGAGCAGATGCCGGTGGGTTTCTGGTCGGAGCTGTGCGGCGGTGTCCGGAAGGAGCTGGGACCACCCCTCAGCGGCTTTTTCGCCGGGACCCCCAATGCTCCGGTGCAGGGAGCCCTGGCCGGGGACCGACTGGAGCTGCGCTGTGCCAATGATTTTACGGCGAAGATGCTGGACAAGCCGGAGATCCTGGAAGTGGTCTCCCGGAAGGCCAGCGCCATGCTTTCCCGGAATGTGCGGGCGGTGGTGATGGATCAGTCCGCCCGTCCGGCGGGAAATCCCCGGCTGGATCAGCTGATGAATTTCGGCAGGAGCCATCCGGATATCGTGAAAATTCAGGAATAATCAATCGTTGAGAATAGGAGAATGTATTATGGCAAAAGGCGGATTCCGGGGAATGCCCGGGGGAATGAACCAGGCGGCTATGCTGAAGCAGGCCCAGAAAATGCAGCAGGAAATGCTGCGGCTGCAAGAAGAGCAGGAGAGCAAGACCTTCACCGCAGCTTCCGGCGGCGGTATGGTTTCTGCTACGGTCAACGGCAAGCATGAGCTGCTGAATCTGGAAATCAAGCCCGAAGCGGTGGATCCGGAGGATGTGGAAATGCTCCAGGATATGGTCATCGCGGCGGTGAACGAGGCCATGCGGACGGCGGATGCCGAAGCAGCCAACAATATGTCCCGGCTTACCGGCGGCCTGAACCTGGGCGGCCTGTTCTAAGGAGGCTCTATGCAGTTTTTCCCTGCGGCGCTTCAGAATCTGGCCGATCAGTTTGCCCGGCTTCCGGGCATCGGCGGCAAAACCGCCCAGCGGCTGGCTTTTCATGTGCTGAGCCTTCCCATGGATCAGGCGGAGGAATTTGCCCAGGCGATTCTGGAGGCCAAGCAGCAGGTGCATACCTGCCCCCGGTGCCAGAATCTGACCGATCGGGAAATCTGTCCCATCTGTGACGACGATACCCGGGACAAGAGTATCATCTGTGTGGTGGCAGAGCCCCGGGATGTGATCGCCATGGAGCGTTCCCGGGAGTTCCGGGGAGTATATCATGTGCTCCACGGCGTGATTTCTCCCCTGAACCACGTGACCCAGGATGACATCCGCATCAAGGAGCTGCTCCAGCGGGTGGGCGAGGGCCAGGTCCGGGAAGTGATTATGGCCACCAACCCGGATACCGAGGGCGAGGCCACCGCTATGTATATCTCCCGGCTGCTGCGGCCCATGGGGGTGAAGGTCACCCGGCTGGCCTACGGTGTGCCGGTGGGCAGTCAGCTGGAATATGCCGACGAGGTAACCCTGTCCCGGGCCCTGGAAGGCAGACAGGAAATGTAAGAAAACACAAAGGCCCCCGGAATTTCCGGGGGCCTTGCGCCTGCTTGAGATGGAGGTGAATCCATGCGCTTGCTTTTTTCAATGGATGCCAAGGACTATGATCCCAAGGGAAATGCGCTTGTGCGCCCCTCTGCCCGGTGTATCACCATTCGTGAGGGCCGGGTTGCCATGGTTTACAGCCGGAAGTATGACTATTATAAGTTTCCCGGGGGCGGCATTGAGCGAGGAGAAACCAGGGAGCAGGCCCTGATTCGGGAGACGGCGGAGGAAGCGGGACTGCGGATTCTCCCCGACTCTATTGTGCCCTACGGCTATGTTCACCGGGTTCAAAAAAGCGACTGCCCGGGGATGGATCTTTTCGTCCAGGACAATTTCTATTATCTGTGCAGCACGGAATCCCAGCCCGGGAAGCAGAAACTGGATGACTACGAAGCAGAAGAGGGCTTTATGCTTACCTGGGTGGAACCAGAGACGGCGATTCAGGTCAATCGGGAGCGGGACCACGGCCCCAAGGACCAGAAGATGCTGGAGCGGGAAGCCCGGGTGCTGGAACTGCTGAAAGCAGAGGGGTTCTTTTCACGATCCAACGAGACATAAAAAATCTCCCGACCCACTGATCCGGTCGGGAGATTTGCTGTCATTTGGAGTGTTGGGCCTTGGCAGGAATTTTTACGGGACGAAGGAGTTTCTGCGTCAGGGAAGCGGGGGCCTGGGAAATCAGCACCGCCAGGAACACCAGAGCGCAGCCCAGCAGTTCCCAGGATGTCATGGTCTCGCCCAGCAGCCACCAGCCGCCCAGAGCAGCGAAGACGGATTCCAGGCTCATAATCAGCGAGGCAGTGGTGGGCTCCAGGGATTTCTGCCCCACAATTTGCAGAGAGTAGGCCACGCCCATGGACAGTACGCCGGCGAACAGCAGCGGCCCCCAGCAGTTCAGAAGATTCCCCACGTCCACCGTCTCCGTCAGGGCCATGAAGGGAGCGGACAGCACCGCCACCACCAGGGACTGAATGCAGTTGAGCCGCAGCCCGTCCAGACCAACCGCAAAGCGGTCAATGCAGGTAATCTGCACCGCAAAGGCCAGGGCGCATCCCATGAGCAGCAGATCCCCCCGGTTGATCTGCCCGGCGCCCATGCAGCTGAGCAGATAAAGTCCCGCAACCGCCAGTCCTACGCTGATAAAGGCGGCTTTGGGCACCTTCTGTCCCAGAAACAGCCCCAGGATGGGCACCAGCACAATGTACATGGCGGTAATGAATCCGGCTTTTCCCGCATCGGTGTACACAAGTCCCACCTGCTGCAGGCTGGCGGCCACAAACAGCGCTCCGCCGCAGATCAGGCCGGTTTTCCACAACGTGGGATTCTTCCACTTTTCCAGAGACCGAGCAAGGCTGCCCTGGCCCAGCTCCATGGCGAAGCTGCACACCACCAGGAAAATCACTGCCAGCAGACAACGGACCATCTGAAAGGTAAACGGCCCGATGAGATCCATGCCCACACTTTGAGCGATAAAGGCAAATCCCCAGATAATGGTTGCCAGGAGCAGGCTGGCGCTGCCCCGAATTTTCGTTTTCATTGTTGCATCACCGGGGAATACTGTAGCATAATTCCGGGGAAAATGCAAGGGACATTGCTTTTTCACTGCCGTGTGGTATAATGTAGGAAAAATGATCAATCCCCCGGCCTGGGCCGGCGGGCATTGCCAGGGAGGATAATATGATGGAACAAGCCAAGAAAATTCCCCAGCGCAGCGAGATCGCCCCGGAGGACAAGTGGGCCATTGAGGACCTGTACCCCACGGACGAAGCCTGGGAGGAAGATCTCGCCGCCCTGGAAGGGGAGAGGGAAAAACTCAGCGCCTTTGCCGGACGGCTGGGGGAAAGCGGGAAAAGTCTGTATGACTATCTGTATCAGGCGGAAATGGCCAACGTCCGGGCCGACCGGCTGGGCAATTACTGTATGCGCCGGGGGGACGAGGACACCCGCAATCCGGTGTACCAGGCCATGACCGGCAAGTTCATCAGCGCCGCCGTGGCCCTGAGCGCTGCGTGCAGCTTCGACACGCCGGAGATTATGGCGATTCCCGATGAAACGCTGGAGGGCTTTTACCGGGATTGCCCGGAGTTGGAGCGCTACCGCCGGTACTTGGGAGACCTGCGCCGCCGGAAGGCCCATACCCTGTCTGCCGCCGAGGAAAAGCTGCTGGCTGCTGCCGGGGAGATGGCCCAGGCCCCGGATACGGTGTTCAGCGCCTTTTCCGATGCGGATATGACCTTCCCCGATGCGGTGGATGCCCAGGGAGAAGCCCATCCCCTGAGCCAGGGAACCTTTGTGATGCTGGAAGAGAGCGGGGACCGGCAGCTGCGCAAGGACGCCTATGAAAAGCTCTACGACGGCCTGGGCAGCTTCCGCAACACCATCGCGGCCATTCTCAACGCCCAGAACAAGCAGCTGAAATTCTTTGCCGATGCCCGGAAATATGATTCCGCCCTGGAAGCGTCTCTGGATGCCACCAACGTGCCGGTGCCGGTCTACCACAACCTGATTGACGCGGTTCACCGGAACATGGATAAGATGTACCGCTATGTCCGACTGAGAAAGAAACTCCTTGGGGTGGAGGAACTCCATTTCTACGATGTGTACACCCCCCTGATGGCGGATGTGGATCGGAAAATCCCCTACGAAGAGGCAAAGCAGACGGTATACGAGGCTCTGGCCCCTCTGGGGGAAGAATACCGGGCTATTCTGAAGGAGGGTTTTGACAGCCGGTGGATTGACGTCTATCAGAACCAGGGCAAGCGCAGCGGCGCTTACTCCGCCGGAGCGGCGGTGCATCCGTATGTGCTGCTGAACTATACCGGCACCCTGGATAGCCAGTTCACCCTGGCCCACGAGATGGGCCATGCCCTCCACTCCTATCTGTCCAACAAGACCCAGAACCCGGTGGACGCCGGATATGTGATCTTCGTGGCGGAGGTTGCCTCCACCTGCAACGAGGCCCTGCTCATGGAGTATCTTCTGAAAAAGACCCAGGACAAGAAGGAGCGGGCCTATCTCATCAACCACTTCCTGGAGCAGTTCAAGAGCACCCTGTACCGCCAGACCATGTTCGCCGAGTTCGAGCGGAACATTGGTCAGATGACCGCCCAGGGCCAGACTCTGACGGCGGAAGTCCTGTGTGCCGAGTATAAGCGCTTGAATGAGGAATATTTTGGCCCGGATATGGTGGTGGATGACCGGATCGCCCTGGAATGGGCCAGAATTCCCCACTTCTATTACAATTATTATGTGTTCCAGTATGCCACGGGCTACTGCGCCGCCATTGCCCTGTCCCGCCGGATTCTGCGGGAAGGGGAGGCTGCCGTGAAGGATTACCTGAATTTCCTGTCCGGCGGCTGCTCCAGAAGCCCCATCGAATTGCTGAAGGGTGCCGGGGTGGATATGACCAGTCCGGAGCCGGTGGACCAGGCCCTGGCCCTGTTCGGCGAGCTGCTGGACGAAATGGAACAACTGTGCGGGGCGTGAGCCATGGAAGAACTGTTTTTGCCCACCCTGCACACCTTCGCCATGAACAACATTTTCACCGGTTCCATGGGGCTGTTCCGGTTCCGGGCGGTGCCTCATGTGGTGATGGCCACGGCGAAAGAAGTGGATTTTGAGCAGAGCAATATTACGGTGGAATACTGGCATGGACTGTATTGCTACGAAAAAAGCCAGATGGAGGGGAGCGAGACCTTCCCCATGACGGAGGAAGGGCGGCTGGAAATGCTGCGGTGGCTGACCGAGAGAATCTAACGGGTTTGTCTGCCGGGAAGCCCCCGGGGGGACTTCCGGCAGCAAGGGCTGTGCCCTTTTACCGCTGGCTGGGACCGCCGTCGTCTTCTCCGAAGATCAGGTCGTCCAGGTCGATTCTGGGATCGATGTACCGCATTTTCTTTACCCCTTTCACAAAATGACTACCGGACAGTATATGCCCGGGAAACTGAAAAAGCTGTCGAATCAGGTCCCCCGGCCAGGAAAAAAACAGTCTTTTCCTGACTGAGGGCCGGTTGATAGCCGAAAAAGACAAAAAACATCCCCGGATGCGTGAATTGCATCCGGGGATGTTGTGTTCGTAGAAAGACTACCACCCGCTATGCGGGTGAGGCGGAAAAAGTTATACT
>DVKV01000091.1 GCA_018715835.1 Candidatus Faecousia intestinavium | reverse complement strand
TGCAATCGCGGAAAAAATTCTGTATCATCAAAAATAAACGTTCGCCGGACTTCCGGGGAACAAAATGGAGGTCCCCCTATGAAACAGTTTCTCATCGTGGTTGATTTACAGAAGGACTTCGTGGACGGCGCTCTGGGAACACCGGAGGCTGTCTCCATTGTGCCCCGGGTTGTGGAAAAGATCCGACAATTCTCCGGCGAAATTTATGTGACAATGGACACCCACGGCACCGACTATCTTCAAACCTCCGAAGGCCGGCATTTACCGGTTCCCCACTGCATCCGAGGTACAGAGGGCTGGCAGCTGAATCAGGCAGTGGCCCAGGCTCTTGCCGGGAAGGATTACCATGTGGTGGAAAAGCCTACCTTCGGCAGTGTTCAGCTGCCCCAGCTGATTTCCCAGGCAGCAGAGGGAGAGACATTCTCTCTGGAACTGGTGGGTCTTTGCACAGACATCTGTGTGGTCAGCAACGCCCTTCTCCTCAAGGCGAGCTTTCCAGAGGTTCCCATTTCCGTAGACGCTGCCTGCTGTGCTGGCGTTACTCCCCAAACGCACCAGGCTGCGCTGGACACCATGGCTTGTTGTCAGATTGCGGTTTACAACTCTGAAGCCTGACACACAAAATCCCCTCGGATGCGGCAAAGGCATTCGAGGGGATAAACTTTGTTTTGTATTTTCTGGTTTTCTCAGGAAAACGCAGCAGTTACGCCTGGATATCCACCGATCTTCCCATCAGGTATACCCTGCTGACCTGGATGTCGTCGTCAAAACAAATCAGATCTGCATCTGCGCCGAGGGTAATTTCTCCCTTCACGCCGGCAAAGCCGCAGTGCCGGGCAGGCGTCTTGGTGGCCATTCGCACCGCACCCCACAGAGGAATTCCCGCCTGCTTGTATACCGTGCGAACCAACCGGTCTCCGGTGGCCACGGAACCCAGGAAACAGTTTCTGGCCGGCGGCTTGCAAACCCCGTCTTCAATGAACACCTTCAGCTTGGCCATTCCGAAGTCCGCTTCATATTCCCCATCCGGGAATCCACCCAGAGGGCCGCAGTCCGATACCAGCATCAGCCTGTCGTATCCCTTGCATTTCACCGCCAGGCGAATCAATTCCGGAGGCAAATGACAGCCGTCACAGATGATTTCCACATCCAGATCATCCAGGAGCAGTCCTGCTTCCACCAGGCCGCCCCGGCGGAAGCCCATATCCCGGGTAACCGTGGACATCACGCTGTAAAGGTGCACCACGCAGGAGTAGCCGTTGCGCATGGCTTCCTCGACCTGGGCAAAGGTGGCGTTGCTGTGGCCCATGCAGCCGGTAATTCCCGCCGCCCGCAACGCTCGGCCAAAAGCCATGCCCCCTTCCAGCTCCGGCGCAGCCATCCAGCGGTTCACCACACCTTTGGCTGCCTCCACCGCCTCGGCGTACAGTTCCGGGGTCAGAACCGGGGGTTTGACATCTCCCAGCTTCATGTCCGGATGGGGCTGGGTGTAGGGTCCCTCCAGGAAATACCCCAGGTGATGGGGAAGATCTTCCCGCTTGTCAATTTCTGCTTTGATTTCCGCCAGTTTTCGGATGTCTTCCGCCTTCCCGGTGGAAGGCGTCGGGGTCATGGAGGTGGTTCCGTGGCGCAGGTGAAGCTTCATTGCCGTGACGTGCTGCTCCAGTTCCAGTCGCCCAAAGCTCCCCCCGCCGCCGCCATGACAGTGGACGTCGATAAAGCCGGGCGACAGGTACAGCCCGCCGCAATCCACAGTTTCATCGGCTTCCGGCGGCGTTCCCGGGCCATAGCCTGCAATTTTCCCATTCTGCTCCAGCAACCAGCCATCTTTCAGCAGCCGGTCCGGCAGAACCAGGGTTGCGTTGGTAAAAACCTTGCTCATGTATTTTTCCCTCCGGTTCGTTCAGGTGTAAATTTAATTTCCCCTTCCCAGGTTTCCCCCGGGTAAAGCATCCGGCAATCTCCGGTGTTGAGTCCGTTGGGTGTCCCGCAGATTGGCTCCACGCACAGGAAAGGTTTTCCTGCCTGCGTCCATAAAATCAGTGTCGGGTAGTCCCCGTTCTGGGATATGGTCACTTTCCGGTCTCCCAGATCCACCACGGAAGGCCCTTCCACGCCCAGAAAAGCCCCGCCTGCCTCTCCTGCGCCCTCTGCCAGCACAATTCCCCCCTGGCCCTGCCCAAAGGGGTGGGGCTGTTCACTCTGACCATCCATGAAGAAGTTGGCATGGGTCTCCACCCGCACGGATTCCGGGTTCGGGGTCAGAAAATAAGGGTGAAACCCATACTGGAACGGCATGGGTTCCCGGCCCTGATTGCGCAGGCTGGGGTGAATGATCAAGCTGCCTTCCCGAACCTGAAATGTAAGCTCCATCCGAAAGGCAAACGGATACTTGTTCCAGGTCTGAGCGTTATGTTCCAGAGAGAGTACCAGTCTGTCTGAACGCTGCTGCTCTGCCCTCCAGGCACTGGTGTGGGCAAAGCCGTGGATCTCCATGGGGTATTCCCTGCCCTTCCAGCTGAACCGCCCCTCCTTCAGCCGTCCGAATATGGGGAACAGGAAGGGTATGCCGCACCGGGGCCGCTCCGACGAGCGAAGATTCTGTTCATCCCGATACAGATACTCCTCACCGTCCCGGGTCAGGCTCACCACCGTTGCGCCCTTTTCCGGCGCAATGGTGGCGGTGCATCCCTGATCGTCATCAATTGTATAAAGGACCATATTTCTCCTTTCCTCGGAAAACCGGGATTTCCCGGCTGTAAACAAGGGCTGCCTCCATTTGAACGCACGTACATCCTGTTTTCTGTCAAATGGAGGCGGCATATTTTCAATCGGTGGAATGCGCCTCAGCGGTTATTCCAGGCAGAAGGCATCCAGGGGTATTTCTTTTCGTTTTCGTGTCCATATTCTTCCAGCTTCCGCAGCTGGTCCACTACATGGGGCATATTCATGCGCTCTACCATGGTGTTGATAATTGCTTCACC
>DVKV01000090.1 GCA_018715835.1 Candidatus Faecousia intestinavium | reverse complement strand
CCGATTCATATGTCCTCCCTGTTACAGACAATATTTGTTTTATGGTAGCATATCCCGAAGAAAGTTTCAACTGGGTTTCTTAAAACATACAAGATACGTTGACTTCTCCACGAGTTTCTGCTATACTTAAGCGTAATTTTGCGGAAAGGCTTCCTGAGGGAAGCCTGGTTTTTAATCCAAAAGTTGACATCTCAACTTTTATAAAAAGGAGAATATTATGCGGTTGCTGCAAAAACTATATTGCCGGGGATTTCAGGCGGGCCTGCGGCTGGCGCTGCCCTTTCTGCCCTACCGTTCTCCCCGGATTCTGTCTTCCGTTCAGGAGATTCCCCAGTGCCTTCTGGAAAAGCACATCACCAATGTTCTGGTGGTGACGGACGGCTTTCTGCACATCTCGGGGATGCTGGAGCCTCTGAAACAGGCGCTGAAAAGCCAGGGCATTTCCTACACCGTGTATGATGAGGTCACCCCCAACCCTACCATTCTGAACGTGGAGCTGGCCCGGGAGCGCTACCTGCAAAACGGATGCCAGGGGCTCATCGGTTTTGGCGGCGGTTCCTCCATTGACTGTGCCAAGGCGGTAGGCGCCCGGATCGCCCGGCCCAACAAGCCCATTCCCAAAATGCGGGGGATTTTGCAGGTTCTGCTGCCCATTCCCTACCTGATTGCCGTGCCCACCACCGCCGGCACCGGCAGCGAAACCACCCTGGCCACGGTGATTACCGATGACAAGAACGCCCACAAATTCCCCATCAACGATTTTCCTCTGATTCCCAAGGTGGCGGTGCTGGACCCGGAGATGACCCGCTCCCTGCCCAAGCATATGACCTCCACCACCGGCATGGACGCCCTGACCCACGCCATCGAAGCCTACATCGGTCAGACCACCACCCGTCAAACCCGCTCCGACGCGCTGGAGGCTGCCCGGCTGGTGGCGGAAAATCTGGAGACGGCTTATGCCGACGGCGACAATATGACCGCCAGGGCCAATATGCTCCGGGCCGCCTTCCTGGCAGGACGGGCCTTCTCCAAATCCTATGTAGGCTACTGCCACGCCGTGGCCCACTCTCTGGGCGGTCGGTATCACACCCCCCACGGCCTGGCCAACGCCGTGCTGCTGCCCTATGTGCTGGAGGCCTACGGCTCTGCCATTGACCGCAAGGCCAAGGACATTGCCATCGCCATGGGCATCGCAGACGCCCAGACCCCTCCCGACCAGGCCCGCAAAGCCCTGATCGCTCGGATCCGGCAGATGAACCGGGACATGAACATCCCGGAAAAGCTCCCCAATCTCTGCCCGGAGGACTTCCCCGCCCTGGCCCGGAACGCCCATCGGGAAGCCAATCCCCTTTATCCCGTTCCGGTGCTGATGGACGCCAAACAGCTGGAACAATTCTACTTCGATGTACTGGAGGAACCCCATGAAGTCCACACAAATTGACGCTCTGCTGGAAAAGCAGCGCAGCTTTTTCGCCACCGGGGCAACCCTGGATGTGAAATACCGGATTTCCGCCCTGAAAAAACTCCACCAGGCTCTGGTGGACAGCGAAGCTGCCATTGCCCGGGCCCTGAAAGAGGACCTGGGCAAATCCGCTGAAGAGAGCTATATGTGCGAAACCGGCATGGTGCTCAGCGAAATCCGCCACATGCTGGGGCACATCCGCAGCTATGCCCGGGAGGAAACCGTCCCCACCCCCCTGGCCCAGTTCGCCGCCCGGAGCTACCGCAAGCCCACCCCCTACGGCGTGTGCCTGATTATGAGCCCCTGGAATTATCCCATCCTGCTGACGCTGGATCCTCTGGTGGACGCCCTGGCGGCAGGCAACACCGTGATCATCAAACCCAGCGCCTACTCCCCCGCCACCAGTAACCTTCTGGCCGATCTTCTGGGAAAGCTCTTCCCCCCGGAATATGTGGCAGTGGTCACCGGCGGCCGGGAGGAAAACAGCTACCTGCTGGATCAGAAATTCGACTGCATCTTCTTCACCGGCAGCAAAACCGTGGGCCGGCTGGTTCTGGAAAAGGCCGCGCCCCATCTGACCCCCGTCACCCTGGAGCTGGGCGGAAAAAGCCCCTGCATTGTAGACAGCACCGCCAAAATTTCTCTGGCGGCCCGGCGGATTGCCTTCGGCAAATTCCTGAACTGCGGTCAGACCTGCGTGGCCCCGGACTACATCCTCTGCCACGAGTCGGTGAAAGATCAGCTGATTGACTGCCTGAAGCGGGAAATTGTACGGCAATACGGGGAAAATCCCCTGAAAAATCCTGCCTATGGAAAAATCATCTCCCAGAAGCACTTCCAGCGGGTTGCCGGCCTGATTGACCCGGCAAAGGTCGTCCATGGCGGTCAGTCCGATCCGGAAGCACTGAAAATCGCCCCCACCCTGCTGGACAATGTCACCTGGGACGACCCGGTGATGGGCGAGGAAATTTTCGGACCGGTGCTGCCCATTCTCACCTTCCGGGACACCCAGCAGGTGCTTCAGACTGTAAGCAGCCAGGACACGCCCCTGGCCCTGTATGTCTTCTCTCAGAACAAGGCTTTTATCCGGACTGTGACCTCCCGGTGCGCCTTCGGCGGGGGATGCGTCAACGACTGCATCATCCATCTGGCCACCAGCGCCCTGGGCTTCGGGGGCATGGGAGAGAGCGGTATGGGCGCCTATCACGGCAAAATCGGCTTTGACGCCTTCACCCACTACAAGAGCATCGTGGACAAGAAGACCTGGCTGGACCTGCCCATGCGCTACCAGCCCTACACCCAGCTCTACGACTGGCTGATCCACTTGTTCCTGCGATAACCCCAAATTTGCAAAAAATCCCCCGAAAGCCGGAATCCGGTTTTCGGGGGATTGTGTTTTAATGTCTGCGATAGATGGAAGGAGCAAGCAGACTGAGCAGACAAAACCCACTTATGATGAGCGTACATTCCATTGGCAGGAAATGCAAGTGCTTTCCGCATTTTCCCATTGTGCTGCCGATTTCCTCGGTATTTCTTAATTTTTTAGGGGTTCACGCAGAAAAAAGAGGCCCGGAATCCGGGCCTCTTTTTGAAATGGTTACAGCGTAGCCGCCATCACCGCTTTGATGGTGTGCATCCGGTTTTCTGCCTCGTCGAAGACGATAGACCGGTCGCTTTCAAAAACCTCATCGGTGACTTCCATGCAGTCAATGCCGAACTTCTCATAAATCTGTTTTCCGATGGTGGTGTTCAGGTCATGGAAAGCGGGAAGGCAGTGCATGAACCGGCACTGGGGCCCGGCGTTGTCCATCAGGGCCATGGTCACCCGGTAGGGGCTCAGCTCCTCAATCCGCTCCTTCCACACGCTGTCCGGCTCGCCCATGGACACCCAGACATCGGTGTAGATCACATCGGCCCCCTTGGTTGCCTCCATGGGGTCGGTAATGAATTCCAGCACCGCCCCGGTCTCCGCCGCCACCGCCTGGCACTGAGCAATCAGCTCCCGGCTGGGGAAATACTTCTCGGGAGCGCAGGCCACAAAGTGCATTCCCATTTTGGCGCAGCCCACCATCAGGGAATTGCCCATGTTGTACCGGGCGTCTCCCATGTAGATCAGCTTTTTCCCCTTCAGGCCGCCGAAATGCTCCCGGATGGTGAGAAAATCCGCCAGAATCTGGGTGGGATGGAACTCGTTGGTCAGGCCGTTCCACACCGGCACCCCGGCGTACTTGGCCAGATCCTCCACAATCTGCTGTCCGTAGCCCCGGTACTCAATGCCGTCGTACATCCGGCCCAGCACCCGGGCGGTATCGGCGATGGACTCCTTCTTCCCCATCTGGGAGCCGGTGGGCCCCAGGTAGGTGGCGCTCATGCCCAGGTCCGCCGCCGCCACCTCAAAGGCGCAGCGGGTCCGGGTGGAATCCTTCTCGAACAGCAGCACCACATTTTTCCCCTGGTGCATCCGGTGGGAGATGCCCACCTTCTTCTGCTGCTTCAGCTCCGCCGCCAGATTCAGCAGGGAGTCGATTTCTTCGGGGGTGTAGTCCAGAAGCTTCAGAAAGCTTCTTCCCTGCAAGTTGGTCATGCCATCCGCTCCTTTACATAAGCAATCTGGGATTTCACCGATGCGGCGGAGGTGCCGCCCTGGGAAACCCGCTTCTCCACACAGGTGGTCAAGTCAATGTCCTGATACAAATCCTCCCCGAACAGGGGGCTGAAGGTCTGATACACGTCCAGAGGCAGGGTCTCCAGCACCTGGCCGTCGGCAATGCACTTGGCCACGATCTGACCGGAAATCTTATAGGCGCTGCGGAAGGGCAGTCCCTTTTTCACCAGGTAGTCCGCCAGATCCGTGGCATTGATGAAGCCGCCCTGGGCCGCCTTTTTCATGTTCTCCGGCTTGGCGGTCATGGTCTGCACCATGGGAGCAAAGACCTTCAGGCACATTTTCACCGTGTCCACGGCATCGAACACCGCTTCCTTGTCCTCCTGCATATCCTTGTTGTAGGCAAGGGGCAGACCCTTCAGGGTGGTGAGCAGGGCCATCAGGTCGCCGTAAACCCGGCCGGTCTTGCCCCGAACCAGCTCTGCCATGTCGGGGTTTTTCTTCTGGGGCATAATGGAGGAGCCGGTGGTATAGGCATCGCTCAGTTCCACGAACTTGAACTCCCAGCTGGCCCAGAGGATAATCTCCTCGGAGAACCGGCTCAGGTGCATCATCAGCACGGAAATGGCGCTCATCAGTTCCACGCAGAAGTCCCGGTCAGACACGCCGTCAATGCTGTTGCGGGCAATGTCGTCAAAGCCCAGGGCCTTGGCCTCCATCCACCGGTCGGTGTTGTAGGTGGTGCCTGCCAGGGCGCAGCAGCCGATGGGGGACACATTCATCCGCTTCCGGCAGTCCGCCAGCCGGTCCAGATCCCGCAGCAGCATCATGGCATAGGCCATCAGATGATGTCCGAACAGAATGGGCTGGGCCCGCTGCAGATGGGTGT
This sequence comes from Candidatus Faecousia intestinavium, assembly GCA_018715835.1. Lineage (GTDB taxonomy): Bacteria > Bacillota > Clostridia > Oscillospirales > Oscillospiraceae > Faecousia > Faecousia intestinavium. The sequence goes on along the minus strand of DVKV01000090.1, from coordinate 1,561 downwards.
AGCCGGGCATGATGACCCCCAGGTTCTGCTCCGCCTGGTCCACAACCGCCTTCAGCAGATGCTTGACCAAGTCGCTGATCTCATCAATTTCAGAGCGCAGGTACATCCGCAGATCCAGGGCCACCTGGTCATTCCGGGACCGGGCAGTGTGGAGCTTCTTGCCCACATCCCCCAGCCGCTGGGTCAGCACCTGCTCCACAAACATATGGATATCCTCGCAGGTGTAGTCAAAGTCCAGTTTTCCCGATTTCAGGTCGTCCAGGATCCCCTGCAATCCCTCGATCAGGGTATCCGCCTCCTGCTGGGTCAGGATGCCCTGGGCCCCCAGCATGGCGGCGTGGGCCATGGAGCCGGTGATATCCTGCTGATACAGTTTGCAGTCAAAGTGGATGGAGGAATTGAAATCATCCGCAATGCTGCTGACCTCGCCGGACGTCCGTCCGGCCCACATTTTTGCCATAGTCCGTTACCTCGAATACGAAATAGAATGATTTTTAAGAAATGAAAGATGTTCCGCCGGGGCGCTTCCCTGGCGGAACATCCCTTACAGGCCGTCAGTGGGGAATTCGTCCCCCATCTGGGGGACAAATTCCGGTTTGGTTCAAAGAAGGGTTCTTACAGCTTCCCCTGCTCCCGCAGCGCCTGAACCTTGGTGGGCAGGCCCCACAGGTTGATGAAGCCGGCAGCCTGGCCCTGGTCGTAGTCGCTTTCGCCGAAGGTCACCAGGTTCTCAGAGTACAGGGAGTAGGGAGAGGTGGTGCCGGCGGGGATGATGTTGCCCTTGTAGAGCTTCAGCTTCACGGAGCCGGTGACGTACTCATTGGCCTTGTTGGCAAAGGCGGTCAGGGCCTCCTGCATGGGAGAGTACCACTTGCCGTTGTAGATCATGTCGGCGTAGTCCACGGCCAGCTTCTGCTTGATGTGCAGAGTGTCCTTGTCCATGGTGATCATCTCCAGCTGCTGATGAGCAAAGTAGAGGATGGTGCCGCCGGGCGTTTCGTACACGCCCCGGTCCTTCATACCTACCAGACGGTTCTCCACAATGTCGATGATGCCGATGCCGTTGGCGCCGCCCAGGGCGTTCAGCTTTTCAATGATCTTGGAAGCCTTCATCTTCTCTCCGTCGATGGCCACAGGCGCGCCGGCCTCAAAGTCCAGCGTCACATAGGTGGGCACGTCGGGAGCCTGGAAGGGGGACACGCCCATTTCCAGGAAGCCGGGCTTGTCGTAATCCGGCTCATTGGCGGGATCTTCCAGATCCAGGCCCTCGTGGCTCAGGTGCCACAGGTTCTTGTCCTTGGAATAGTTGGTCTCCCGGCTGATCTTCAGGGGGATCTTGTGGGCTTCGGCGTAGTCGATTTCCTCATCCCGGGACTTGATATCCCACTCCCGCCAGGGGGCGATGATCTTCATCTCCGGAGCGAACCGCTTGATGGCCAGCTCAAACCGGACCTGGTCGTTGCCCTTGCCGGTGGCGCCGTGGGCGATGGCGTCGGCGCCCTCTGCCAGAGCGATTTCCGCCAGCTTCTTGCCGATGACGGGCCGGGCAAAGGCGGTGCCC
>DVKV01000089.1 GCA_018715835.1 Candidatus Faecousia intestinavium | reverse complement strand
CCCTCCGGGATATACTAATGGAAAAATTTTCTTGTTTTTCTGTCACTTTTTGTTGAGTATAATCCTCTACATAACAGATAGGCAAACACCTAGGCAATCACCTGTCCCAACACCATTGCAAGCCGCGGAGGAATACGATGTGATCACAACCAATGATTTCTGCGAAAAGGTCCGCACCAGCCAGGGGACAATGTATGCTGTGGCGTACAGCATCCTGCACAATCAGCACGATGCGGAGGACGCCATCAGCGAGTCCATCGTCCGGGCCTTTTCCAGCTTGTCACAATTGCGCGATGAAAAAACCTTCAAACCCTGGCTTTTGAAGATTCTGCATAATACCTGTCTGGAAATGCTGCGAAAGCGGCCAGCCACGGTGGATATCGACGAACAGTTCGATCTGGCAGACGGTTTTTCCTACCAGCAGGTCAATACCAAGCTGGTTTTATGGCAGGCAGTGTCCCAACTGCGCCAGCCCTACCAGACCACCGTGATTCTCTTTTACTATGAGAATCTGTCCTTGCAGGAAATCGCCCACGTCACCGGGGCTACGGTAATCGCGGTAAAAACCCAACTGTCCCGGGCAAGAAAAATGCTGAAAGAAACCTTGAAAATGGAGGACTTTTACTATGAATCCCTTTGATGAACTGATTTTCCAGATGGCCGAAAAAGAAGGAATCCCCGTTCCCCCGGAGACCAGCAAAAAGGTTGAGGACACGCTGTCCCAGCTGCCCCAGCGAAAGGTGATTCGGTTCTCTCCCCTTCGCCGGATTGCAGCCACTGCTGCCGGACTTGTATTTGTGTTTCTCTTCCTTTTGCCCAATGTCAGCGTGACTTATGCACAAACCCTGGAGCAGGTTCCCGTTCTGGGCAAGCTGATTCAGGTTATCACCATTCGCAACTACGTCTACTCTGACGATTATCACGATATGGACATTGACGTTCCCGGAATCGAGGACGGTACCATGGGTGCTGCCGGGGAGGAAATCAACAAGGACGTGGAACAGCTGATTCAGGAACTGACTGACCAGTTCTATGCAGACGTGGAGGCCATTGGCGACGAAGGACATACTTCTCTCTATGCAGATTATGATGTGGTGACCAACACCGACCAGTGGTTTACCCTGAAGCTGTCCGTGTTCCAGGCTTCCGGCAGCGGCACCAATTACTACGTCTACTACAACGTGGACCGCAGCCAGGACCAAATTGTCCAGTTGGGCGACCTGTTCACAGACGACAGCTACGCCGAAGTGCTCCGTCAGGACATTCTGGCTCAGATGAAACAGCGGATGGAAGAAGATCCCAGCCTGGTCTACTGGACGGAAGACAGCGATATGGGGCAGGACTTCATTGAGTTGGGCACCGATCACAACTTCTACTTTGATGACAGCGGCAATCTGGTCATTCCCTTTGATGAGTACGAAGTGGCCCCCGGTTATATGGGCAGCCCGGAATTCACCATCCAGCGCTCTGTGTTTGAAAATCTGCTGAACGATTCCTACCGGGATCTGTTCGCGTGAGAATGCTTTCAGGAGGTATGAATATGAAAAACGATTCTTCGCAAAACTTTCTTCTGTCTCTGGTTCCGGCCCTGCTCTCCATTGTAATGGCGGTACTGATTACCGGATCCTGCTTCTGACACAGTGAGCTTCAAACAAACGCCGGGCGGTATCACCGCCCGGCGTTTGAGCGTGTCAAAAAGGTCTTAAAGAGTTTGCTGCCTATGGCGGCAAATAAAGTCAAAAAAGTTTTCTGCCGGGGCGCGTACCTGGCAGAAAACACTTCTCAGGCTGCAAGTGTGGAATTTGTCTCCCTACGGGGGACAAATGATACGCGCGGCAGACTGCAAAAACTTGCCGGAAAGCCCCGAAGGGGGTTTTCGACAGTTTGAAATGCCGGGCGGTATCACCGCCCGGCGTTCTTTTCTTCCTGAACCTGATGGAGCTGTATGGCCCGGAAGGACTCGTCGCTGATCACGTGCTCGATTCTGCAGGCATCCGCCGTGGCTGTTTCCTCGCTGACACCCAGGCGCATCAGCACCTGGGACAGGACCGTATGCCGCTCAAAAATTTTTTCCGCGATTTCCCGTCCGGTATCGGTAAGGGTGAGTCCCCCATCCTCGTCTACCTCCAGGTATCCTTCTTTTCGCAGAATCCCCACCGCCCGGGACACACTGGGCTTGGAATACCCCAGATAGGCGCTGACATCCACCGAGCGGACAAATCCACTGCGTTTACCCAGCACCAAAATGGCTTCCAGATACATTTCCCCGGATTCATGGACGCTCAAGGCCCTCACCTCCCTGCCGATGTTTTCTCATAGCATACCACACTCCCGGGGGGAATGCAAGTCTATCCTGATTTCCCCCGGGAGAGAAAACTTTTTCTTCCCGGGGGCTTTTCAAACCGGGAAAAATGTTGTAAAGTGTAGGTAATCAGTGAAGGAGGTTTTTTCCAATGGACTATGCAAAAGAATCCCTGCGGCTCCACGGTGAGTGGAAGGGCAAAATTGAGGTGGTGGCCACTGTACCCGTCACCAACAAGGAAGAGCTGTCCCTGGCCTATACCCCCGGTGTGGCCCAGCCCTGTCTGGAAATTCAGAAGGACATCTCCAAATCCTATGAACTGACCCGCCGTCACAACCTGTGCGCCGTCATCACCGACGGAACCGCCGTGCTGGGTCTGGGCGACATCGGCCCCGAGGCCGGCATGCCGGTCATGGAGGGCAAGTGCGCTCTGTTCAAGGCTTTCGGCAACGTGGACGCCTTCCCCCTTTGCATCAAGTCCAAGGATGTGGATGAATTTGTCAACGCCGTGTACCTGATTTCCGGTTCCTTCGGCGGCGTGAACCTGGAAGACATTTCCGCCCCCCGGTGCTTTGAGATCGAGCGGAAACTGAAGGAAAAGTGCGACATTCCCATCTTCCACGACGATCAGCACGGCACCGCCGTCATCACCCTGGCCGGGCTGCTGAACGCCCTGAAGGTGGTGGGCAAGAAGAAGGAGGACGTGAAAATCGTCACCTCCGGTGCCGGTGCCGCTGCCGTGGCCATTGTAAAGCTGCTGCTGTCTGCCGGATTCCGGAACATCATCATGACCGACCGCACCGGCGCCATCTATGCCGGACGGGAAAAGCTGAACTGGATCAAAGAGGAAATGGCCCAGGTCACCAACCTGAACAAGGAAACCGGCAAGCTGGCGGATGTGATCCGGGGAGCCGACGTGTTTATCGGTGTTTCCGCCCCCGGCACCCTGACCACAGAAATGGTGAAAACCATGGCACCCAAGGCCATCATCTTCGCCTGCGCCAACCCCACCCCGGAAATCTTCCCGGATGACGCCAAAGCCGGCGGTGCCGCTGTCATTGCCACCGGCCGCTCCGACTACCCCAACCAGATCAACAACGTGCTGGCCTTCCCCGGCATTTTCCGGGGTGCCTTTGACGTCCGGGCCTCGGACATCAATGAGGAAATGAAAATGGCCGCCGCCCAGGCCCTGGCCGATCTGGTCTCCGATGACGAACTCAGCGCCGATTACATCATTCCCGCCGCCTTTGACAAGCGGGTAGGACCGGCTGTGGCCCAGGCTGTGGCCGAAGCCGCCCGGAAATCCGGCGTGGCCCGAATCTGAAATCAAAAAAATATCCGCCGGAAAAACCGGCGGATATTTTTTATTGGTCTCAGGAAGCCTTCCATTGGGCAATCAGCGCTTCCGCCGCCCCGGTAATCAAAGCGGAAATGTCCACTCCGGCGGCAGTGAGAATATTTGCCGAGGTGTCGGACAGTTTTTCCATGGACAAAGCCAGCAGCTTCTGCCGCAGGCTGTCGATTTCCTCCTTGGAAAGTTTGCCGTCTGCCGCCGCGGCCTTCAGGTCCTCCACCACCGTCTGCTGCAATTCCAGAGCGGTGGTCATGGCGGCGTCCTTAGCCTCGCTGACGGCAATCTGCACCGTCTGCAGCTTTTTGACCCGGCCGATCTGGGCCGTGACCCAGGTACCCGCCACACCGATCAAGGCCACCGCCAGTGCAGCCGCCACCTGGACACCGCCATCAATCAGCGCATTGATAATCTCCTGCATCTGCTCTTCCTCCTGTCATGTAATGATTTTCCATGAGGTCACTTCCTCGTGGATTTCGTCAATAAAACTGTTTCCGTGCATGGCCTTGTATGCCTGGTACATCAGCAGGAAATTCTCCATCTCGTACTGGCGGATTTCCTTCTGCTCCAGATGCCGGTAGTAAATGTGCAGCATGGTCGAGCGGAGCTGGCATCTCTGTCCGGACAGAATCTTCCTGTAGCCGTCCAGGAATTTCAGCCCCCCGGCCAGAAACGCAGCGACGGAGCCCAAATATCCCAGCACCAGGGCCAGGGTCTTCAGTGTATCCATCTGTCCCCCTCACCCGATGTCCATGTGCACATTGTCTTCGTCAATGGCGTAACAATAGCGGATATCCGGCAGGGTTTCCACATAGGCAAGCACCTGGGCTGCGGTTTTTCCGGGGACGCCAAAGTCCACCGCCCTGCCCCTCAGGTGTCGGGAGTTGGCCACCCCGCCCACGTTGGCATTGTGGGTGGGACAGCGGACGCCGCTGTTGGGGCTGAACGCTTTTTCAAAATGGTCCCGGACACTGTCAACCGCCCGGACCAGTTCCTCCTGGGGTTCCGCCGGGAAGCCATTGCAGTACGTTCCGCCGCATTTGCACCGGAACTCCTCCCGGGTGAAATAGCGGATCTCCTTCCACCACCCGGGGGTTCCCTCCCCTTCACCGGATGTTTCCTTCTCGGCCTTGAACCGGCCATTCCAAACGGCGTCCAGCAGGGCCGCCTGGGTAAGCTTACCGGGAATTCCGTCCGGGTCCAGTCCGCTGTCTTCCTGAAAGTCCTTCACCGCCGCCACCGTACCCGGGCCGGAAATGCCGTCTGCTGTCAGCAGATAATAGCCCAGATACTGCAAAAGATTCTGAATCTGTAATAGGGTCACATCACCGCCTCCTTTGTTATCGGAAAAGGCCCGTCTTTCCCCGGCAGCATGCAGGGTCTCCCCCCATGCTATGCAGGCCGCCCGGATCTGGTTCTGATGCCCCCGGGCAGGGCCTTTTCACCCATGATTTCAAAAAAGGGCAAAGTTGCCGTCTATCATGCAACTTTCAGAAAAACATAAAAAAACACCTGCCGGAACCCACCGGCAGGTGTTGTCAGAATTTTCAGCAATGATCCACAAAGGCCCGGAAGATCTTCCGGCTGTTGGCGTCGCTGCGGAAGCTGAACTCCGGATGCCATTGAACCGCCCAGACAAACCGGCGGTCCCTGCGCCGCACCGCTTCCACGATGCCGTCTTCCGCCCAGGCCATTTTCTCCAGATTCTTTCCCAGATTCCTGATTCCCTGGTGATGATAGCTGTTCACCCCCAGGCATCTGGCGCCCAGCAGAGATTCCAGCGGGCCGCACAGCTGCACCTCGTGAATCACCTGGTCATAGGGCGGCTGCCCATGATGCTCCACCTGGCTGGGATGCTCCGTGGGAAGATCCTGATAGAGGGTGCCCCCTTCCAGGACATTGATCATCTGAATTCCCCGGCAGATGCCCAGCACCGCCTTGTCCAGCTCCACCGCCCGGCGGTAAAGGGCCTGCTCCAGGGTGTCCCGGGCTTTGCACAGTTCACCGCAGGTATCCTTTTCCTCCTCCCCGTACAGTACCGGGGAGACATCCTGTCCACCGGTCATCAGCAGGCCGTCACACCGCTCCAGAATCCCCACGGCATCCTCCGCCGGCACATCCAGCGGCAGAATCACCGGAACACCTCCGGAGTCCCGGATGCCCTCCAGATAGTTGGGCAGCATCCACAGGCTGTGCTTTTCCTCGTCCCAGAGAGGAACCACTGCAATCCATTTCTTTTCCATATTCATTCTCCCCCGCTGTTTTCCCCATTATACCCCCCGCCGGGACTTTCCGCAAGAGGGAAAGCGCCGCCTGCATCCAGCGCCGTCCCGGCAAATCCAGGCCAGGTTCAAAAATATTCCCGGCCCCGGACAGGAATCGGGTCAGCGTCTTGCAATTTGCGGCATTTGCGCCTATACTAGGCAGGAAAAACAATTGATGAAGGAGTCCGCCAACGATGAAACGGGATTTAACCACCGGCTCGGTTACCAAAACCATGCTGATTTTTGCCCTGCCCATGATTCTGGGCAACGTGCTGCAGCAGTGCTACAATCTGGCCGATACCTGGATTGTGGGAAAATACCTGGGTACCGGAGCCCTGGGCGCTGTGGGCAGCGCCTACACCCTGATGACCTTTCTGACGTCGCTGATCATCGGAATGTGCATGGGTGCGGGGGCGCTGCTGTCCATCAGCTGCGGCCGCCGGGCCTATGATGCCATGCGGGAATACCTGGCCTCCGCCTTTGTGCTGATTCTGGCCATCACCGCCGCGCTGACCGGTGCCTCTTTCGTCCTGCTGGATTCCATTTTGCACTGGATGCAGACCCCGGCGGACGTATACAAGCTGATGCATGACTATGTCCGGGTGATTCTGGTGGGGCTTCCCTTTATCTTCCTGTACAATTACTACGCCTTTTTCCTGCGCTCTGTGGGAAATTCCCTGGTTCCGCTGATTTTTCTGGGTATCAGCACCGTGGTGAACATTGGGCTGGATGTGCTGTTCGTCGCCGGATTCCATCGGGGCGTGGCTGGGGCCGCTGAGGCCACCGTCATTGCCCAGATTCTGGCCGGTGTGGGAATTGCCGGATACAGCCTGCTCCGGGAACCCCTGAGCCGTCCCGGCAAGGGCGCCAGAGTCCGGCCTGCCACCCTGGTGTCCATTCTCACCTACGCCGCCGCCACCGGCGCCCAGCAGTCGGTGATGAACTTCGGAATTCTCATGGTTCAGGGTCTGGTGAACAGCTTCGGCACCGCGGTGATGGCCGCCTTTGCCGCTGGGGTGAAAATCGACACTCTGGCCTACATGCCCGCCCAGGAATTCGGCAACGCCTACTCCCTGTTCATCTCCCAGAACTACGGCGCCGGAAACACCCGGCGGATTCAGGCCGGTACCCGCAGCGCTATCGTCCTGGTCATCGGCTTCTGCGCCCTGGTTTCCGCCGGAGTGTGGCTGCTGGCTCCCAACCTGATGGGTATTTTCATCCAGGAGCAGGAAACCCAGGCCCTGGCGGTAGGTGTCCGGTATCTGCGCATTGAAGGGGCCTGCTATGTGGGCATCGGGGTGCTGTTTTTGCTGTACGGATATTTCCGGGCGGTGGGCCGCCCCCGGATTTCTCTGGTGCTGACCATCATTTCCCTGGGTACCCGGGTGGCGCTGGCCTACGGATTTGCCCCGCTGTGGGGTGTGGAAGCCATCTGGTGGGCCATTCCCATTGGCTGGGCACTGGCAGACATCACAGGCCTGGTTCTGCAAAAACTGCCCGTCAAGCGGGAAACCGCCGCCTTATAAAAATGTCAAATTCCGTCTTGAAAAATCCCATCAGTTTGGTACAATTGCGGTAGTATCCCTCCAATCCAGAAAAAAGGAGGCGTCCACAATGAGTGTGATCAAAATTGCCGATCTGACCCGGGACTATGGGAACGGGAAGGGCATCTTCCAGATTTCCTTCCGGGTGGAAGAGGGGGAAATCTTCGGATTTCTCGGCCCCAACGGCGCCGGAAAAACCACCACCATCCGCCACTTGATGGGGTTTCTCCGTCCCCAGTCCGGCAAGTGCCGGATTGCCCACCTGGATTGCTGGAAGGAGCGGGACCGCATCCAGGAATTTCTGGGCTATATCCCCGGAGAAATGAATTTCTTTGAGGATATGACCGGGTGGGAATTTCTGAATTTCTGCGCCCGCTACCGGGGTCTGCGGGAGCCCAGCCGGGAAAAGGAGCTGATGGACCGCTTTGAGGTGGACCCCAGAGGCAAAATCCGAAAAATGAGCAAGGGTATGCGGCAGAAGCTGGGAATCGTCACCGCATTTTCCCACGATCCCCAGGTTCTGATTCTGGACGAACCCACCAGCGGCCTGGACCCGCTGATGCAGAACCGCTTCGTCGAACTGCTCCGGGAGGAAAAGCAGCGGGGCAAAACCATATTGCTCTCCAGCCATATGTTTGAGGAGGTGGAGCGGACCTGCGACCGGGTAGGCATCATCCGGGAGGGCCGGCTGGCCACCGTGGACACCATTGACACCCTCCGCAAGCGCCATATGCGCACCTATACGGTCACCCTGGACAATCCCAAGCTGGCCCGTGCCTTTGCCCGGGATTTTGGCGGCAGCGCCTCGGGAAACAAGGCCCGGGTCACCGCCAAGCAGAGTCTGGAATCCATCTTCCTGCATTACTATGGAGGGAAACGCCATGATTAACCGGGTGCTGTATGGGTACGAGATGAAGAACAGCGGAAAGCTGCTTCTCATCATCGCCGCCGTTCTGAGTTTGTATGTGTGCGTGATTGTCAGCATGTTTGACCCGGAGCTGATGACCACTCTGGACAGCTTCGTGGAGGTCATGCCGGAACTGATGGCCGCAGTGGGAATGCGGGCCGGGGCCACCACCTTGCTGGGCTTTCTGATTTCCTATCTGTATGGATTCCTGCTGCTGGTATTTCCCATGGTATACACCATTCTCCGCAGCAACGCCCTAGCGGCAAAATATGTGGACCAGGGTTCCATGGCCGTCCTGCTGGCAGCGCCGGTGAAGCGAAGCACCATCGCCGCCACCCAGTTGTGGGTGCTGATCAGCGGAATCGCAATCCTGCTGGTCTACGTCACCGGGCTGGAGATTCTGGTGAGCCACCTGCTCTTCCCCGGAGAACTGGACATCCCGGGGCTTCTGAATATCAACGCAGGGCTCGTGTGCCTGCACCTGTTTATCGGCGGCGTCTGCTTTTTGTTCTCCTGTGCTTTCTCCGAGACAAAGTACGCCCTGGCCTTCGGCGCCGGGATCCCGGTGGTCATGTTTGTTCTGCAGATGCTGGCCAACGCCGGAGAAAAAGCCCGGGCTCTGCGCTATGTCACCTTCTTCACCCTGTTCCAGCCTGATGGGATTCTGGCGGGAGAAGCCTACGCCTTTGCCGGAGCAGGCGTTCTGCTGCTGGTGGGGATTGCCCTGTACCTGGCGGCAATTGCCATTTTCTGCCGGAAAAATCTCTCTTTGTAACACGGAAGGGCTGCCCCGCTGGGGCAGCCCTTTTCCGCAAAACAGACGGCCCCACGGCCGCCCAACAATTTCAGTATAGCACCGCCATTGCTTTTTGTCCATTCACATTCTGACCGAGAATGGCGGCAATTTCTTGGGAAACATTCCATCTTGCAAAGTTCCCGATTCCCGTGTATGATGAAGCTACAAAAAAGGAGTGAGTCCAATGTACTAAGGAATCTTCCCAAAACTGCAGAAATCGGAGGTTAAGTAAATGACGGAACCTGACAACTTCATGAAATGATCCTCGATGGGTTACCAAGAACAGGAGCCATCGAGGGTCATTTCTTTTTGTCTTCCCCGTAGCTTTTTCTCCGAAAGTGTGGTAGGATTCCCGTATACGAAAGGAGGCTTTGGTTATGAAAGCCTTAACCTATATCCGTCAGGGAGAATTTGCCCTGATAGAGAAACCCAAGCCGGAAATTCAGAGCCCCCGGGACGCCATTGTCCGGGTAACCCTGAGCAGCATCTGCACCAGCGACCTGCACATCAAACACGGCTCCGTCCCCCGGGCGGTGCCGGGGATCACCGTGGGGCACGAAATGGTGGGTGTGGTGGAATCCGTGGGTTCCCAGGTTACCGCCGTTGTTCCCGGCGACCGGGTGACCGTGAACGTAGAGACCTTCTGCGGGGACTGTTTTTTCTGCCGCCACGGTTATGTCAACAACTGCACCGACCCCAACGGGGGCTGGGCCTTGGGCTGCCGGATTGACGGCGGACAGACGGAATTCGTGCGGGTGCCCTACGCCGACCAAGGACTGAACAAAATTCCCCAGGGCGTCACCGATGAACAGGCCCTGTTTGTGGGAGACATCCTGGCCACCGGCTTCTGGGCCGCCCGGATTTCTGAGATTTCCCCCGAGGACACGGTGCTGATTCTGGGGGCAGGGCCCACGGGAATCTGCACCCTGCTTTGTGTGCTGCTGAAAAATCCAAGGAAGGTCATTGTGTGTGAGAAAGACCCGGCCCGGATTGCCTTTGTCCGGGAGCACTATCCCCAGGTGCTGGTGTGTGAACCCGGGGAATGTGAAGCCTTTGTCCGTTCCCACTCCGATCACGGCGGTGCGGACGTGGTGCTGGAGGTAGCCGGAGGCAGCGACACCTTTACCCTGGCCTGGCAGTGCGCCCGGCCCAACGCCATCGTGACGGTAGTAGCCCTGTATGACGAACCCCAGACGCTCCCCCTTCCTCAGATGTATGGAAAGAATCTGACCTTCAAAACCGGGGGCGTGGACGGCTGCGACTGCGCCGAAATTCTCCGGCTGATTCAGCTAGGCAAACTGGACACCACGCCCCTGATCACCCACCGCTTCCCTCTGAAGGACATCCAGAGGGCCTACGATGTGTTTGAAAATCGGAAAGATGGGGTTATCAAAATTGCCATCACTCCGGATTGATTTGGAAAATGTTCCTTACTATACGCCAAAACCGGAGGTCTGCCCAACGGCAGGCCTCCGGTTTTTCAGAAGGAAATCAAATGGAAGATTTGGGATCAACCCTTCACGGCGCCGGACATACCCTCCACATAGTAGCGCTGGAGGATGCAGAACAGCACCACAATGGGAATGGACACCATCACCGCACCGGCAGCGAACTGGGTGTAGTAGGTCTCAATCCGCTGGGTATCCGTCAGCCATTTCAAGCCCAGGGCAACCGTGTAGGAGGACTGCTTGTCGCCCAGCAACAGGCTGGGGAAGATGTAATCGCCCCAGGGGCCCAGGAATGCGCTCATCAGCTGATAGATGATGATGGGCTTGGCCATGGGAATCATGATCTGGTAGAAGATCTTGAAGTGGGTGGCGCCGTCCAGCAGGGCGGCCTCATCCAGGGCCCGGGGCACCGTGTCCATAAAGCCCTTGCAGATGTAGTAGCCCATGGCGGAACTGGCCACGTTCACCAGAACCAGCGCCCCCAGGCTTTGACCGATGCCCATGCCTTTCAGGATGTTGTACACGGCGATCATGGACATGAAGCCGGGGAACATACCGATAACCATCATGGCCTTCATCAGCAGGGTACGGCCGGAGAACCGGTGACGGCTGAGAACGTAGGAAGTCATCAGCACGATCAGGGTATTCAGGACACAGCTCACCGAGGCCACCAGGAAGGTATTGAGCCACCATTTGCCGAAGGGAATGGCGCTGCCCTCCTGGAAGAGCTTGAAGTAATTGTCCAGGGTAAAGGTCTTGGGAATGAAGTAGCCCACATAGTAGCCGCCCTCACCACGCAGGGAGGTCAGCAGAATCCACAAAATGGGGAACAGCCAGATCACGCTCATCACAGACAGCACAATGTATCCGGCAGAAACCTTGGTGGCTTCCATGGCGCAGTACAGTCCCACCAGGGCCACAACCAGCGCCAGCCAGTAGCCCACGCTGAAATTTTTCACCAGAAATGCCTGAGGCAGCAGCCCGCTCTGGTCCAGAACGCCCTTGGTAGCAAACATCACGATGACCAAGGCGGCAAACTCCACCGCACCGATCACAGTCCACACCCGCACGCCCTTGACACTGGGTCTTGCGGCCAGGAATGCGCCGCAGACCGCCAGCAGTACCGCCAATCCGGCGCCCAGGGGATACAGCCCGCCCAACAGGGAGCCGCCCTCCGCCAGGCTCTTAGCCAGCGCAAAGCCGTTCATGGTGGTTCCCTCCACCGATACGAAGGGGAGCAGCCAGCAAATCAGAAGCAGCACATAGACGCCTGCAGCCAGCAGCTGGGGCTGTCTGCGCAAACCGATTATTTCTTTTCGATTCATCACTGCAACGCCTCCTCATTCTTGCTGATGCCCGCACGGGCATAGGTAATCATGGAGAATACGGCGGAAATAATGAAGATCAGAATACCGATGGTAGCCGCCAGGTTGTAGTCGTTGCTGTCATTGGTCAGCTTATACAGCCAGGTAACCAGCAGGTCGGTTTTGCCCGCGCCCTTGTAGTATTCCAGGGTATTGGGGCCGCCGCCGGTCAGGAAGTAGATCACGCCGAAGTTGTTGATGTTGCCGATGAAGTTGGTAATCAGGTAGGGCGTGGTCACCTGGAGCATATACGGGAAGGTGATCTTGACAAACTGCTGGAAGGGGTTTGCGCCGTCGATGGCAGCGCTTTCATACTGCTCTGCGGGAATGTTCATCAGAATGCCGGAAGTCATCAGCATGGTGGCCGGGATGCCGATCCACAGGTTCACCACGATAACGGTGCACCGGGCCCAGGTGGCGTTGGTCAGGAAGGGCAGCGGCTCTGTGGTGAAGCCCCAGTTCTGAAGCAGCACGTTGATGATGCCGTTGTTTCCCAGCATGGTGTTGATGACCAGCAGGGAGATGAAGGAGGGAATGGCCATGGCCAGCACAAATACCGTCCGCCACACCTTCTTCAGCTTGATCCGCTTGGAGTTGATGAGAATGGCCAGGAACATTCCGCCGAAATAGCAGGAGAAGCAGGCACACACGGCCCAGATCAGGGTCCATGCCAGAATCGGCAGGAAGGTGGCGCCCAGCTGACCGCTGGCGTCCATAATGGCCCGGAAGTTCTCCAGCCCTACCCAAGTGAACAGATGTCCGGGCGGCTGATGATTGGCATCGTAGTTGGTGAATGCCATCAGAATCATGTAGATCAGAGGCGTTACCGTGAACACCAGAATGCCGATCAGCGGCAGGCACAGGAACAACCGCACGATGTGGGTATCGAACAGGCTGGTAATATCATCGGTGATTCCATAGACCTTCCGCCCGCTGATCTTGCGCTGCCGGGCATCCTCGCCGGAGTACACCGAGGTCATCCATACCACAATGGCCATGGCTACCACCACAATGGCCACCACGCCGTAGAGCAGCATCAGCATGGAGTTGTCGCCCTGCTGCACCTCATAAATGCCCAGGGTTTCATTGAAGACCATACCCTGCTCGTGGGTTCCCAGCGTTGTCAGGTTGACCAGATTGGTCAGTCCGCTGGTGATCATGTAGTAAACGAAGGCGACCTCCATCGCCAGGTAAATGGCGCCCTTAGCAATCTGCCCGCGCACCATGTTGGACAGGCCCCATACCAGGAAGGACAACTTGGTAAAGACGTCGCCCTCTTTGAAGATGGTGAGGGGGGTTCTCCTGATCCTCAATCGCAATTTCAATTTCTACACCCCCGGAATGAATTTTCTATAAGGAAGGGCCGCCGCAGTTCCCTCCGGCGGCCCTTCCGCCGTGCAATTTTCTTTCCGATTACTCTGTCAGCGTGGTGGTAACTGCGTTGACAAACGCATCCAGCTGCTCCTGAAGGTTCTCGGAGGTGATCTCCTTGTTCACGATTCCCTCACCGAAAGCGGCAGCGGGAGTCCAGTACTCGTTGATCTGGGGGATGTTGGGCTGGGGATAGTAATGCTCAGACTGTTCCACCAGAGCGGCCGTTGCCAGATCGTCCGCCAGTTCGGGAGACTCTGCCAGGCTGGTGATACAGGGGGAGACGCCGATGGCCTCATAGCGCAGCAGCTGGTTCTCCTCGTTGCAGATCCATTCGGCAAACTGCTGGGCAGCCAGGGGATACTTGGTGCTGGACTTGACAGCGTAGGTCTTGTAGTCGCCGAAGTTGCGCAGCTGGCTGTCGGTGCCGTTGATGTTGGCAGTGGGCAGCTTGGCGGCGCCGTAGTTCTCACCCAGGGCTTCCTGAACCAAAGACGCGTCCCAGGTGCCGGAGAAGATGGCGCCCACCTTGCCTTCCCGCAGCAGGCTCATGCCGATGCCGTTCTTGTCATCAATGAACTTGGGGTTGTTCACCAGGTCGATCATGTACTGGCCGGCAGCCAGGCCCTTTTCATTGTTCCAGTCCATGGAGGTGGGGTCCTTGCCGTCCTCACCGAACAAGGTGCAGCCTGCAGCAAAGAAGAAGGATTCCAGATACCAGGAGCCGCTGACGGGGAAGGCCACATTGTAATCAACGCCTTCGCCCAGGTCCTTGGCCAGCATGGCATCCAGGCTCTTCACGTCTTCCTCGGTGAACATGCTGGTGTTGTAGTACATAAAGAAGGTGTTGGGGGTGAACGGAACCGCATAAATCAGGCCGTCCTCAGCGGTGACAGCGGTGATGGCGTTCTCGGCATACAGCTCACGCAGCTCTGCCTCGTTGTAGCCGATGGGCAGCAGCAGGCCCATCTTCTGCAGCTCGGGCACGCCGCCGGAAGCCATCTGGAATATGTCAGCGGCGGAGTCGGCGTCCGTCTTCAGCTGAGCATTGGCCTCATCGATGCCCATGATGGACATCTCGATGGAGAAGTTGTACTCGGGGTGTGCAGCGGCGAAGGAATCCGCCATCTGCTGCATGATGTCCTGCTCTTCTTCCGGAACCCAGACCTTCAGGTGGACGTCCTGAACGCCGGTGGTGCCGCTGACAGCGGCTTCGGTCTCAGCGGTCTCGGTGCCGCCGCAGCCGGACAGCAGCAGGCCCAGCATCATGGCAAGAGCGAGGATCAGCGCAAGTGTTCTTTTCATTTTGAAATCCTCCTAATATAATTCGTTGTTTATCGATTAATTGTTGTT
>DVKV01000007.1 GCA_018715835.1 Candidatus Faecousia intestinavium | reverse complement strand
CACCACAAACTCGTTGGGAATGGTAAAGCCCACATAGTCCGCCTGGAGGGTAATTCCCGGTTTACGACGCTCAGGCTTGTCCAATAGGGTACAGATTTTCAAAGACGCCGGACCCTTCGCCAGCAGGTGCTCCCGGGTCAAGGTCAGCGAGTTGCCGGTATCGTAGATGTCCTCCAGGATCAGCACATGGCGGTCCCGAATATCGGAAGAAATATCCTGCCGGACGGTCATACCCGCAGACTGTGTGCCCTTATAAGAGGAAATCCACATAAAATCCATCTGGCAGGGCACCTTAATCTGACGGATCATATCCGCGTAAAATACCACAACACCCTTCAAAACCCCCACGATAACCGGGTTCTTATCTGCGTACTCCGCCGTCAAAATCTCTCCCAATTCCTGAATCCGGGTCTGAATCTGCTGCTGTGTCAGCAGGATTTTCTGAATGTTCTGTTCCATATTCCCATTCCCCTTTTTATCTCTTTTCAAAACGAATGGTAACAGCCGGAAGAGCGTTTGCCGCCCGGCTGGAATCCACGCCAATGGAATACACGCCCAAAATTCCCCGATCGTCGCTCACAACCGGAATCCCTTTTCGAACTGCTGCAGGAATTTTCCGGTCAATAAAGAGCTTCCTCAAGGATTTGCTTCCTCCAGGGAGGCGCAGGACATCCCCTTCCCGCCGGGAGTGGATGCGAATGGATCCCTGTGGAATGACGGTAAAAGTGTCCGTGCCGTTGCGGATCTCCGCCGCCGGTTCGCAGATCGCCCGGAAGCCGGGAATCTCCACTGTTCCCGGACAGGGTAAAATGGTTTCCGGCAAGGGATCATCTGCCTTTTTTACCATCAGGGCGTCATAACGTCGTTCTATGGTAACCCCTCCCGGGAAAGTTGCCCAAGCAGAAGGATTTCGTGAAGCAATCAGCCCCTCCATTTGCTCCAGGTGCACGTCCTCCGGCTCTTTTACTCCGCAGGACTTGAGATACCGTTCCAGCACCCTGCTGCGCAGGGCCTGCGGCATTTCCCGCAGCCTGGTAACAGACAGAAGGTCCTCCCCCGCTGCCTGCGAGTCCAGGAATTCTGAATCCTGCCGCAGATGCAGGGCCATCCGGGACAGTTTTTCCGCTATCCGGGGATTCTCCTGGCGAAAAAGCGGCATCATCTGGTGCCGGATCCGGTTGCGGAGAAATTGGCTGCTCTCATTGGAACCATCCTCCACATGGGGAATGCTCCATTCTTTCAGAAATGCCTCCACCTCCTGACGGGTGATCAGAAGCATGGGGCGGATAATGCTGCCCCGAACTGGTGAAATTCCGCCCAGCCCTCTCAGGCCGGTTCCCCGGATCAGGTGCATCAGTACGGTTTCGGCATTGTCGTCAGCAGTATGAGCGGTGGCTACTTTTCCGGGGAGACTTTCCAGAAATCCGTAGCGGGCCTCCCGGGCTGCCGCTTCCAGTCCCTTTTTCCCTGGGGTAATGTTTCCGGCGCCCATATGCAGCGGAATCTGATAGTCGCGGCAGAAGTCCGAAACAAATCGGGCATCCCGCTCTGATTCCTCTCCCCGGAGGCGGTGGTTGAAATGCGCCGCTTCCAATGTAATGCCCAGCTTTTGCCGCAGAAGGTACAGTCCGAACAGCAGGGCCATGGAATCTGCTCCGCCGGAGACTGCACAAGTCACCCGGTCCCCGGGCTCCAGCAGATTTTCCTGGCGGATAAACTTCAGGAGTTTATTCAGCATGTTTCCACTCCCGATCCGCAAAGGTCTGATATTGGCCAATCCACTGCATTTTCACGGTTCCGGTCTCACCATGACGGTTTTTCGCCACAATGCACTCCGCAACTCCCTTGTCCTCCGTGTTCTCATGGTAATACTCATCCCGGTACAGGAACATCACGGAATCCGCGTCCTGTTCGATGGCACCTGACTCCCGGAGGTCGGACAAAATGGGCCGCTTGTCCGTTCGGCTTTCCACCGCACGGGACAGCTGGCTCAGACAGATCACCGGAACATTCAGTTCCTTTGCCATAATTTTGAGGGAACGGGAAATCTCACCCACCACAACCACACGGTTGTCGTTGTTTTTTCCATAGCCGGAGCCCTGCATCAGCTGCAGATAGTCGATGATGACCAGACCCAGATTCTCCACCCGGCGGCATTTGGCATTGATATCCGCCACCGTCACCGTGGGATTATCATCGATTCGGATATCGGTCTGACTCAAGGCCGCAGAAGCCATGCACAGCTTGGTCCACTCTTCCTCTGACAGCTTACCTGTGGCCAGCTTTTGCAGTTCCACAAAGCTCTCGATTGCCAGAAGACGCATGGCCAACTGCTCCCGGGACATTTCCAGGTTAAAAATCGCCACGGTTTTTTTGTACTTTTTGGCCACGTTGATGCCAATGTTCAAAGCAAAAGCAGACTTACCCATGGCCGGACGGGCTGCCACCAGCAGCAAATCCGACTTGTTCAGGCCGTTGATCTTGGTATCCAGATCCCGCATTCCGGTGCTCAGTCCGGGAATCAGGGAATCAGACTGGGCCAGTTCCGTCAGGTGGTCAAACACCTTGTGCAAGGTGGTGCCGATGTGCTCCAGGCTGTCTCCCCGCTCGCCCTTGCGCAGGGCATAGATCTTCCGCTCAGCAGACTCCAGCATCTCTCCAGGGGTACCCACTTCTTCCTGGACCATTTCGGTGATGTCTGCGGCAGCCTGGTTCAGCCCCCGGAGCATGGACTTGTCCCGGACGATGTTGGCATAGCGGATCACATTGGCCGCAGTAGGCGTAATCTCCATCAGCTGGCCGATGTAATCCCGGGAATTATCGTGATAATATCCCAGCTCCTTCATTTTGTCCAAAACCGTCACCGGGTCAATGGTCTGGGAGAAATTGAACATGGTGTAGATGGTTTCATAAATCTCCCGGTTTTGAGACAAGTAGAAATCCTCAGGCTTCAGGATTCCCACCACATCCGCAACGCACCGGCTGTCAATCAGAATTGCACCCAGCACAGACTGCTCCGCCTCCAATGACTGGGGCTGCTGTCTGGCAAGAAGTTCTTCATCCATGTTTCTCCCTCCCTTCCCTGGAATGGTTAAAATCAGGCTCAGGCTTCCTCAATCTTCACCGTCAGCGGTGCTGAGATTTCATAGCCCAGCTTGCAGGTTACGGTGTAGGTACCCACATTCTTGATGGCGTCGGAAATCACAATCTTCCGCTTGTCCAGCTTGATTCCGGACTGCTTTTCCAGGGCATCCGCAATTTCCTGGTTGGTGACAGACCCGAACAGACGGCCATTGCCGCCGCCCTTGGCTGTCACAGTGAGCGTCATATCCCGCAGGGACTTGGCAGTGGCCATGGCCTCCGCCTTCTCCCGGGCGATCCGCTCCTGGGTGGCCTTGTCATTCATACGCATGGTGTTGATGGCATCGGGGGTAGCCTCAATGGCCATCTTCCGGGGCAGCATAAAGTTCCGGGCGTAACCGTCGGAAACCTCCAGCATCTGGCCCTTCTTGCCCTTACCCTTTACATCCTGAAGCAAAATAACTTTCATAATATTCCTTCTCCTTTTCCTGCCTTCTGATGGATCAAGACCATTTATGAAGGCATATCGGTGGTATTTTCTTTTGTTTTCTGGTAGCGAGCCCAATCTCCGGCCAGAAATCCCGCCTGCATGACGGCACAGATTCCCTCCAGCCAGATCACCCAGGCAGGTGCGGCAGTGCAGCTTGAAATCAGATACGCAGATCCCAGCAACAGCAGTATGACGCAGACCCGCAGCAGCGCAGTCATAACAAATTGCTTCCTGCTCATTTTCTGCACCTCCTGAAAGGCTCTGTCTTACTGTTCGTAGAACTTGTCGATGGACTCCACCAGACGATCCAGCGTATCCTTGACCGTAGTGTTCTTGATCTGGGCGCCGGCAGTAGCTGCATTGCCGCCCCCTCCCAGGGGCTCCAGAATCATCTGGACATTGGCGCTTCCAATGGATCTGGCGGAGATAATCACCTGATCCTCGTCAGGATACAAAACGAAAGAAGCGGTGATGCCCGAAATGTTCAGCATCTCATCTGCCGCTTGAGCCGCAAGGACCCGGGTCGTGGTGGTATTCAAAGCTGCGATGGCGATCTCCTGGCGATACAGCCGGGAGGACTTGATAATCTGGTACTTGGCCATGGTACCCTGGAAATCGTTTTGCAGCAGCTTCTTCACTTCCGTGGTGTCTGCGCCCAGGCGCCGCAGAACTGCCGCTGCCTCAAAGGTCCGCTCACCGGTCCGAACGTTAAAGAACTTGGTATCCAGGCAGATACCAGCCATCAGGGATTTCACCTCAATGGGGAGCACATCCTGCTTCTCCACGGAATACACCAGCAGTTCCGTCACCAACTCCGAAGCGGAGGAGGCATAGGTCTCGTGGAGATTGACCACCACCGGATTGATATAGTCCGCAGCCCGACGGTGATGGTCCACCACACAGACTTTGGAAATGGCTTCCAGCAGCGGTTTGCACTCCACCTGGTCCGGTCGGTTGGTATCAACCACAATCAGAATGCTCCGGTTGTCCGCCATCAAAAGGGCATCCTGTCCGGAAATAAAAATATCCTTGTAATGATGGTCCTGTCGGATCTCCGCAATCAGATTCTGGGCGGCGTTGTGCTCCAGGTCCATGACAATGTTGACCTTTTTCCCTTTCTTCCGGCACAGGCAGCACACACCCATGGCGGCGCCAACGGCATCCAGGTCCGCATTCTTGTGGCCCATTACGAAAATATGGCTGCTCTGCCCGATCAGTTCCATCAGGGAGTTGGCAGTCACCCGGGAACGGACCTTGCTGCGGTAATCCGCCTCCCGGTTTCGTCCGCCGTAGAAAGCGAAGTTCAGCCGGTCCTTCACCACCGCCTGGTCTCCGCCTCGGCTCAGCGCCATTTCGATTCCCAGGGAGGCAAAGTCGAAGCTCTCCTCAAAGTTCACCCCGTCCACACCCAGTCCAATGGAAATGGATGCCGGCAGCCCGGAGGGATTGCTGATCTCGTGAATCCGCTCCAGCAGAGAGAACTTATCCTCCACCGCCGCCCGCAGATCCCGCTTTTCAAAGATGAACAGATACCGGTTTCGCTCCAGCTTCCGAAGCAGGCCATGGTAACCATCCGTCCAGGCAGTGATGGCGTCGCCCAGCTTGGCATTCAGCGTGGAAATACCGCTTTCCGTCAGGTTCTTGGTCAGTTCCTCATAGTTATCAATGAGGATGATACACACCACCGGACGGGAACGGACATACTCATCCCGAATCTGATACAGTTCTGTCAGATCGCTGAAATACAGCACAGCCAGCAGAGTTCCCAGGTTGTCTTCTCCCCGGATGATGCTGCCGTAAACACGGTAGCGCCGGTTGGATAGATTCACATCCTCAGGACATTCGGTCTTTCCGGCAGCCAGCCAGTCTGTGGAGAAACCGGGAAGAATTTCCTCCAAATGCTGCTCCATCATGCCATCGGCGTACCCCGTCAGGTCGCTGAACCGGTGGTTGGCCCAGATAATACCGCCATCTCCCAGCCGCACCAGAACCGCTGGCAGAGGCCCCTCCCCCTGGCTGGTCGCTTCCAAGGTATTGGCCGCAGACTGAATGAAATTCTGGATCTGACGGTCCCGGAACGTCCGGTTCATAATATAAAGGATAAACATCAGCAGGGTCACCGCAGTTTCCGCCGCTGCGAGCCAGTAATGTCCCTCCAGAAGCGCTGCCGCACAGAACGCACCCAGCACCAGAAAATAACCACCCATTCCCGGGCGCAGCAATCTGCCAAGCTTTTTATTCACCGCTCTTCGCCTCCTTTTGGCAAAGTCAAATTCTCGGCCAAGGTGCTGAAGGTCAGCAGCAAGCCGCAGGTAGCCATACTATACCCGCTATTATAGCAAATCCATCCAAATCCTGCAACCACTTTTCCCGGAAATCCGTAAAAATCCATTTCAAAATAATGGTATACTTTTTCATATTTTTGTGTTATACTACTGTGGATGGCGCCGGGATGGGCAGACCCGGGCATTAAAAAAGAAACATATCGCAGCGATTGCAGGCGTTTTTTCGGAAGAAGGCGACTCAGGGCCGGATTCCGGAACATCGGCTGCCTGCTTGTTGCGCTTATAAACTGAAAGGAGTATTTTATTTGGCTGAAAAACTGAAAATTATCCCTCTGGGCGGTTTGGATGAGATCGGAAAAAACATCACCGTCCTGGAATACGGGAAAGACATGATTGTGGTGGACTGCGGCGTTGGTTTCCCCGAGGAGGATATGTACGGCGTGGATCTGGTGATCCCCGATTTTTCCTACCTGGTGGCCAACCAGAAAAAACTGCGGGGACTGTTCGTTACCCACGGCCACGAGGATCACATCGGCTCCATTCCCTATATGATGCGGGAGGTCAATTGTCCCGTTCACGGAACCGCTATGACCGTCGGTCTGATTAAGCTGAAACTGGAAGAGCATCGACTGGCTGACAAAGTCAAGCTGATTACCCACAAACCCGGCGATGTGGTCAAGGCGGGCTGCTTCTCCGTTGAATTTATCCATGTGAACCACTCCATCGCCGACGCAGTGGCCTTCGCCATCCATACCCCGGTTGGAACCGTAGTGTTTACCGGCGACTTCAAAATTGACCCCACCTCCAAGGATGGCATGATCGATCTGGCTCGGCTGGGCGAGCTGGGCAACCAGGGCGTTCTGGCCCTGCTGGCGGATTCCACCAACGTGGAGCGGGTTGGATATACCCCCAGCGAGAAGCTGGTGGCGGACAGCCTGGACCGCCAGTTCAAAAATTGCGACCAGCGGATTATTGTCACTACCTTCGCCTCCAATATGCACCGGATTCAGTCTGTTCTAGCTACCGCCCAGCGTTACGGCCGGAAGGTGGCAGTCACCGGACGGAGTATGGAAAATATGCTGAAGGTTGCCACAGAGTTGGGCTATCTGAAGGTGAAGCCCGGCAGCATTGTGGATCTGGCCGCCATCAAGAGCCTGCCCAAAAACAAGGTGGTCATTGTTTCCACCGGTTCTCAGGGAGAGAATATGTCCGCCCTGTACCGGATGGCGTTCAACACCCACAAGCAAGTGGAAATCACCTCCGGCGACCGGGTGATCATCTCTGCCTCCGCCATTCCCGGTAACGAGAAAGCCATCTCCAAAATCATCAACGAGCTGTACCGCAAGGGCGCCGAT
This sequence comes from Candidatus Faecousia intestinavium, assembly GCA_018715835.1. Classification (GTDB taxonomy): domain Bacteria; phylum Bacillota; class Clostridia; order Oscillospirales; family Oscillospiraceae; genus Faecousia; species Faecousia intestinavium. The sequence goes on along the minus strand of DVKV01000007.1, from coordinate 5,163 downwards.
GTGGTGTACGAAAAGAGCGAGGGGCTTCATGTCTCCGGTCACGCCTGCCAGGAGGAACTGAAAATCATCCACGGTCTGGTCAAGCCCAAGTTCTTTATCCCTGTGCACGGAGAACAGCGGCATCTGCAGATTCATTCCAAGCTGGCACAAACCATGGGCATGAATCCCCGGAATATCCACATTGGAGAAATCGGTACCGTGTTCGAACTGACTGCCAAGAGCTGTAAGGTGAACGGCACCGTGACCGCTGGCAAGGTGTTTGTAGACGGCATCGGCGTGGGCGATGTGGGCAGCGTGGTTCTCCGGGACCGCAAACACCTGGCCGAGGACGGCATGATTGTGGTGTGTGTGAACCTGAGCGCCGAAGATGGCACCGTTCTCACCGGCCCGGACATCATCACCAGAGGTTTCATCTATGTGAAGGAGTCCGAGGAACTGATGACCTCCCTCCAGGATGTGGCCATGGAAGCCATCGAGCGCTGCCAACGCAAGCATGTGCGGGATTGGTCTGCCATCAAGTCCGCCATCAAAAATGATCTGAGCGGCTACCTGTACAAGACCACAAAACGCAATCCCATGATTCTGCCGGTCATTTCTGAAATTTAACCGATTCAGCCGCCCCGTTGGGGCGGCTGTTTTTCGGGAAAGGAACAGTATGGAATTTTACTTTGCTCCCATGGAAGGGCTTACCGACCGAATTTTCCGGCGGCTGCACAGCCGGTACTTCCCCGGGATAGATCGCTATTACATGCCCTTTTATTCCCCTACCATGCACCGCACCCTCTCCGCCAAGGAAAGCCGGGAACTGCCTCCGGCTGCGGAAGATTCCCTCACCGCCATTCCCCAGATTTTGACCCGGAATCCGGAGGATTTCCTCTGGGCGGCAGCGGTGTGCCGGGATCTGGGATATCCCGAGGTGAATCTGAATGTGGGCTGCCCCTCTGGCACCGTGGTCGCCAAGGGGAAAGGAAGCGGGATGCTCCGGGATCTGGAGGAACTGAGACGGTTTCTGGATCAGGTTTTCTCCGCTGCACCCCTGCCCGTTTCAATCAAGACCCGGATCGGCCTGGAATCCCCGTCGGAGTTTCCCGGAATTTTGTCCATATATAATGAATACCCCCTGGCGCTGCTGATTGTCCACCCCAGGGTTCGCAGCCAATATTATAAAGGAGAGGTGAACCGGGATTCCTTTGCCTTTGCCGCCGCCAGCAGCCGCAATCCCCTATGCTACAATGGGGATATTCTCTGTACCCGGCAGATCACTGATTTTGGCCGGGATTTTCCAGAGGTTCCAGCAATCATGATCGGACGGGGGCTGCTGGCCAATCCCGGGATGCTTTCCGGCTGCCAGGATGCAGCGCGGATCGAAGCTTTTATGGAAGAACTGCTGGAAGCCTACTGTTCCGCCTTCGGCAGCAGCCGGAACGCCATGTTCCGCATGAAGGAATACTGGAGCTATCTTCGCTGGAGTTTCCCCCAGGACAGCAAACTATTCAAACAGCTTCGGAAAACCACAGATGTATCCCAATTTCGGCAGATCACCCGAGATATCTTTCGCACCCTTTCTTTCTCACCGGAACAAGGTGAAAAAACGCACCCCGAATGGTAATTCGGGGTGCGTTTATGCGTTTCGTTATCAGGCGCCCAGCTCTACATTGGCCAGGGTAATGTCTTCATAATTCACTTCCAGCGGGTACTGGCTGACAAGCTCGGCCAGCATCTGATTGCTTTGCTCCTTAATCCAGTCGCTCTGGGCGTAATACTTCCACTGAGGCTGGCTGTCCACAAAGTACATCACATGGTAACCATATTCCGTCTTCACCAAACCATAGTCCCCAGTCTGGCGGCTCTCGTCAAAGCACCAGTCGTTGAACGCCTGGACCATCTGGCCTTCATAGACCTGCTGATACAGACCGCCGGTGGACTGAGAGCCCGGATCCTCTGTTTTCTCTGTGGCAAGGGCAGCGAAGCTGTCTTCCGTTGCGTCACCAGCCAGCCACTCGTCCAGAATGGCCTGGGCTTCCTGACGGCAGGCTTCCCACTCTTCATCGGAATAGGTGGTGTTGCCCTCCTCGTCCTGGGTTCCGCCCTCTACCAGCACCAGAATGTGCCGCACATCCACGAACTGATCTTCCTCACTCAGTCCGCTGTTTGCGTACTGCTCCTTGTGTTCGTTGAAGAATGCCTCCAGCTCCTCATCGGTGGGGACCATTTCATCCACTTGGGAATCAAGATAAGCAACGCCTGACAAATTCAATTCCCAAAAATTCTGGTATTCCTCCACATCTGCTCCTGCGCCAAAATTACGCTGTAGCAATTCTTCCGTTGTCATTTCATACTGCTCGGCAAGTTCCGGAATACTTTGTTCCAGACTATCCAAATATTCCTGATCTTCTTTCTGCATTGTCAAATTGTTCTTAGCTGCTTCGGAAGAAAGCGCTTGGGTTCGCTGCCAAGTATTCAATGCGCCATCCAAGAAAAACTGCTGCCACGTCAAGCCACGGTCATCCATGGAAATCTGGGTATCCATGGGCTTGGTATAATCCAAGCCAAAATAGGGAGCATATCCGCCGTAGTTGGTCAGGAAATTTTGAACTTCCATCCAGTAATACACCTGAAGCTGGCCGTTGGTCAGCTGGTATTCTCCTGCCGTGGCTACCACGGTGTCCTTGTTCGCCAGAGCCTCTTCATCAGTGACGGTGTAGGTACCCTTGCAGGTCACATCCTCCGGGTTCCCGTCTGCGGGCACCGTAGCAGGGGTGGTCTCCACAGATGCCTCGGTAGCATCGGCAGGTTCCTCCGTTCCGGCCTTTCCACCTGTGACGCCCATCCACACCAGCGCGGCCAGGGCTGCCAGCAAGACCACAACCGCAGCGATGGCCAAGGCAATCTTACCCGGGGTCGCCTTGACTCCCTCCTGAATGGGGGTGGGTTCCGGTGCGCTCTCGGGTGCCGGAGCAGTCTGCTCTGCCGACTCCGGAACGTTTTCCGTCTCTGCTTCCGCAGAAGGTTCCTCAGCGGTTTTCTCAGTGGTTTCATCAGCGGCAGTCTCTGCATCCTGCCGTTTTTCCACTTCCGGCTCCTTTTCCTGGGGCGGAAGGTTCGTCTGCGGGGACTGGGCATCTGGCTGTCCGTTGTCCGCACCGCAGCTGGGACAGATCAGGCTGCCCTCTTCCAGATCCGCCTGACAATATTTGCATTTGTCCATTGCTTCTCCTCATTTCTCCGTTCAAACGGAAGGTCATTCCCGGGCATTTTACCATGTTTCGGTCCCGATTGCAAGGCAGATCACAAATAATTAATATTTTATCAATATCCCCGGTTTCCAGGTTTTCCATACACCAGCACTTGAAAAGAAACGCAAAAACTGCTATCATGTATATTTGAGATTATATTCCCCGGAGGAGACTTCCATGGATACCAAAACCACCGTCATTGACCCCGGCCAGCTGGATGCCCAGTTCGGATACTGCGATCAGATTGCTGCCTACTGGCAGAGCCGTAATCAAACACCCACCGCCTACGTGGAGACCTACGGCTGTCAACAGAATGAGGCCGACTCGGAGAAGCTCCGGGGATATCTGGTACAGTGCGGCTATCAGATCGTCCAGGAAGCCGAGGGTGCAGATGTTGTGATCCTCAACACCTGTGCCATCCGGGAACACGCCGAGCAGCGGGTTTTCGGCAACTTAGGAGCCCTGACCCATACCAAGCGCCGCCACCCGGATCAGAAAATTTTTCTGTGCGGCTGTATGGCCGGGCAGACCGTGGTTTCCGATCGGATCAAAGTCAGCTATCCCCATGTGGACGGGGTGTTTTCAACCCATCACCTGTGGCAGTTCCCGGAAATTCTTTGGAAGGTTCTCAGTCAGAAAAAGCGGCAGTTCTACATCACAGATGAACCGGGTTCCATCGCCGAAGGCATTCCCCAGGTCCGGGATTCCCAGCTGAAAGCCTGGGTTTCCATCATGTATGGCTGCAACAACTTCTGCACCTACTGCATTGTCCCCTACGTCCGTGGCCGGGAGCGCAGCCGCAAGCCCGAGGACATTCTGCAAGAGTGCCGTCAGCTGATCGCCGGCGGTGTCAAGGACATCACCCTGCTGGGGCAGAATGTGAATTCCTATGGCAAGGATCTGGACTGCGGAGTGGATTTTGCAGACCTGCTGGAACAGATTGCCCAGATCCCCGGAGATTTTCTGATTCGGTTCATGACCAGCCATCCCCGGGATGCATCCCAAAAACTCTTCGACACCATGGCAAAATACGACAAAATTGCCAAGCAGCTCCACCTTCCTTTCCAGTCCGGTTCTTCCCGGGTGCTGAAAGCCATGAACCGGCACTATGACCGGGAAACCTACCTGGAAAAGGTACGCTACGCCAAACAGGTTATGCCTTCGCTGGTGCTGACCTCCGATGTGATTGTGGGATTTCCCGGAGAAACCGAGGAAGAATTTGAGGAAACCCTGTCCTTAATCCAGCAGGTCCACTATGACAGCCTGTTTACCTTCATTTTCTCCCCCCGTCCCGGAACTCCTGCTGCCAAAATGGAAGATCCCACCCCGAAAGAGGAGAAGAACCGCCGTTTTGACCGGCTGTGCGCCCTTCAGAACGAGATTTCCGAAGAAATTCACCACAGCTATGTGGGTAAAACCCTGCGCTGCCTGGTAGATGGGAAGGACAAGTCCTTCCTCACCGCCCGCACGGAGGGAGGACGTCTGGTCCGCTTCTGCGCAGACGAAAGTCTGATCGGCACATATCAAATGATTACCATCACCGGAGCCACCACCTGGAGTCTGTCCGGTGAACTGTCCAAAGTATGAGAAAAACGGAAAGAGAGGGATTTCATGGCCGCCAATGAAAAAGAATTGACCCCCATGCAGCGGCAGTACCAGCAGATCAAGGAACAGAATCAGGACTGCATCCTGTTCTTCCGGCTGGGTGACTTCTATGAAATGTTCAACGAGGACGCCAAACTGGCCGCCCGGGAGCTGGATCTGACCCTCACCACCCGGGATCGGAGCCGCCCCAAGGAGGAGCAGACTCCCATGTGCGGCGTTCCCTATCACAGTGTGGATTCCTATATTGCCCGGCTGGTACAGAAGGGCTATAAAGTTGCCATCTGCGAGCAGATGACCGATCCTGCGCTGGCCAAGGGACTGG
>DVKV01000088.1 GCA_018715835.1 Candidatus Faecousia intestinavium | reverse complement strand
TATCACCATCCATTTCTTTTGTCAATTCGCTCAAAACTCCTGAGACGATTTTCCACATATTTCGCATTTCGACTCTTTACAATCCACAAAAATGAGGATAGAATAGATGGAAATCAGAAAAGGGAGGACTGGACCGATGGACTCCAGGCAGCTGCTTCAGTTTTTACCCACCATGGAGATGATCTGCGAGGCTTTTGAACCCAAGGGGCTGGATTGCCGCTTTGTCATTTCCGACAAAAATCTCCACTACCGGGGAGTGCGGGTCTACCATCCGGGGCAGAGTGTACAAAGGGATCTAATTTATCTTCTCAACCGGCCGGAGGCGGATTTCCCGGTGGACACCTGTGCCTATGCCAGCGCCTGGGATATCCCCGGAGAGGCAAACCACCTGTGCTGTCCCGACCTGACGGGAGAGGATCTGCTGAATTTCCTGCTGGAATTCTTTTCCCAGTGCCAGCAGATTCAGTACCGAGTTGATCAGGTGGTGTTTCACAACCTGGGGGTGCAGTCGCTGTGCGACCTGGGGGAGGAACTGCTGGAAAATCCGGTTTGTATTCATGACGACTGGTTCATTATGACTGCCATGTCCCAGAGCATGGAAACCATTATGGCGCCGGAATATGTGGCATCGTCTACAAAGGGATTTGTACCTCGGGTGATTGTGGAGGACTTCAAGCAGGACAGCGACTACCTGGAAACCTATGCCTTCCGGGGCGCGAAGATCTGGGAGGGCACCGGCGGAGCCCCCAGTTCTTTGTATGTAAACCTGTGGGATGCCACGGTGTACCAGGGGCGGCTGCTGGTGATTCAGAGTAACCGGCCCTTCCGCCACCGGGATTTCCTGCTGGCGGAGGTGTTGGCCCAGGGGGCGGTGTTCCTTCTGGGGAGGAAACAGCTGGGCGGACAGCGGCAGTACCAGAGTATGGATGATATTGTGTTCACCCTGCTCCAGGGAAACCAGCCGGAGCCATCGGATTTGAATCAGCTGCTGACCACCCTCCACTGGAGTCAGTCGGACCAGTTCCTCTGTGCCCGGCTGAAAAGCCAGCAGACCCCGGCGGCAACCATTCTGGAGCATGTGCTTCACAGCGATCTGTTCCAGATGTTTCCGGGCAGCTACATATTATTTACGGGCCATGAGCAGTGCCTGGTGGTGAACATGACACGCCAGCCCATGTCAGCCTCCCAATTGCGGCATCAGCTGGCGCCGCTGTGCCGGGATTACTGCCTGTATGCGGGAGTATCGTCTCCGGTTTCCGGTCTGCGGGAGCTGAATCTTGCCTATTATGAGGCAGATGTGGCCCTGAACCGGGCGTTTCACATGCGCAGTGAAAAGTGGATTGTCTTTTTCTCGGAGTGCGTGCTGACCCACATCCTGAACAACCTGCCGGCGCCTTTGCAGCCGGAACATCTGATTTCTCCCACGCTCCGAATACTGCGCCGCCATGATCAGGAAAAAGGCACCCAGTATTTTGAGACCCTTCGGGTCTATCTGCTTCAGGAGCGGAACGTTCCCCGGACTGCCCAGGCCCTGATCATCCACCGGACCACGCTGCTGTACCGGCTGGAGAAGATCCAGGCCCTGATCCAGACCGATCTGGAGGACCCGGGGCAGCGCCTGTACCTGCTGCTCTCTTTCTGGATCTGGGGAAAAACCGAAGAACAGAGTGACCCGCAAAAGGGACTGTAACACATCTTGCCAATTTGACCAGATTTTCGGGATTCCCAAGCACATTTTCAGGTAGTTTTTCATATTGTATTGTGGCGGGAAGGATGGTAAGATAGTGACAACTTTCATATGTCTATGCAATGCGGACATAAATCCTCGAGAAAAGGAGTGAGCGGATGAAATACATTGTAGTTTTGGGCGACGGGATGTCGGACGAACCGGTGGCGGAGCTGGGCGGCAAAACCCCTCTGGAATATGCCAGAATCCCCACCATGGACGACCTGGCGGCCAAAGGAGAGCTGGGCATGGTGCAGAACGTGCCCGCAGGAATGTCCCCTGGCAGCGAGGTGGCGAACCTGTCTGTCATGGGCTACGATCCTCTGACGGAGTTTACCGGACGATCTCCCCTGGAAGCGCTGAGCGTGGGCGTGGAGATGGCCCCGGACGATGTGGTCTTCCGCTGCAACCTGGTGACCCTGACGGAGCCGGAGCCCTACGAGGAAAAGACCATTGTGGATCACAGTTCCGGTGAGATCTCCACCGCCGATGCGGATGTGCTCATGGAGGAAATCCGCCGGCAGTTCAATAGCTCGGAATTTCAGTTCTATACCGGTACCAGCTACCGTCATATTATGGTATGGAAGCACGGCAGACTGGCCCGACTGGAGCCGCCCCATGATCATCTGGCCAAGGTCATCGGCCCCTGGCTGCCCCAGGAGCCGGTACTCCGGGACTTTATGGAGCGGAGCTTTGACATCCTCAACAATCATCCCCTGAACCTGGCCCGGGCTGCCCAGGGCAAGCGGAAGGCCAACTCCCTGTGGTACTGGGGAGCGGGTACCCGTCCCAACCTGCGCTCGTTCCGGGAGAAGACCGGTCTGACAGGGGGCATGGTTTCCGCCGTGGATCTGCTCAAGGGCATCGCCGTGGGGGCGGGAATGAAAATCTATCAGGTGCCGGGAGCTACGGGCTCCATCGACACCAACTGGGAGGGCAAGGCCCAGGCGGCCATCGACGCCCTGCTGAAAGACGGCTGCGACTTTGTCTATATCCATGTGGAAGCGCCGGACGAAATGGCCCACCAGGGTCTTCCTTTTGAAAAGGTAAAGGCCATTGAATATCTGGACAGCCGAGTCCTGGCCCCGGTGAGGCAGGCCATGGAGCGCTCCGGAGAGGATTTCCGGATTCTGCTTTTGCCGGATCACCCCAATCTTCTGCGGCTGCGGACCCACACCGGGGACGCCGTGCCCTATGTAATCTATGACAGCACCCGTCAGCGCCGAACCTGCCGCCGCTACAGCGAAGCGGAAGCCCGGGAAACGGGCATCTTCGAGCCCCAGGGCTGCCGGCTGATGGAGCGCTTTTTACAAAAATAACCCCACATCCGAAAAATTCAGAACAGGAGGAAGAGAAAATGGCAAGAGTGTTCAATTTTTCCGCGGGACCGGCGGTGCTGCCGGAAAGCGTGCTGCGGGAAGCAGCTGCCGAGATGCTGGATTACCGGGGAACCGGAATGTCCGTGATGGAGATGAGTCACCGCTCCAAGGCTTTCCAGTCCATCATCGATCAGGCCGAGGCGGATCTGCGCAAGCTCATGGGGATTCCCGACAACTACAAGGTGCTGTTCCTCCAGGGGGGCGCCAGCCAACAGTTTGCCATGATCCCCATGAACCTGATGAAGAATCGGGTGGCGGACTATATTGTCACCGGCCAGTGGGCCAAGAAAGCCTGGCAGGAGGCAAAGCTCTATGGTCAGGCCAATGCGGTGGCCTCCTCTGCGGACCGGACCTTCAGCTATATTCCGGACTGCTCCGATCTGCCCATCAGTGAAAACGCGGATTATGTGTACATCTGCGAGAACAATACCATCTACGGCACCAAATTCTGGACGCTGCCCAATACCAAGGGAAAGCCCCTGGTGTCGGATATTTCCTCGTGCTTTCTGTCGGAGCCTGTGGATGTCACCAAGTATGGAATGCTTTACGGCGGCGTGCAGAAGAATGTAGGCCCCGCGGGCGTGGTCATTGCCATCATCCGGGAGGATCTGATTACCGAGGATGTGCTTCCCGGCACCCCCACCATGCTGCGCTACAAGACCCACGTCGACAATGGTTCCATGTATAATACCCCTCCCACCTACGGCATCTACATCTGCGGAAAGGTGTTCCAGTGGCTGCTGAATCTGGGCGGCCTGGAGGTTATGAAAGAGCGCAACGTCCGCAAGGCCAAGGTGCTCTACGACTTCCTGGATGGAAGCCAGCTGTTCCACGGCACGGTAGAGAAGAAGGACCGCTCCCTGATGAACGTGCCCTTTGTCACCGGCAGCCAGGAGCTGGACGCCAAGTTCGTCAAGGAGGCAGAAGCCGCAGGCTTCGTGAATCTGAAGGGCCACCGCACCGTGGGCGGCATGCGGGCCAGCATCTACAATGCCATGCCCCAGGAGGGTGTGGAGAAGCTGGTGGAGTTCATGGCGGACTTTGAGCAGAAAAACCGCCTGTAACTCCGGAAAACCCACAGAAAAGAGGAATTATCATGTATCACATTCACTCTCTGAATAAAATTTCTCCCAAGGGCATGGCCCTGTGGACGAAGGACTACCAGACCGTGGACGACCTGGAGCAGGCGGATGCGGTGCTGGTGCGCAGCGCCAATATGCACGAGATGCACCTGCCGGAAGGTCTGCTGGCAGTGGCCCGGGCAGGTGCCGGTGTGAACAACATTCCCCTGACCACCTGCGCTGAAAAGGGCATTGTGGTGTTCAATACCCCCGGCGCCAACGCCAACTCCGTGATGGAGATGACCCTGTGCGGCATGCTGCTGGCCTGCCGGGATGTGGTGGGCGGCATCAACTGGGTGCAGTCCATCAAGGGCAGCTCCGATGTGGCCCGCCTGGTGGAGAAGGGCAAGTCCCAGTTTGCCGGCCATGAGATCCGGGGCAAGAGCCTGGGCGTTATCGGCCTGGGTGCGGTGGGAGGCCCTCTGGCCAATGCCGCCCGGGGACTGGGGATGAAGGTCTACGGCTGCGACCCCTTTATCTCCATTGACGCTGCATGGCATCTGGACAGCCACATTGTCCGGGTGAACAACCGGGAGGAGCTGTACGCCCAGTGCGACATCCTTTCCCTGCATACCCCGCTGCTGGACGACACCAGGAAGATGATCAACGCCGAGGCCATTTCCAAGATGAAGGACGGGGTGATCATCCTGAACTTCGCCCGGGACCTGCTGGTGGACGACGAAGCCATGGCCGCGGCCCTGGCCAGCGGTAAGGTGGCCCGGTATGTCACCGACTTTCCCAATGAAAAGACCGCCAATATGCCCGGCTGCATCGCCATTCCCCACTTGGGCGCTTCTACGGAGGAATCCGAGGACAACTGCGCCCAAATGGCGGTGACGGAGCTGATGGACTACCTGGAAAACGGCAACATCAAGAATTCCGTGAACTATCCCAACTGCGATATGGGCCAGTGCAGGGCTGCCAGCCGGGTAACCCTGCTGCACCGGAACATTCCCAACTCCCTGGGTCAGTTTACCGCCGCCATTGCCGGAGAGAACATCAACATTGACGGCCTGATGAACAAGAGCCGGGGCGAATTCGCCTACACCATGCTGGATCTGGATCACAGCCCCTCGGAAGCGGTGCTGGAGCAGCTGTCCGGGATGGAGGGCGTGCTGCGGGTGCGCCTGGTGAAATAATTCTTGAAGCCCCCGAACCGGGAGAAATGCCCGGAATTCGGGGGCTTTCTGCCGCCCCGGGGACAAAAGGTCTTGACGGACGGGAAGGAAAATAGTATGCTAATAGGCAGATGAATTTGCCGCTCCGCTCCCCGGGGAAACAGGTGTGAAACCTGTGCAGTGCCGCTACTGTAACGATGCCAGCCATCGGAGCCAGAATGCCGGGGGCGGATTCCTGCTTCCGCGCCGCGAGCCACGGCCGCCGGAGGGTGCCGGTCATGTCCGCAGCACCTCCCGGTGCATGGGCATGGCCGTTTTTCTTTGGGCGGGAGCCGGACGGAGAAAAGGGGGAGAACCTATGACGCAGCTGCGAATCGGCAGCCGGGAGAGCCGGCTGGCGGTGATTCAATCGGAAATTGTAGCCCGGTACCTGGAGAGCAAGGGGGTGGAAGCACCCCTGGTGACCATGAAGACCACGGGAGATAAAATTCTGGACCGGAGCCTGGACAAAATCGGAGGCAAAGGACTGTTTGTCAAGGAGCTGGATCAGGCGCTGCGGGACGGCCGCAGTGACTTGTCGGTGCATTCCAGCAAGGATTTGCCCATGGTGGTGGAGGAAGACCTGCCCCTGCTGGGCTTTTCCCAGCGGGAGGACCCCCGGGATGTGCTGGTGCTGCCTCTGGGCTGCACACAGTGGGACCGGAGCAAGCCTGTGGGCTGCTCCAGCCGCCGCCGGATGATCCAGCTTCAGGACCTGTATCCGGATGTGACCTTCCAGGGCGTGCGGGGCAATGTGCTCACCCGGCTGAACAAGCTGGACGCGGGACAGTACGGTGCCCTGATTCTGGCCGCAGCGGGACTGAAACGGCTGGGGCTGGAGGATCGGATCAGCCGGTACTTCACCACCGAAGAGATGATTCCCGCCGCCGGGCAAGGCATTCTCTGTGTCCAGGGCCGGAAAGACGGAGATTACCATGTCCTGAATGATTTCTTTGACCCGGAGGCCACCGCCTGCATTCTGGCGGAGCGGGCTTTTGTCCGGCGGCTGGACGGGGGCTGCTCCAGTCCCATTGCGGCTTTCGCCCGGATGGAGGGAGAAAATCTTCGCCTGCGGGGATTATACTATAGTGAAACCACCGGCCGTCACCGGGTGGGAGCGCTGTCCGGGCCGGTATCGGAACCGGAGCTGCTCGGCATCCGGCTGGCGGATCAGCTGAAAGCGGCGGTGGAAGAGGAGGAACCGGCACGATGACGGGAAAGGTATATTTGATTGGCGCAGGTCCGGGAGATGTGGGCCTGATGACCTGCCGGGCAAGAGAGCTGTTGGCCCAGGCGGAAGTGGTGGTCTATGACGCTCTGGTGGGGGATGCGGTGCTTTCCCTGGTTCCCCCGGAAGCGGAGTGTATCAACGTGGGCAAACGGGCAGGAAATCATACCCGTTCCCAGTGGCAGATCAATGAGATTCTGCTGGAGCAGGCCCTGAAGGGCCGGATGGTGGTGCGGCTGAAAGGCGGCGACCCCTTCCTGTTCGGACGGGGCGGGGAAGAGCTGGAGCTGCTGCACCAGAATGGAGTGCCCTATGAGATCGTGCCGGGCATTACCTCGGCCATTGCGGTGCCGGCTTACAACGGCATTCCGGTGACCCACCGGGACTTCTGTTCCTCGGTACATATCATCACGGCCCATAAGAAAAAGGACCAGCCCCTGGACATCGATTTTGAAGCCTTGGTGCGCACCAGGGGAACCCTGGTGTTCCTCATGGGCGTGACGGCCCTGAGCGCTATCTGCCAGGGACTGCTGGCGGCGGGAATGAACCCGGATATGCCGGCGGCGGTTCTACACCGGGGCACCTCTGCTTACCAGAAGCGGGTGGTGGCCACGGTTTCCACCCTGCCGGAGGCAGCAGCGGCCATGGAAGCCCCTTCCATCATCGTGGTGGGGAAGGTCTGCGCCCTGGCGGAAGAGTTTGCCTGGGCGGAAAATCGTCCGCTGTTCGGAAAGCGGTTCCTGGTGACCCGTCCCCGGGAGCGGGCTTCGGAGCTGACCCGCCGGCTGCGGGAACTGGGGGCGGAAGTGGTGGAATTTCCCACCATGCAAACCCGGGCGCTGCCGGAGGCTTCCCTGGAGGCTTTGGCAAATTGCAGTTGGCTGGTTTTCACCAGCCCTTCCGGCGCGTCGGCTTTCTTCCAGGTGCTGAAAGCCCAGCGGAAAGACATCCGGTGCCTGGCCCGGCTGAAGATTGCCGCCTTGGGACCGGGAACCGCCAAAGAACTGGAAAAACGGGATATTTTCCCGGATGTGGTGCCGGAAACCTATGATGCTCAGGGACTGGCCAAGGCCCTGACAGAACAGCTCCAGCCGGGAGACAAGGTGTTCCTTCCCTGCGCCGCCGGAGAGACGCCCGGGCTGAAGAAATATCTGACGGACCTGCCCGGCGTAGAGATTGCGGCGGTGTCTGTTTATGAAAAAACCAATACCCTGCCCGCCATCCTGAAGCCAATGGAGCTTCTGGACGATCACACTTGGGCCATCTTTGCCAGCGGCTCCGCTGTCCGGGGCTTTGCCGCAGCAGCGGGACAGGAGGATCTGTCCCAGGTCCGGGCACTGTGCATCGGCGCTCAGACCAAGGCCCAGGCAGAACAGTATCATATGCACACAAAAACAGCCAAGACTGCCACCTTGGATGGTCTGGTGGCCCTGGCCCTGGATTGCGATAAGGAGGAAGCATAATGGAAATGATTCACAGACCCCGCCGCCTGCGCACCAGCGACACCCTGCGGAAAATGGTGCGGGAAACCCGGATGAGCAAGAGCTCCCTGATCTATCCGCTGTTTGTGGTGGAAGGGGAGAACAAGATTGAGGAAATCCCCTCCATGGCGGGACAGTACCGCTACAGCGTGGACCGGGTTCTCTACAAGGTGGAGGAAATGCTCAGTGCCGGTGTGGATAAGATCATGGTTTTCGGCATTCCCGACCACAAGGACGCCTGCGGCAGCCAGGCCTATGCCCAGAACGGCGTGGTTCAGCAGGCCATGCGGGCCATGAGGGAGCGGTTCCCGGAACTGTACATCATCGGCGATGTGTGCATGTGCGAGTATACCTCCCACGGTCACTGCGGCATTCTGGACGGGGACTATGTGGACAATGACAAAACCCTGGAATACCTGGCAAAAATTGCCCTGTCCCAGGTGGAGGCCGGTGCGGACATGGTAGCACCCTCGGATATGATGGACGGCCGGGTGGCGGCCATCCGGGACCTGCTGGACCGCAATGGCCGGGTCAACACCCCCATTATGTCTTACGCCGTGAAGTATGCCTCTTCCTTCTACGGCCCCTTCCGGGAAGCGGCCGGTTCCGCTCCTGCCTTTGGAGACCGGAAGTCCTACCAGATGGACTGGCACAACAGCCGGGAAGCGGTAAAAGAGGCCCTCAGCGATGTGGAAGAGGGGGCGGACATCCTGATGGTGAAGCCCGCCATGGCTTACGGCGACATCATCACCCGGGTGAAGGAAATCACCGATGTGCCCGTGGCGGCTTACAGTGTCAGCGGGGAATACTCCATGGTGAAGACCTGCGGCAATCTGGGCTATGTGGATGAGACCTCCATCATGTGCGAAATTGCTACCGCAGCTTACCGGGCCGGAGCGGACATCTACCTGACCTATTTTGCCAAGGAACTGGCCAAGGCCATGGACGAAGGCAGGATCGGCTGATTTGAAAGAACAGAAAAATTCCCGACGGGCATCCAGTACCCGTCGGGAATTGCTTTCATTGCATTCTTCGTTACAGTTTGCAGCAGAATCGGTTTTTTCCGGCTTTTTTCGCGTCGTACAGGGCGGTATCAGCCCGCTTGAAGGCGCTTTCCAGAGATTCTCCATCCCGCACCGGGGTAATGCCCATGGAAATACTGGTCCAGGCATCGCAGTCCTTCCCCGCTTCGGTTACCTGACGGAGCAGCCGCTGAGCCAGGTGACAGGCATTTTCTTCACTGCCTAGTCCGCCGCACAAGAGGACAAATTCATCCCCGCCCATTCGGCCCACAAGATCATCTGAACGAAGGGTGGCAGCCAGCAGCCGGGACAGCTTTTTCAGCACAGTATTGCCGGTCAGGTGGCCGAAAGTGTCATTGACGTGCTTGAAATTATCCAGGTCAATGATAAACAGCCAGGCGTGGGTCCTGTCCATGGCGCTGAACTGTTCTTCAAAGGTCCGGTAATTCATCAGCCCGGTAAGGCTGTCACGCTGGGCCAGCTTGGACAGGGTTTCAATCTGTTCCTGAGACTGCTGAATCTGCTCTTGCAGGCTTTTGGGGTAAAACTCCCCTTCCCGCTGGTCTATGTTGGGGGTGGATAAGTGGATGTGAACAATCCG
>DVKV01000087.1 GCA_018715835.1 Candidatus Faecousia intestinavium | reverse complement strand
CCCTGGATATACTTGTCCACCAGCACGGGCTTGTCCTCGTCGATTTCCACGGCGGTGCGCAGATAGTGGCGCAGCTGGTTCTCGTTGCCTACGATCTGCATGGCCCGGCCGCCCAGAACGAAGCTGGGACGGACCAGCACGGGGTAGCCGATTTCCGCGGCGGCCTCCAGGCCGTCTTCAATCTTGGTCACGGCACGGCCCTTGGGCTGGGGGATATCCAGTTCCTTCAGCAGTTTTTCAAAGGCGTCCCGGTTTTCTGCCCGGTCGATGGCGGCGCAGTCGGTGCCGATGATCTTCACGCCACGGTCGGTCAGCGGCTGGGCCAGGTTGATGGCAGTCTGGCCGCCCAGAGAGGCGATGACGCCGTCGGGCTTCTCGAACTCGATGATGTTCATCACATCTTCGGTGGTCAGGGGCTCAAAGTACAGCTTGTCGGCGGTGGTGTAGTCGGTGGAGACGGTTTCGGGGTTGTTGTTGATGATGATGGCCTCGTAGCCCGCCTTGCGGATGGTCATGACGGCATGGACGGTGGAGTAGTCGAATTCCACGCCCTGACCGATACGGATGGGGCCGGCGCCCAGAACCACAATCTTTTTTCTGTCCGTCAGCCGGGAGGCGTTCTCTCCGGTGTAGGAGGAATAGAAGTAGGGGATATAGGCCCCGGTGTGGCAGGTGTCCACCATCCGGAAGACGGGGAAGATGTTCTCCTTCTTGCGCAGGTTGAATACTTCGATTTCTTTCACGCCCCACAGCTTGGCGATGTACTTATCGCTGAAGCCCATGGCCTTGGCGGCCTTGAAGGTGTCCAGATCCCGGGAAGCGGCCAGCTTGCGCTCCATGGCCACGATATTCTTGATGGCTTCCAGGAAGTAGGCCGTGATCTGGGTGATCTTGAAGATTTCGTCCACACTCACATCCCGGCGCAGCAGCTCGGCAATGGCGAAGAAGTTGTCGTCCCGGAATTCCCGGATGTACTCCAGCAGTTCTTCGGTGGTCTTGTGGTCAAACTTGGGCAGGTGGAAGTGGCAGGCGCCGATTTCCAGAGAACGCACAGATTTCAGCAGGCACTCCTCCAGGTTGGAGCCGATGCCCATGACCTCGCCGGTGGCCTTCATCTGGGTGCCCAGAGTGTTGGGGGCGGTGGCAAACTTGTCGAAGGGGAACCGGGGCAGCTTGGCAATCACATAGTCCAGGCTGGGCTCGAAAGCGGCGTTGGTGTTGGCGATCTTGATGTCCTCCAGGGCCATGCCCACGGCGATCTTGGCGGTAACCCGGGCGATGGGGTAGCCGGAAGCCTTGGAGGCCAGAGCGGAGGAACGGGAGACACGGGGGTTCACCTCGATGAGGAAGTACTCAGAGGAGTTGGGGTTCAGGGCGAACTGGACGTTGCAGCCGCCTTCGATTTTCAGCTCCCGGATGATCTTGATGGCGGAGTCGTTGAGCATCTTCTGATCTTCGGGGCTCAGGGTCATGATGGGGGCAACCACCAGGCTGTCGCCGGTGTGGACGCCCACGGGGTCAATATTCTCCATGCCGCAGATGGTAATGGCATGGTCGTTGCTGTCCCGCATGACCTCAAATTCGATTTCCTTGTAACCCTTGACACTCTTTTCCACCAGCACCTGATGGACAGGGGACAGCCGGAAGGCGTTCAGGCCGATTTCCACCAGTTCTTCCTCGTTGTTGGCGAAGCCGCCGCCGGTGCCGCCCAGGGTGAAGGCAGGCCGCAGCACCACGGGGTAGCCGATGTGCTTGGCTGCTTCCTTGGCTTCCTCGATGGAGTAGGTGATCTCCGAGGGAATCACAGGCTCGCCGATGGACTGGCACAGTTCCTTGAACAGCTCCCGGTCCTCGGCCCGCTCAATGGACTCGCTGGAGGTGCCCAGCAGCTTTACCCGGCACTCTTTCAGAATACCCTTCTTTTCCAGCTGCATGGCCAGGTTCAGACCGGTCTGGCCGCCGATGCCGGGGACAATGGCGTCGGGACGCTCATAGCGGATGATCTTGGCGATATATTCCAGGGTCAGGGGCTCCATGTATACCTTGTCGGCGATGACGGTGTCGGTCATGATGGTGGCGGGGTTGGAGTTGCACAGAACTACCTCGTAGCCCTCTTCCTTCAATGCCAGACAGGCCTGGGTGCCGGCGTAGTCAAATTCGGCAGCCTGACCAATGACGATGGGGCCGGAGCCAATGATCAGAATTTTCTTGATGTCCGTTCTCTTTGCCATAATAGCGTCCTCCTAATTTTACCTGTATCTATATAAATAATGAAATGGATTCTCACGCCTGATAGACGATCCGGCCATCCCGGATGGTGGCCAGGCAGCGGCCGGTTACCTTCCAGCCTTCAAAGGGAGTGGCCTTTCCCATGGACAGGAAGTCCTTGGGGTCCACGGTGCTTTCCGCATCCAGATCCCACACGCTGAAGTCCCGGCCCAGCGTCAGGCCGAAGCGTTTTCTGGGGTTGGTACACAGCAGATCCACCGCCCGCTCCAGGGGAAGAATGCCGGGCTTGACCAGATAGGTGTAGATAATGGGGAAGGCAGTCTCAATGCCCACCACGCCGAAGGCGCTCTTTTCCAGACCACGGGCCTTTTCCTCGGCGCTGTGGGGGGCGTGATCGGTGGCGATCATGTCGATGGTGCCGTCCAGCAGACCCTGAACCAGGGCTTCCCGGTCTTCTTTGCTTCTCAGCGGGGGATTCATCTTGAATCGCCCGTTTTCTTCCAGCATGCTGTCATCCATCACCAGATAGTGTGGGCCGGTTTCACAGGTCACATCCAGGCCCTCGGCTTTGGCCTGCCGGATCAGCTCCACGCTTTCCTTGGTGGAAATATGGCAGACGTGGTAGGAAACGCCGGTTTCCTTCACCAGCTTCAGATCCCGGGCAATGGGGCCCCATTCGCTTTCCGAGCAGATGCCCCGGTGGCCGTGGGCCTTGGCGTAGGCACCGTCGTGAATATAGCCGCCCCGGAGCAGAGAATTGTCCTCACAGTGGGCCACAATGGGCTTTCCCAGGGCCTTGGCCCGGAGCATGGCCTGACGCATCAGCTCTTCCGACTGAACGCCACGGCCGTCGTCGGAGAATCCGGCCACATAGGGGGCCATGGCCTCCAGATCCGCCAGGGTTTCTCCCCGCTCTCCCACGGTAATGGCACCGTAGGGCACCACCTGAATGCAGGTGCCGCTGCGGATGCGCTCCAGCTGGGCGTTCAGGTGCTCCAGGGAATCCGGCACTGGGTTCAGGTTGGGCATGGTGCAAACTGTAGTATATCCGCCCCGGGCCGAGGCTCTGCTTCCGGTTTCCATGGTCTCCTTGTATGAAAAACCCGGCTCTCGGAAATGCACATGCACGTCACAAAAGCCGGGGAAAATAACATAACGGGGAGAATTGAAAACAGCGAACCCAGGGGAGGAAAGGGAGGCAGCAATGGTATCGGAAAAAGACATAC
>DVKV01000086.1 GCA_018715835.1 Candidatus Faecousia intestinavium | reverse complement strand
GGGGCGTTGCCCCCTTTGGAAACCCCCACAAGAAAAGGCGGTACGCTACCCCTCCACGGGGCGCATACCGCCTTTTCTTGTTATCCAGCCCTCCGGCTGTATCGGTTGAGCAAAAGTCAGCGTGGGATTGGTGTGGTATCTTTATCTAAGTGATACCCCGGTTTCCCACTTGCTCACCGCTTTGTCCGACAGGTGCAGCTGCTGGGCCAGCTCTTTCTGGGTATATCCTTTTTCTTTCCGCAGCCGGGCTACAAAGATGCCGAATTGCTGCCGATCCAGTTCATACATGGTCTTCACCTCGGACCCAGCATAGCAGAACCGTCCCGATTTGGCAACCGAATGGCATTCGAGTGGGGGATTTGAAGGGAATTACGGCTTGAAGACCACCGGGGCCATCAGATATCGGGCCCCTTCCAGCTCGCTGACGTACCACACGAACAGCACGGCAAACATGACCAGCTGGGCAAACACCGGAAACCACCGGGACTGGTACACCGCAACCGCCTTCGGATACCACCGTGGAACCCGGCGTTCCACCAGCGCCAGCACCGGATTTCCCGGGATGGTGCAGAACAGCCGCTGGTACAGCAGAGCGGACAGGGGCACCAGGGCAATGCGGAAAAACAGCACAACCCGCAGCCAGTTGTAGTAAGCGAAGCACACCGGCTGGATGGTGGCGGAGATCAGAACCATCAGAAAGGGAAGCCGGACTTTTCCTGTCTGAAGCTGTCCCCGGAAAGCCCAGTAGGACAGAAGCACAACCACCCAGAACAGGGCCAGCAGGGTTTCACCACCCATGTTCAGCCGGGGAATCTTGGTGTACCGGGGGTAAATAAAGGCGATGCCGAACTCAATGATGGGGCGGCCGAATATTCCCAGAAGCAGGGAAAGCCCGGCACAGAGAATCAGCAGCCGCCGGTTGATGGGGATGTTGTATACCACATACAGCCCCAAAAACACAATGGACACCTTGTGAAACAGCATGGCCAGGGCGACCAGGGCCAGAAATGGGACCAGCTTCCTCTGCCGGATATAGGGGTAGGAAAAGGTCAGGATTCCCATGGCAGCCATCTGGCGCCAGAAAATAATGCCGTGCAGATACATCCCCAGGGCCAGATAGGCCATCAGAGCCACCATGGGGTGTTCCGTCTCACGCTCAAAAGAGAGTAGGAAGGGCAGTACAATCAGCAGGCTCATCACCAGCAGCAGGACCCGGTCACTGACAAACAGACGATCCAGCACCCAGCATAAAAGTACATAGCCCAGCTCAAATTTGTGGGACAGCATTTGTTCAAAGGACAGCCCGGGAATGATGGCGTACTGCCGCATATATTCCGCAATGTCGATGCTGACGCTGTCGTCCTGGGCCACAAACAGCAGAATCAGAAAGAATCCTGCGCCATAGTATACCAGGCGCTTTGTGGAAGGCTCTCTGCCCCGGTCGTACCACAGCAGAAAGCCCAGCATTCCCAGATAAATCCAGTAAAATCCGTTCATAGTTTGCTCCTATTCCGATTTCAGGCTTGTCCGAATGAATGCGTGACGGTGTAAAAACCTCCCGGCCATGCACAGAACGGGAGGAAAAACACCAAATCCAGACGAAAAAAGCGAGGCGATCCGCATCCGTCTCTGCCTCGCGATGTTGCTATGGGACCGCCCCAGGGTGACAACCGGGGAAGCCCGGCAATACCCTCAGACGAAAGAAACCGCCGGATGATCCTCCGTTTTTCTCCTGCGGATGTTACCGTAAAAACCAGAAAAAATATTTTCGCACCCCGTGGAAGGCGTAGCAAATAAAATACAGGAGGGAACGAAAAAGCCCAAATCCCATGTACCGGTAGGTACGATAGGTCATTTTTGCCGATTTCCACTTGTGCCCGGACTTGCCGGTGGTGGAGATGCGATACTTCAGAAGCGGCTCGTTGATGGCGCACCCATAGTTATATTTTTTCAGAACTTCCAGCCACATCAGATAATCCTCATGGCTGTCGTCGTGGTGCATGGGAAATTCCCGGGCAACATCCGCCCGAAGCACCGCGGAGGAACAATTGATCTGGTTTTGGGTGCGAATATCGGAGAAGGTGAACTCCGTTTTCACGGGAATGACATAACCTGTGAGTGTTCCGTCCGGGTTCATCAATTCTCTGGCAGTGGAACACAACACTGCGTTTTTCTCCTGCATCAGCTGCAGCTGCCGCTTCAGTTTGTCCTTGGTCCAAAGGTCATCTGCATCTAGAAAGGCAATATACTCGCCCCGGGCCATGGCAACGCCCCGGTTGCGGGTCTTTGCTACCCCAAGGCGGCGCTCATTCTTGAAATAGCGCACCCTGGGATCGTCCCGGTAGCGAAGCATGAACTTATCCAGGTTATCCTTGGAACAGTCGTTGATGACCAGAACTTCCAGGGGTACATCCTGAATCAAAGCAGACTCAATGGCCCCGCCAATGTAAGCGGTGCAGTTATAGGCAGGCATGATCACTGAGACGAATACTTTTTCCATAGACTTATTTTCTGACAATCTCTTCTGGTTTATTCGAAAAGATCCTCTCTCATTTTTTGCCCCATTATAGCATAAAAAATGGCTATGTCAACGTAAAAACAGGGTTTTTGGAAAATAACGGGGAAGGGAGAGAATCAACGGGGGCAGGTCTTTTTGAAGCTTTTCAGCTTGTCCTCGGCGACCTGCAGCAGGTGCCGGCCGTAGGGAGACTTGCCATAAAGTTTGGCGGATTCCAGAAGCTCCTCTGTGCTGATCCAGCCGAACCGGTAGGCGATTTCCTCCGGAGCGGAGATCTTGACGCCCTGCCGCTTCTCCACAATGTGGACGAACTCTGCCGCCTCCAGCAGGCTCTCCATGGTGCCGGTATCCAGCCAGGCGAATCCCCGGCCGAACAGCCGGACATCCAGTACGCCCTGGCGCAGGTACAGGTCGTTCAGGGTCGTGATTTCCAGCTCTCCCCGGGGAGAGGGCCGAACCTGCCGGGCCATTTCCGATACGCCCTGGGGATAAAAATACAGGCCCGTGATGGCATAGTTGCTCTTGGGATGGGCGGGCTTTTCCTCCACAGACAGCACTTTTTCATTTTCATCGAACTCCACCACGCCGAAGCGCTCCGGGTCCGGGACGTAATAACCGAATACCGTGGCCCGGCCTGCTTCTGCATTCTTCCGGGCAGAGGCCAGGATTTCGGAAAAGTCGTTTCCGTAGAAAATATTATCCCCCAGAATCATGGCGCAGGAATCCCCGCCGATGAATTCTTCGCCGATCAGAAACGCCTGGGCAAGACCGTCCGGACTGGGCTGGACCGCATAGGACAGATGGATGCCGAAATGACTTCCGTCCCCCAGAAGATCCTGAAAACGAGGGGCATCCGCCGGTGTGGATATGATCAGGATGTCCCGGATTCCCGCCAGCATCAGTGTGGACAAGGGGTAGTAAATCATAGGTTTGTCATAAACAGGAAGCAGCTGCTTGGATGTTACCCGGGTCAGGGGATACAGGCGAGTGCCGGAGCCACCGGCCAGAATAATGCCCTTCATGTTGCCCTCCTTGTGACGTTGTCAGCTGTTTTCTTTCTTAATACATTATAAAATCATCACAGGATAAT
>DVKV01000085.1 GCA_018715835.1 Candidatus Faecousia intestinavium | reverse complement strand
CCCAATCTTGACAAATATGCTATGCTAGAAGGTGAAAACCAGGAATGAAACGGATGAAACACCATGAAACGAAGATTCTTTCTATTGGGGCTGCTGGCCTCAGTTTTTTTCTGCACACTGTCCGGCTGCGCCCGGACTGCCCCGCCGGCCCAGATTGCCGCCACCACGCTTCCGGTGTATGATTTTACCAGCCGGATCTGTGCGGACACCCCCGTCACCGTCACCCGTCTGGTCACGGAGCAGGTCTCCTGCCTGCACGACTATTCCCTGAACGTCCGTCAGGTCCGTGCTGCCGAGGCTGCTCAGGTGATTGTGATTTCCGGGGCCGGTCTGGAAGACTTTCTGGGAGATCTGCTGGAAGACGAAAATCTGGTGGATGCCTCGGCGGGCATTCCTCTGATCTGCCCGGAGGAAAGTCATGACCACGACCATGAGGAGGACGGCCACCACCACGAACAGGACCCCCACATCTGGCTTTCTCCTGCCAACGCCCGGCAGATGGCCCGGAATATTTTTGACGGCCTTTCCCAGCGTTACCCGGAATATGCCGATACCATGGAGAAAAACCTGAAGAAACTGCTTTTGGATCTGGAGGAACTGGAGTCCTATGGCCGGGAGCAGCTGGAAGATCTTTCCATCCGAGAGCTGATTACCTTTCACGACGGCTTTTCCTACTTCGCTCAGGCCTTTGACCTGACCATCCTGGAAGCCATTGAGGAAGAGTCCGGCAGTGAGGCTTCCGCCAAGGAATTGATTCATCTGATTACCCTGACCCGGGAGCACAGCCTGAAGGCGGTATTCACGGAAAAAACCGGCAGCGTATCCGCCGCCGGCATTCTCTCCCGGGAAACCGGATGTCCGGTATACAGTCTGGACATGGCCATGTCGGGAGACAGCTATTTTGAGGCCATGTACCACAACATTGACACCATCAAGGAGGCCCTGCAATGAATCTGCATCATCATGACGGCTCCTGCGGGCACTCCTGCTGCCTGCGGGTAGAAAACCTTTCGGTGAACATTGGCGCCGATTCCATTCTTTCCGACATCAACCTGCACATCCACTGCGGGGAAATGGTGGCGCTGATCGGCCCCAACGGCGCCGGCAAATCCACCTTCCTGAAGGCCGTTCTGGGCCAACGGGAATATTCCGGGGTCATCGCCTTCTCCGAGCCGGGACAGCGCAGCAAAAAGCCCCGGATCGGCTACGTCCCCCAGAGCCCTGCCTTTGACCCCAGCGACCCCATCAGTGTATCGGATCTGTTCGCCTGCTGCATGAGCAAGCGCCCGGCTTTCCTGGGTCTGGGCGGCGCCATGGAAAAAACCGTTCTGAACTGTCTGGAGCGGGTTCACGGTCAGGATCTGATTCACAAGCGGGTGGGGACCCTGTCCGGAGGCGAACTGCAGCGGGTGCTGCTGGCCCTGGCCCTGGAGCCGCTGCCCAACATTCTGATTCTGGACGAGCCTCTGTCCGGCGTGGACGTGGAGGGCATGGAAACCCTGATGGATATGCTGGACGAAATCCGCCGGGAATACGACCTGTCCATCCTCATGACCACCCACGATTTTTCCCTGCTGCCCCGGTACGCCGACCAGGTGGTGCTCATTGACCGCACGGTCCGCCGCCAGGGAAAACCCGCCGAGGTGCTGGATTCCCCGGAATTTCACCAGGTCTTTCACATGAGAGGAGGCAGCGTATGAGTCTTTGGTACGCCCTTTGCGACGCCCTTCCCGTGGAGATGCTCCACTGGGATTTTATGAAAAACGCCTTTCTGGCCTTGCTGCTGATGGCGCCATTGTTCGGCCTGATGTCTACCATGGTGGTCACCGGCAAAATGAGTTTCTTCTCTGATGCCTTGGGTCACTCCGCCTTCACCGGCATTGCCATCGGGGCCATCTTTGGCCTTGCCGCCCCCACCTGGGCAGCGGTGATTTTCAGCGTAGCCTTCGCCCTGCTGTTCTGCTATGTGCGCAGCCGCAGCAACCAGGCAGCGGAAACTCTGATCGGGGTCTTCTCCAGCAGTGCCGTGGCCCTGGGCATCTTCGTGGCCACCCTGAACGGCGGCAGCTTTACCAAATACAATACCTATCTGATCGGCGACATTCTCTCCGTCACCCCCCAGGAAATCGGGATTCTGCTGCTGGTACTGGTTGGTGTGCTGATTTTCTGGGTGCTGTGCGCCAATCGGCTGACCCTCACCGCCATTCACCCCCAGCTGGCCTCCTCCCGGGGCATTTCCGTAGGGCTGTCTCAGACCTTGTTTCTGGTGGCCATTGCTGTGGTGGTGACCCTGTGCATTTCCAGCGTGGGGCTGCTGATTCTCAACTCCCTGCTGGTGCTCCCCGGAGCCGCCGCCCGGAATGTGGCCCGGAATCTGAAGCAGTACCACGGCTGCTCCGTGGTGTTTGCCCTGATCGCCGGAATCGGGGGGCTGATGCTGTCGTACTACACCGAGTGCTCCGCCGGCGCCGCCATCAGCCTGCTGCTGGCACTGATCTTCGCCGTAACCTTCTGCCTGCGCAAAAGGAGGATGTGACCATGGAGGCATCCATTCAGGCCATCGCCCGGATTCGCAGTGATTTCCCCACCAAGTTCGGCATTCCCCGGCAGAGCGGACTGGTGGAGGATCTGCGCTCAACCGTGGTGTTTGAGCCGGAATACCGGAATCCCGACGCACTGCGGGGGATTGAAGAATTTTCCCACCTGTGGCTGATCTGGCAGTTTTCCCAGGCGGTCCGTCAGGGCTGGTCCCCCACTGTCCGGCCGCCCCGGCTGGGAGGCAACACCCGGATGGGGGTTTTCGCCACCCGTTCTCCCTTCCGGCCCAACAATCTGGGGCTGTCCTGCGTCCGGCTTCTGGGGGTAGAGCATACCCGGGAGTATGGTTCCGTTCTTCATGTGGGCGGCGCTGACCTGATGGACGGCACCCCCATTTTCGACATCAAGCCCTACATTCCCTACGCCGACGCCCACCCGGAGGCGGCAGGAGGTTTTACCGACACCGCCGGGGATTTCCTGCTGGATGTGGATTTCCCGGCAGAGCTGCTGAGCCTGCTGCCCGAAGACAAGCGGGCTGCCGCCCGGGGTGTGCTTTCCCACGACCCCCGGCCCTCCTACCAGCACAAGCCCGGGCGGGTGTACGGCCTGAATTTCGCCGGATTCGACATCCGCTTCACCGTGGAAGAGAACCAGCTGATTGTGCAGGAAGTGGTTCCCGGAAATAAAGAATAACTTTTTCATTATTTACCGATTAATTTCCCCATTTTCCCCTTTTTCCTTGTGTTATATTAACATTAC
>DVKV01000084.1 GCA_018715835.1 Candidatus Faecousia intestinavium | reverse complement strand
GGATTTTATGAGTAAAACGAAAAAAGGCAGCGGTGCATTGCTGGGTGCTGCGTTCCTGATGGCGACTTCGGCAATCGGCCCGGGATTTTTGACCCAGACGGCTACCTTCACCGGTCAGCACGGTTCCAGCTTCGGTTTTGTCATCCTGGTGTCCGTCATCATGTCCGCCATTGCTCAGATCAACATCTGGCGTGTGCTGTGCGTGTCCGGACTTCGCGGTCAGGATGTGGCCAATAAGCTGCTGCCTGGCCTGGGCTATTTTGTTTCCTTTATGATCGTGCTGGGCGGCCTGGTGTTCAACATCGGCAACGTCGGCGGCGGTGCCTTGGGCTTCAATACTCTGCTGGGAATCCCCACGGAAGTGGGCTATGTTCTGGCCGGTGCTCTGGCAATCCTGGTCTTCGTGGTAAAGAACGCCAAGGCTGCTATGGATACTGCTGCCAAGATCATGGGCGGCATTATGATCGCTGTGATCCTGGTGGTTATTTTTGTGGTGCAGCCTCCTGTTGGCGATGCCCTGAAAAATACCTTCGTTCCCGAAACCGGTGTTTCTCCGCTGTTCAGCGCCATCCTGACCCTGATGGGCGGCACGGTAGGCGGCTACATTACCTTCGCCGGCGCTCACCGTCTGATTGACGCCAACATTACCGGCAAGGACAATCTGCAGGAAATCAACAAGAGCTCCGTCACCGGCATCGGCATTGCCACCCTGGTCCGGATCATGCTGTTCCTGGCGGTGCTGGGCGTTGTGTCCAAGGGCCTGATCTCCGGTGCGGACCTGTCCGCTTCCGGCAACCCCGCGGCGGATGCCTTCAAAGCAGGTGCCGGCGAACTGGGCTACCGTTTTGCCGGTATGGTGCTGCTGTGCGCGGCCATCACCTCCATCATCGGTGCTGCCTATACGTCCGTTTCCTTCCTGAAGACCTTCTCCAAATCCATTGACGCCCATGAGAATGCCTGGATCATCGGCTTCATCGCCGTGTCCACGGTGATCATGCTGGTGCTGGGCCAGCCCGCTATGCTGCTGGTTCTGGCAGGTGCGTTCAACGGCCTGATCCTGCCCATTACCCTGGGTGTTTGCCTGGTGGGCGGCAATTCCAAGAAGATTATGCCTGAGAACTACAAGCACCCCATTGTCCTGACCATCCTGGGCGTGATTGTTGTGGTCCTGGCGGCTTACCTGGGCGTTCCGGCATTTATCAAGAACGTTGCCGGCCTGTTCTGATCCCTTAAGATTGCGAATATGCGGCAAAAAGGTGCATCATTTTGGTTGCACCTTTTTGCGCTATTAGGAGAGTATCTATGCAAAATAAGATCAAACTATTGACAGCCGGGGACAGCTCCATTCTGCTTCAGTTTGGCAACACCATTGACCCGGCCATCAACCGAAAAATCGCCGCCACCGTTCAGCTCATGCGGGAACAGCACATCAACGGCGTGACGGATGTGATCCCGGCGTTCTGCTCCCTGCTTATCAACTATGACCCCAGAGTCATTTCCTACGAGCAGATCAAGCGCCGGATGGAAGCCCTGGTGAAAATTGACGTTACAGCGGGAGACACCCGGAAGCGGGTGTTTGAGATTCCGGTATGCTACGGCGGGGAGTACGGTCCGGACATCCGGAATATCGCGGATCACGCAGGGCTGAGCGTGGAAGAGGTCATTCAGATTCATACCTCCCGGGATTACCTGATTTACATGCTGGGCTTTCTGCCGGGCTTTACCTATCTGGGTGGACTGGACGAACGGATTCACACTCCCCGGCTGGCCAATCCCCGGATCCGGATTCCTGCGGGCAGCGTGGGAATCGGCGGCTCCCAGACGGGAATCTATCCCATGGATTCTCCCGGAGGCTGGCAGCTGATGGGTATGACTCCTGTGAAGACCTATGACCCGGACCGGGAGGTGCCCATTCTGGTGGAAGCGGGAGACTATATCCGCTTCGTGGCCATTGATGAAGACGAGTTCCACCGCATCAAGGAACTGGTGGACAAAAACGAATACCAGTGCGTTGTGCGGGAGGGGGATTGAACCATGGGAATCCGAATTTTGAAGGCCGGGATGCTGACCACCGTTCAGGATCTGGGCCGGACAGGATATCAGAGCCAGGGCTTCTCCGTGGCAGGTGTCATGGATGTGCGGTCATTCAAGATTGCCAACCTGCTGCTGGACAACCCGGAGAATGAGGCGGTGTTGGAGTTTACCCTGATCGGGCCCACTTTGGAGTTTACCTCCGAGACCATCATTGCCATCACCGGCGGCGATTTTCAGCCCACCATCAACGGAAATCCCGCTCCGATGTACACTGCCATTTACATGAACCGGGGAGATGTGCTGAAATTCTCCAGCGCCCGGACTGGAAGCCGGGGCTATATCGCTTTCTCCTGTTATCTGAATATCCCGGTGGTAATGGGCAGCCGGTGCACCAACCTGAAGAGCAAGATCGGCGGCCTGAAGGGCCGGAAGCTGATGGACGGGGATTATATCGGGTTCCGGATCAAGCGCCGGTACCTTCCCTTCTTCCTGTCCCGGACCCTGGATCTGGATGAGTTTGACCAGGAAGAGACTACAGTCCGGGTGGTCATGGGTCCCCAGGACAAGATGTTCAGCAAACAGGGCATTGAAACCTTCTTAAACTCGGAATACACGGTGACCAGTGATTTTGACCGCATGGGCTGCCGGATGGAGGGGCCCTTCATCGCCAGAAAAGAGAACACGGACATGATTTCCGATGGCATTGCCTTCGGGTCCGTCCAGGTGCCTGCCCACGGAAAACCCATCATTCTGCTGGCAGACCGGCAGACCACCGGCGGCTATCCCAAAATCGCCACGGTGGCGTCGGTGGACATTCCCAAGATCGTCCAGCGGAAAACGGATCACAAGGTCCGCTTCCAGGCGATCAGCGTTCAGGAAGCCCAGAAGCTGTATCTGGAGGAAGAAAAGGAACTGCTGGCCATGCGCAGCCGGATTCACACTCCCTGCAAGGAGGTGCTGGAGTGCCGGCTGGTGGCGAAACGACTGACGAAACTGCTGGCAAAGGCCAACGAAACCTAACACAGGAAAAGGTGACTCAATATGAATTTGGAAAAAATTGCAGAGCTGGTTAAAATCATAGAGAATTCCTCCCTGAAGGAGTTTTCCTATTCCGAGGGAGAAATGGAAATTTACCTGAGCAAGCTGGACAATCCCCCCATTGTGGCCCCGGGCGCTGCTGCCCCTGCCGCCGTGGCCGCGGCACCTGCACCGGCGACTCCCGTCCCCGCAGAAACGCCAGTGGAAGAAGAGGAGCTGTATATCACCTCTCCCATTGTGGGAACATTTTATTCTGCCCCGTCGCCCACGGCGCCGGCTTTCGTCCGGGTGGGGGACAAAGTGAAGAATGGTCAGACGGTGTGCATTCTGGAGGCCATGAAGCTGATGAACGAAATCCAGTGCGAATACGATTGTGAAATCGAGGCGGTGCTGGTGAGCAATGAGCAGAAGGTGGAATACGGTCAGCCCCTGTTCCGAGTTAAAAAGCTGTAAGGGAGTGAAGCCCCATGTTTCATAAAATTCTGGTTGCCAACCGTGGGGAAATTGCGGTTCGGATTATCCGCGCCTGCCGGAATATGGGCATCAGCAGCGTGGCGATCTACTCCCGGGAGGATGCCAACAGCTTTCATGTACAGCTGGCGGATCAGCGGGTGTGCATCGGTGAGGGACCGGCGAAGAACAGCTACCTGAACATGGAGCGGATCATCATGGCCGCCAAAAATGTGGGGGCTGACGCCATTCACCCCGGCTATGGCTTTTTGTCGGAAAACAGCCGGTTCGTCCGGATGTGCCAGGGAAATGATCTGGTTTTCATCGGCCCAACAGCGGATGTGATTGACAAGATGGGCAACAAGTCCCAGGCACGGGCCACCATGATGGAGGCCGGCGTACCGGTGGTGCCCGGCACCAAGGAGCCGGTGTACGATACGGAGACCGCACTGGAAATGGCCAAGCAGATTGGTTTCCCGGTGATGATCAAGGCATCCTCCGGCGGTGGAGGAAAAGGAATGCGGGTCTCGGAATCCCCGGAGGATTTTGAATTCCAGTTCAATCTGGCCCAGCGGGAGTCCGCCAACGCCTTTGCCGATGATACCATGTATCTGGAGCGTTACATCCAAAAACCCCGCCACGTGGAAATTCAGATCATGGCGGATACCCATGGCAATGTGGTAGCCCTGGGGGACCGGGACTGCTCGGTGCAGCGCAATCATCAGAAGCTGATCGAGGAATCTCCCTCTCCTGCCATTGACGAGAAGACCCGGGAAGAAATGAATCGCTGCGCCGTTCTGGCGGCGAAAACTGTGGGCTACACCAACGCCGGAACCATTGAGTTTATTGTTTCCTCCACTGGGGAGTTTTACTTCATGGAAATGAACACCCGGATTCAGGTGGAACACGGCGTGACGGAAATGGTCACGGGAACCGACCTGATCGTAGAGCAGATCCGGGTGGCGGCGGGATTGCCTCTGAGCTTTACCCAGGAGGATGTAAAAATCCGGGGCCATGCCATCGAGTGCCGGATCAACGCGGAAATTCCGGAAAAGCGGTTTATGCCCTGCCCGGGCTTGGTGAAGCAGATTCACCTGCCTGCGGGAAACGGCGTCCGGGTGGACACCATGCTGTATACCGGCTACCGGATTCCATCGGAGTACGATTCCATGATTGCCAAAGTGATCGTCCATGCTCCGAACCGGGAGATGGCGATTCGGAAAATGATCGGCGCTCTGGATGAGATGGTGGTTGTGGGGGTGGAGACCAATCTGGACTTCCAATACCAGATTATCCGCCATCCCGTGTTTGTCCAGGGAAAAGCGAACACCGGATTTATTGAAGATGTGATGAACCTGAAAACGGGAGACAGATGAGATATGTATAAAATTGACTTGAACAGCGACCTGGGAGAGAGCTTTGGCCGGTACACCCTGGGAATGGATAACCGGATCATCCCGTTGATTTCCTCTGCCAATGTGGCCTGCGGCTACCATGCCTCCGATCCGGTGGTGATGGAGAAAACCGTGGCCATGGCCAAAGAGGCGGGCATCGGCATCGGCGCCCATCCGGGCTATCCGGATCTGATGGGTTTTGGCCGGCGGAATCTGGATGTGACTCCGGCGGAAGCCAGGGCTTACACGCTCTATCAGCTGGGTGCGCTGGATGGCTTTTGCCGGGTAAACGGGGTGAAGATGCAGCACGTCAAGCCCCACGGCGCCCTGTATAACATGGCGGGGAAGGACTATGCTCTGGCCAAGGGCATCTGCGAGGCCATTGCGTCCTTTGATAAGGACCTGATTGTCATGGCCCTGTCCGGCAGTGAGTTGGTCCGGGCGGCGGAGGACATGGGCCTACGGGTGGCACGGGAGGTATTTGCCGACCGGGCTTATGAGGAAGATGGCTCCCTGGTCAACCGCCGGAAGGAAGGGGCCATGGTGACGGATGAGAATCTGGCCATCTCCCGGGTGGTTCGGATGATTCTGGAGCAGAAGGTCACCGCCATTACGGGGAAGGATATTCCCATCCGGGCGGACTCGGTCTGCGTCCATGGAGACGGGGAAAAGGCACTGGCCTTCGTGGAGAAGATTCGCTCGGAGCTGACCGCCCAGGGAATTCAAATCTGCCCCCTGTCGGAAATTGTATAAAAATCCCCCTGGAGCAGAGAAATCTGCTCCAGGGGCGGACTTGCGCCAGGGCACTGTTCCCGGCGCATATTTTTTGAGAAAAGGGGAGAGTCGGATGGACTCTGACAGAAAAAGTGTCCTGATGCTCCACGCTGCGGTGATGCTTTTTGGCCTGTCTGCCGTGTTGGGCCGGTGGATTTCTGTACCGGCGGTGTGCGTTGCAGGGGGAAGAGTGGTATGCTCCACATTGGTTCTGCTGATCTTGTGCCGGTGGAAAAAGATTTCCACCCGGTTGAACAGTTTTCGGGATGGATGCTTTGCCGTTATCGCCGGCGTTGTGCTGGCGGTTCACTGGACCACGTTTTTCATGGCGGTGCAGACGGCCTCTGTGGCGGTGGGCACCATTACATTCTCCACCTTCCCGCTGTTTGTCACGTTTTTGGAACCGGTGATTTTTCGGGAGCGGCTCCAGGCCAGAGGTGTAGTGTGCGCCTGCGTGCTGATTGCGGGAGTTTTGATTACAGTTCCTGAATTTGCCGTGGAGAATGAAACCACCCTGGGTATTCTCTGGGGCCTGGTTTCCAGCTTTTCTTATGCTATTTTGGCCCTGTTCAACCGGGACTTGTCCGCCAAATACGCTGCACAGACCGTGTGCCTGTACGAGCAGGGGACAGCGGCGGTGGTGCTGCTGCCATTTCTGGTCCTGACGAACGTCTCCTGGAGTGTGCAGGATCTGGGTGGAATTGCGCTGCTGGGCGTGGTGTGTACCGCTTTGGCTCATGGTCTGTATGTGGCGGCCCAGAAACGGGTGAAGGCCCAAACGGCGGGCATTATCTCTGGCATGGAAACCGTCTATGGAATCCTTTACGCCATGCTTCTGCTGGGAGAAATACCCACGCCCCGGGAGTGGATCGGCGGCGGGGTGATTCTGGCAGCGGCTATGTCTGTATCTGTGGGAAAGCGCTGAGCTGGGCCGGACCCGGTCTGTCATGGGTACCCCAATCAAAAGAGCGATGTTGAGTTTCTCCTGGAAAAGTGAAGAATGAAGAGCGAATAAGTAAAAATCCCGGATGCAGAAGCATCCGGGATTTCTGGCGGAGCGGGTGGGATTCGAACCCACGTGCCCTTGCGGACAACTTGATTTCGAGTCAAGCTCGTTACGACCACTTCGATACCGCTCCAGACGGGGAAAGGGCAAAACCACGCCCTATCCCGGACATTATACCAGCCGCCGTGGAAAAAATCAAGCGGTTTATTCGTAAATCATGGGTTAAAGCAGAATGGGCTGGATCTGGCGTCCTTCCAGGGCTGCTTCCAGGGCCTGGGGAATTTGAGAAAAGTCCGCTACCATGCTGGTGGGCTTTTTCTGGGCATCGTCCTGGCCAAAGGGGACAAAATAAAAGTGCTTTCTGGCCAGCAGCTTGCCGATATTTTCTGCAGCTCCTGCCAGGGCGTCGTTGGTGGAGACGGCAACCAGTACCGGTCGTCCGTTTCGAAGATGGCTCTTGGCGGCCATGGTTACCGGACCATCGGCAATACTGTGGGCCAGCTTTGCCAGCGTATTGCCGGTACAGGGGGCAATCACCAGAATATCCAGCAGTTTTTTCGGGCCAATGGGCTCCACCTGGGCCAGGGTATGCAGCGGCGCTGTGCCGCAGATTTGCTCGGCCCGATCCCGATGTTCCTGGGCTGTGCCGAACCGGCTGTCTACGCTGTAAGACGCTTCCGAAATAATTGGGATAACAGTATGTTTCTTGCTGAGTGCCTCCATCACCGGGAAGACGGCGGCGTAAGTACAGAAGGAACCGCACATGGCAAATCCAACGTTCATCTCAATCCCTCCCCAAAATTCGGACAATGCTTTGGGCGATCAGTTTGCCGGAGGATGCCGGGGCATATTTCCCGGGAAGTCCACGGGCAGATATGGCCTGTTCCCAGTCGATTCCAGATCGGGAGGCCAGCTCAACCAGCACGAACCGGGGAGCAGGGGGCAGCTGATCCCTGGAGACAAGCAGCTGCGGTACCGTATTCCAGACAATAGCGAAGTCATTCAGCCGCTGCCTCAGATCATTGGTGTCCAGTGCCCCATACCCCAAAGCCTGGAGCATGGACCGGTCCGATTCTTTCCGGGCGGCCACGGTGACCTCCGCTCCCAATCCCCGGAGCAGCTGGGCCAGGCATTTTCCAATCCGCCCCCAGCCCACAATCAGAGACGGCCCATCGGCCAAGGTGGTTTCCACCAGGGGGGCAGCAACCTCCAGGGCGCAGTGGGCGGTAATGGCGGCGTTTTGCGCCACATACTGGGCATCCCGCAGCAGATCCACAACTGGATATCCTGCCAGTTCTGAGCAGTCCAGATTCCCGCCGATCACCGTGATTCCCGGGGGCAGCATCTCCAGCCACCGGGACAATTCTCCGCCCCCTCGAAGCCGCCCCGGAGCTTCAAAGCTGGGCACATCCAGCAGCAGATGGGTGGCCTCCGGCGTGGGATGATCCACTACGGTGAACCCTTGCTCTGCCAGAATCCTCTGGGCATGGCGGCAGGCGGCGGTGGAGCCGGCAGGGACAATCACAATCCGTTCCTCCAATCACATCACTCCCTCATACCAGAATATGCACCGGGGAAATGGGTTGTGCTTGATTTTTGGAGAGGATTCTGTATAATGAAATCAAGAGGTGATTGCAGTGCAGAGATTGGGATTTATCCATGATATGCTGGATGTGAAGGTATTGATCTTGTGTGTCATGGCCCGGGTAAACTACCCCGTGACCATGCAGCAGATTTACGAGCTGTGCTATCAGGACGACTGTTTGAGCTATTTCGACGTCTGCACCGCCATTCCGGAAATGGTCAAATCCGGCCATCTGAAGGAAGTGGATAATCAGTGCTATGAGATTACGGAGAAAGGTCGGGCAGACGGCGCCCTGACGGAGGATTCCATCGCCTTTACGGTAAAGCAGCGGGCAGAGAATGCCGTTGCACGTTTTAACCGTCAGATTCGCCGCAGCAGCTTTGTGAAGACCCAGATCATTCCCCGGGAAAGCGGAGATTTTTCCGTGGTGATGGCGCTGGATGATGAAATGGGCAACCTAATGACTCTGGAACTTCTGGCCCCGGATCAGCGGCAGGCAGTGCGGCTGAGCAAACTGTTTGAGAAGAAGGCGGAGGCGGTATACAACCTGACCATGGCGGAACTTTTGGACGAAGAAGACGAATTGGAAGAATAGT
>DVKV01000083.1 GCA_018715835.1 Candidatus Faecousia intestinavium | reverse complement strand
AAAATCCCGGGGGAGATTCTTAAATTTTCTTAAAGTTACAAAATATTAACCAAATACGTATTGACAAATGGAATAAAAATACTGTATACTTTGACCACGAAGAGGGTGAAACCATACCCTCACCTTACTGTCCGGCGCCAGGGTGTTTCCGGCATTATTCCCTGACGGTCCCCTTCCCCGGGCATACAAACTACGGAGATTACAACCATGAAACACAACCATTTTTCCACTGCCGTTCCGGCCCGCCTGCAGGCTGTGCTGGTTTGCGCACTGGTGCTGTGCCTTCTGGCTGTTTCATTCAGCGGCTGCCAGGCGGCAGACCTGTCGGATGTCCCTGAGACCTCGGTTCCCAGCCAGGCCAGTTCCGTATCCGATACCACTGCCCCCTCCACCCAGCCGGAGGAAACCCAACCCGGTTCCACTTCCGGCGCCGTCGAAGAAACATCAGTTGACGCACCCTCCCAGGTTACGGAGCCTTCCGCCGAACCGACTTCCCAGCCGACGGAGCATGTTCATTCCTACACCAGTCAGGTGACCGCACCTACCTGCACCACCGACGGTTTCACCACCTACACCTGTTCCTGTGGCTACAGCTACAACAGCAACCCTACTCCGGCTCTGGGACACACCTGGAGCGAATGGAAAACCGACATCCCCGCTACCACCACCCAGACCGGTCAGGAAAGCCGGAAATGTACCGTGTGCGGTGAGACGGAAACCCGGGTACTGGATCTGCTTCCCCCGCCTACGGAACACTCCCACGTTTATGTAGCGGAGGTACATAAGCCCACCTGCACGGAAGCGGGCTACACAATTTACACCTGCTCCTGCGGCGACTCTTACCAGGGAGACGAGGTCCCCGCTACCGGTCACATCTGGGGCGAATGGACACCCGCTACACCTGCCACTGAGACTACCCCCGGAACGGAAACCAGAACCTGCACCGTGTGCGGCAAGGCGGAATCCCGTGATGTCACCACCCCCACCACTCCGGAGGATCACACCCACAGCTTTACCAGCACCGTGGTGGGACCCACCTGCACCAAGGCGGGCTACACCCTGCACACCTGTAAGAGCTGCTCTTATTCCTATACCTCTGACGAAACCCCTATGCTGGCACATCAATGGGTGACGAACCCCAACGGAACCACCCACACCTGCTCCAGCTGCGGCAAGACGGAGACCATTCCCGGCTCTGGGAGCGCTTCTGATCCCACCGCATCCACAGAAACCCTATAGTAGCCCTTCTGGCCCCTGTTCCATCGGGAACAGGGGCTTTTTCTATGCCTGGGGAGCAGGCAGGAACCATTCCAGGCTCTCTGTGTCCAGGTCCCGGTAGGGATAGCGGCGCTGCCAGCCATCCGCCGTCTTTTCCAGGGTGGAGGTATGGGCGGACAAGAGCCTGACAATCTGGTACACGTCAATCCAGATCTCCGAGTTGCACTCCTTCTGGCTCTCGTCGAAGACCAGTTCCATGCCGAAGTGCAGATGAACGGTCTCAATGTTATTCACGTTCTCCTGATCGGAGTAGCCAGTGCGGCCCATGAAGCCGATGAGATCTCCCGCCTGCACCACATCCCCCTCCGCCAGTCCGGGAGCGAAGGGTGTATCCTTCTGCAAATGGGCATAATAATAGTATCGTTTACCATCAAAGGAGCGAATTCCAATCCGCCAACCGCCATAGCGGTTCCAGCCCATGGCCTCTATCACGCCCCCCTCCACCGCCACAATGGGGGTGCCCAGGGAGCCCATCATATCATGGCCCAGGTGCTTGCGCTGAAAGCCGAAGGAGCGGCTGACCCCGAAGTCATCGCAATGCCGGTAACCATACCCGGCGGCAATGGGTGAAAAAGCCTTCAGGCCATAGCTTGCCACCCAGACCCCGTCCTTTTCGATGGCGTAGCTGCCCACCAGTCCCCCCAGGGCGGCGGTGTAAGCCTGGTGATAGTAGTCGTAGTACTGGCAGAGGCTTCCCAGCAGTTCCTGGGGCGCCTTGTCCCCCGCCAGATCCTGGGCCGCCTTCTTCACTGCGGACAGGCCGCATTTTCCGCCCGTCCGGCAGGCCGCCAGGGCCAGTACATCAATCCAAGGCAGGTGCTTTTCCTGCTCTGACGTGGCGATGTCCCGGTCCAGGGCGTATTTCAGTGACTCGTATGGAATCCGAAAGTCCACCCAGGAGATGGTTTTGGCCTGGGCGGGCATGGTCAGCACCGGCAGCAAAATCAACAAAAAAAGAAACCGCTTCATACCCTCACCTCCCGGTTAGGGTATGAAACGGCCTCCGTTTTATCCATGTCAGATTCTGTTATTGCAGGTCCCGCACCACATCCCTGGCCACCCGGTAGATATCCTCCATGGCAGTCAGGCTGGTGATCTGATTTTTATAGTAACCGCTGTGGGGCACGCCCTTCAGGTACCAGGCGAAGTGCTTCCGGGCCTCCAGGCAGGCGATGTGCTCCCCGTGGTCCTGCTCCGCCAGCCGGAACTGCTCCACCGCCACCGCCACCCGGTCCGCCAGACAGGGCCGTCCGGGGTACTCCCGGCCCGCCAGTGCTGCGGACACCTCCTGAAAAATCCAAGGGTCGCCGAATACGCTCCGGCCGA
The DNA here is from genome assembly GCA_018715835.1 of Candidatus Faecousia intestinavium. Lineage (GTDB taxonomy): Bacteria > Bacillota > Clostridia > Oscillospirales > Oscillospiraceae > Faecousia > Faecousia intestinavium. The sequence continues at coordinate 3,672 of DVKV01000083.1, read as the reverse complement.
TCATCAGGCCGTCCGCCCCCGTCCGCCGGGCGCAGTTCACCGCCGCCGGCCCGCCGGTGATGTCCCCGTTGGCAATCACCGGGATGGACAGCTGGCTCTTCACCTTTCCAATGGTGTCCCAGTCCGCCACGCCGCTGTAGAGCATGCTCCGGGTCCGTCCGTGAACCGTGACCATGGACGCGCCGGAGTCCTCCATCCGCTTGGTGAAGTCCAGCACGTTAATGCTGCCCTTGTCCCAGCCCAGGCGGCACTTCACCGTCACCGGCACCTTCACCGCCTGAACCACCGCTTCCACAATTTTCCCGGCCAGCTCCGGGGTGCGCATCAGGCCGGAGCCGTCGCCGGAGTTGGCGATTTTGGGCATGGGACAGCCCATATTGATGTCCAGGAAATCACAGCCAGAGATTTCCAGAGCCAGCTGGGCTCCCTGGGCCATAATTTCCGGGTCATTGCCGAAAATCTGAGCACCGCAGATGCTGCCGGGATTTTTTCGCAGCAGTTTGGCGCTTTTCTGGTCCCGGTACACCAAGGCCCGGGAGGAGACCATCTCCGTGACGGTCACGCCCGCCCCCAGCTGGGCGCAGATGGTCCGGAAGGCCCAGTCCGTCACCCCGGCCATGGGCGCAAGAAACAGGGGATTGTCTACTTCAAGGTTTCCGATTCGCATGGCAGTTCTCTCTTTCTCGCCGGGAAATAATGTTCAGATCAGCACGGTTACCAGCCAAATCAGGCCGGTGAGCAAAGCGCCCCCGGCAGCCCAGACCGCACCGTACAAATATAAATGGCGTTTTTTACCCTCGCCCTCCCGGATGGCGTTTTGGGCCTCTTTCAGCAGGGCATCATCGCTGATTCCCTCCCCCACCGCATCTTCCTTGAGGATGAAGATGGCCTGTTCAAACAGCTTCGGCTCCGGTGCGTGAACCACGATCACCTGCCGGGAAATTCCTTTTACCATATACTGCCTCCTTTTTCGGAAAGTTTTCCCAGAAAAGAAAGGAAGTATACATGGTTTTCTTCAAAAAAGCAACGGGTCATTGAAATGGAACCGTGGAGAATGTCCCATGCCCGTGCTGTTCACAGCGCATCGGTTGCGGGCGCTGCCCGCCCGAACTCACTTCCAAATTAATCTGCACGGAGTTACCGGGCAGAAATCCCGGATGTCCGAACTGTTCGCAGCGCATTGGAAGCCGGTACTACCGGACGCCGGAAGGGACTCGTTACACTATGGAGCTGCCGCCGTCCAGCCGGCGGCAGGCCGGTGTCCACCGGACACCGGCATTTAGATGGTTCGAGTCCCTTTTACCGGTGGAAACCAAAAGAGCAGATACCCAAGCGGGTATCTGCTCTTTTGGTACGCCGGAAGGGACTCGAACCCCCGACCTACTGATTCGTAGTCAGTCACTCTATCCAACTGAGCTACCGGCGCATAAGCACTCAACTCAAGTGCCAAAGTATAGTAGCACATATTTTAAGAAATTGCAAGTCCTTTTTTCATTTTTCCGGAAATTATTTTGGGGCAGGGCCCCACCTTGACAGTGCGCCGCAGGATATTGTACAATGGCAGCAATCAGAAGGAGGTTGCTTTTTGGAATCCAAGGAATGTTTGTCCCGGCTGCCCCAGGCCCTGCTGCCCTGGTACGCAGCCAACCGCCGGGAGCTGCCCTGGCGGCAGACCCGGGAGCCTTACCGGATCTGGCTGTCGGAAATTATGCTCCAGCAGACCCGGGTGGAGGCGGTGAAGGGCTACTACGCCCGGTTTTTGCAGGCCCTGCCCACCGTGGAGGATCTGGCCCGGTGCCCTGACGAAACCCTGCACAAGCTGTGGGAGGGTTTGGGGTACTACTCCCGGGTCCGGAACCTGAAGAAGGCTGCGGGCATTGTTGTCTCGGAGTTCGGCGGGGTCTTCCCCCGTGAATACGCCCAGGTGCTGGCCCTGCCGGGCATCGGGGAGTACACCGCCGGGGCCATCTGCTCCATCGCCTTCAACCAGCGGACACCAGCGGTGGACGGCAACGTGCTGCGGGTGGTCTCCCGGCTCACTGACGACCCCTCCCCCATCGACCTGCCCGCCACCAAGGCCCGGGTTCGGGAAGCCCTGGCAGAAGTCTATCCCGAAGAGGCAGGGACCTTCACCCAGGCCCTGATGGAGCTGGGGGCCACCTTGTGCGGGCCAAACTGGAAGCCCCGGTGTTCCGAGTGTCCCTGCCAGGAATTCTGCCTGGGTTCTCTCCGGGGCACTGCCCAGAGCCTTCCCGTCAAGGCCCCGAAAAAAGAAAAGCGGCAGGAGGACCGGACGGTGTTTATCCTCTCCTGTGCCGGACAGTACGCCCTCCGGCGGCGGCCCGATACCGGACTGCTGGCAGGGCTGTGGGAATTTCCCAACGTCAGCGGGCACCTGGACACCGTCCGTGCTCTGGCGGCAGTGGAAGAAATGGGGCTGCGCCCGGCCCAGCTGCTCCGAGAGGTTTCCCGAAAGCACATCTTCACCCACATCCAGTGGAATCTCCGGGGCGTCTACCTGGAAGTAGCCGCAGCGGAGGGGGATTTTCACTGGTTTACCGCAGAAGAAATTGACACACAGGCGGCGCTGCCCACGGCATTCCGCCAGTTCTGGGAGGAGATTCAAAATGTTTGACTACCATATGCACTCCAAAGTGTCCTTCGATGGCCATGACTCCGGTCTGGCCATGGCCCAGGCCGCTCAGGCCGCCGGGCTGAAAGAAATCTGCTTCACCGACCACATCGACTACGATCCCCTGGGCCAGATGCCCAACATGGCCTTCGACACCCAGGTCTATAGCCAGGAGTACGATCAGCTGGAGCTGCCCGGGCTGAAAATCCGCCGGGGCATGGAGTTCGGCCTACTGCCGGACAATCTGGAGCAGTTCCGCCAGGATCTCCAGCGCCGTCCCTTCGACTTTGTACTGGGCTCCATCCACTTTGCCGATGACCAGGACGTTTACTTCGATGGATACTGGGCCAACCGGACGGTATTCCAGGCGGAGCGTCGATATCTGGAGCAAACTCTGGCATGCCTTCAGGTTCACGACCAGTTCGACGTGCTGGCCCACCTGACCTACATCAGCAAAACCGCCGCCCATCCCGCCCCCCGGCCGGTGCCCTTCGGGGAGCACCGGGAGATCATCGAGGAAATCCTCCGGATTCTGGTGGATAAGGGTAAGGGACTGGAAATGAATTCCAGCGGCGTGGATCGCTGCGGAGGATTCCTGCCCACCGCCGACTATTTCCGCCGGTTCCGTGAATTGGGCGGAGAGATTGTCACCATCGGTTCCGATGCCCACCGGTGCGACCGGGTGGGGCAGTATTCCCGGCAGGCCTGCGAGATTCTAAAGGATATTTTCGGCTATGTCTGCACCTTCGAAAACCGCAAGCCCATCTTCCACAAGCTGTAAAAAGGGCAATTAAGCCCCCTGAGTCAAAAATTGCCGCCGGCATGTTTGCCGGCGGCTCAGACTGTCGAAAAACCCCTTTGGGGCTTTCCGACAGGTTTTTGCAGTCTGCTGCGCGCATAATTTGTCCCCCGATAGGGGACAAATTCCACACTTGCAGCCTGTAAAGTATATTCCGCCAGGTACAGAAGGTGAATTGCCCCGCAGGGGCAAGAGAGGCCACCCTGGGGTGCGCCCCGACGGAACATGGTTTTTGAATTAC
>DVKV01000082.1 GCA_018715835.1 Candidatus Faecousia intestinavium | reverse complement strand
TTTTTTCTGCTTGCAGGCATACTCGTAGGCCCGCTTATAGTCTCCCATTTCCCGGTAGCAGATTTCCAGCTTCTCGGCGGTGTACCGGGGATCTTCCGTCTCGGCGCCGTGAAAGCACTGGGCTGCCTGGGCGTATTCTTCCGCCAGAAAGTGCAGTTCTCCCCGGAGCAGGCACCACTGGGGGCTTCGCTGGTCTTCCACCGCTTCCAGCAGACCCACCGCCCGGGAAGAATTTCCCTGGGACAGGGCATCTCTGGCCCGAAGGAGCAGCTCCTCATCCAGACTGGGAAGCTGATCACTGACGGCGCTGTCGGAGAGTCTGCCCATCAGCAGCAGCTTCCGCCGTTTCAGATCCTCCTGACAATAGCCGGGGCCGTCGGGGATTCCCCCCAGCAGAGACCGGGCATAGGGCTTTTGATCCCGTTCCAGGGCTTGACGGGCCAGGGACAACCGGCTGAGGGCATTCAGCAGCTGCCGCTCCCGGTCATAAACCGGATCCGGAGACTGGTAAGGCTCCAGGGCGGTGAGAACCCCCAGCCAGTCCTCTGCGTCGAAGCAGTTCCGGGCGGCGTCCATGGCGTCGGTGTTGGGGGACACAACCGCCGTCTCTTCCAGAAAATAGCTGACCGGCTTTCCCAGCCGGGAAGCCAGGTATTGCAGGGTCTTGGTGGAGGGGCGGGCGGTTCCATTCTCAATCTGGGAGAGCATATTCCGGGTAATTTCTTCCCCACAAAGCTGCCGCTGGCTCAGCCCTGCCGCCAGCCGCGTCTGTCGTATTTTCTCTCCCAGTTCCATGGCCCGGTCTCCTTTCCGCTTCCTGCTGTATTTGGTCTATGATAACACAGATTGACCCTGTTTTCCACTGTCACAAAAATTTCATTTGCTATTTTACCGGCTTTGGTTTATAACAATATTACAAATCTGGATTCAGAACGAGAACGGAGTTGGATTTATGGATATCCGAAATATCCGCCATATGTCCGCAGTAACCGGGCAGCGGCTGGAAAACGCCCCCCAGGCCGGGCAGGTGGCTTTGCTGTATGCCGGGGTGACCATGGGGCTGCACGCCCTGGTCACGGCGATTGATTGGGTTCTCTCCCAGCAGGTGAACGCCTCCGGGGGACTGAGCAACCTGGGAACCCGGTCTGTGTTCCAGGCCATTCAGACCATGCTTCCATTGGTGCTGCCCTTGATTACCATGTGCCTGGATGTGGGGTATTTGGCGGCCATGCTGCGGGTTGCCCGGCGGCAGTTCGTCTCTCCCCAGACCCTGCGGCTGGGCTTTGACCGGTTCTGGGTGCTGCTGCGGCTGACGGTGATCCGGGGGGCGATTTTCACGGCAATCGGATTCGGCTGTATGTATATTGGAATCAGCATTTATCTGATGACCCCTCTGGCTCAACCCCTGAAAGAACTGATGATTCCCCTGCTGCAGGATCAGAGTCTGCTCTCCGGCGGACTGGCGATTGATGAGGCCACCTACAACCAGCTGGTCTCCGCCATGACGCCGGCGCTGCTGATCAGCGGAGGCATTTTCCTGGTGGGGACGGCCCCGGTGCTGTTCCAGTATCGGATGGCGGAGTATGTGGTGGTGGACAAGCCCGGCCAGGGAGCACTGGCTGCCATGCGGGAGAGCCGCCGGATGCTCAAGGGCAACTGGCGCAGCCTGCTGCGGCTGGATGTGAGTCTGTGGTGGTACTATGCCGCCCTGGTGGCTGCCAATGTGGTGTGCTACGGGGACCGGATACTGCCGCTGCTGGGGGTAAATCTGCCCTGGTCGGAGGAAGTAAGCTACTATGTGTTCTATTTTGCCTACCTTGTGATGCTCTTTAGCATCTACTGGCGGCTGCGCAACCGGGCGGAGGTCACCTACGCGCTGGTTTACGACACCTTCCGTCCCCAGGAGCAGGGAGGCGGCGCCGTATTGGGCAACATTTTTCAGATGTAAAACAGAAAAAACAAGATGCCGCCGTTTCCTGTCCGGGAACGGCGGCATCTGTCATTTGTTTTCTTTCAGCAGATCGGCAATGGTGATGCCGTCAAAGAAATCGTTGATCATCTTGTCCAGCTTCTCCCACATGGGCAGGGCGTTGCAGCACTCCGCCCGGGCGCAGGCCGAGGCACCCTGACTGGTACAGGAGACGGCGGTGAGGCCGCCCTCCGTGAGCTTGAGAATGCTGCCCACGGTATATTCCTCCGGCTTCCGGTTGAGCCGGTAGCCGCCGCCTTTGCCGTGGACAGCGTCCACGAATCCGGCTTTGGACAAGGTGGTCATAATCGACTCCAGATATTTCTGGGAAATGCCCTCTGCCTCGGCGATTTCCTTCAGGGGGATGTATTCCTCCCCGCCCCGCTGGGCAAAACTGACCATAACCCGCAGGGCGTAGCGTCCTTTGGTGGATACGATCATAGGCTTACTCGCAGTGTTCGCAGTGCTCGCAGTCGGGGAACTGGGACTTGTCGTAGGGGATGTTGTTCCGGTCGAAGTAGTCCTTCAGGGCGTTGTGAATGGCTTCCTCCGCCAGGACGGAGCAGTGCATCTTGTGGGCGGGCAGACCGTCCAGAGCCTCTGCTACCGCTTTGTTGGTCAGGGCCATGGCGTCAAAGACGGACTTGCCCTTGATCATCTCCGTGGCCATGGAGGAAGAGGCGATGGCGGATCCGCAGCCGAAGGTCTCAAACTTCACATCCACGATGATGTCATTTTCAATTTTCAGATAAATCTTCATGATGTCGCCGCACTTGGCGTTGCCCACTTCGCCCACGCCGCTGGCGTCCTCAATCACGCCCACGTTCCGGGGGTGGGTGAAATGATCCATCACTTTTTCACTGTACAGTGCCATAGTATTATCTCCTGTTCTCCAAAATGGGAAAGTTGTTTACAGAATATACTGCCGCTTGCCGGTCTGCAGATCCCGCCAGACGGGGCTCATGTTCCGCAGGTACTGCACCACTTCCGGCACCACCTTCAGAATGTGATCGATTTCCTCGTCGGTGTTGTATTCGCTCAGGGACAGCCGCAGGGAGCCGTGGGCCACGTCGTGTACCCGGCCAATGGCCAGCAGCACATGGCTGGGGTCCAGGGAACCGGAGGTGCAGGCGGAGCCGGAGGAAGCGGCCACGCCGTTCATGTCCAGCAGAAGCAGCAGGCTCTCGCCTTCAATGCCCTCGAAGCAGAAGCTCACGTTGCCGGGCAGCCGGTTCACCCGGTCGCCGTTCAGGGCGCAGTGGGGAATCTGGCTCAAGCCGGCGATCAGCTTGTCCCGCATGGCGGCGACTCTTGCCATGTTCTCATCCATGTGGTCGCAGGCATCCTTCAGAGCGGCGGCCATGGACACGATGCCGGCGATGTTCTCAGTGCCGGCCCGCTTGCCCCGCTCCTGAGCGCCGCCCTCAATCAGATTCTGAATGGGGAAGCCCCTGCGGACATACAGGGCGCCCACGCCCTTGGGGCCGTGGAACTTGTGGCCGGACAGGCTGAGCATGTCGATGTTTTCTTCCTTGACATTGATGTGCAGGTGGCCCACGGCCTGGACGGCGTCGGTGTGGAAGGGAACACCGGCCTCCTTGCAGATGGCGCCAATTTCCGCAATGGGAAGAATGGAGCCGATTTCGTTGTTGGCGTACATCACGGTGACCAGGCAGGTGTCTTCCCGGATGGCGTCCTTCACCTGCTGGGCAGTGATGTTGTGATTGTGGCGCACATCCAGGTAAGTTACCTCAAAGCCTTCCTTTTCCAGCTTGGCCAGGGTGTGCAGCACGGCGTGATGCTCAAAGGCGGTGGAGATGATGTGCTTCTTGCCCTTCCGGGCGCCGTTGTATGCGGCGGAGCGGATGGCCTGGTTGTCGGCCTCGCTGCCGCCGGAGGTGAAGATGATCTCCCGGGGCTCGCAGCCCAGGCACTGGGCGACGGTGGCACGGGCAGCCTCAAGGGCTTCCTTGGCCTTCTGGCCCACGGAGTGCAGGCTGGACGGGTTGCCGTATTGCTCCATGAGGTACGGGGCCATGGCGTCCACAGCCACCTGGCTCATGGCGGTGGTAGCGGCGTTGTCGGCGTAAACGTACATTATATAAACCCTCCTTGTGGTTCAACCTAGTAATTCCATAGGCAATCATAGCATGGCCTGCCTACCTTGTCAATAGGTAAATGAGACGGAATGGAACTATCCTGCCGGTTTATGCCAGAATCTGTCCCATCCAGGCGGCGAAGGCTTCCAGGCCCTGCTGGTCCTCCGGGGTAAAGCGGCTGAAAACCGGGCTGTCGATATCCAGCACGCCCCACAGCTGACCGTTTGCGAAGATGGGTACCACGATTTCTGAGTTGGAGGCACCGTCGCAGGCGATATGTCCCGGGAAATCATGGACATTGTCCACTCGGACCGTTTTGCCGGAAGCGGCGGCAGTTCCGCAGACGCCTTTGCCCATGGGAATGTGGATGCAGGCGGGCTTGCCCTGGAAAGGAGCGAGAATCAGAAGGTCCCCTTGGAGCTGATAAAATCCCGCCCAGTTGATCTGAGGCAGTTCTTGCCACAGCAGGGCGGAGGCGTTGGCCAGATTGGCCACCGGATAGGGAACATCCTGAGTCAAAGCTTTCAGCTGCTCCAGCAGCAGGGAATAGGAAACCGAGTTCATAACGTTGCTCCTTTTTTCTTTTTTGCCATTTTAACCCAAATTGATCTCAGCCGCAAGAGGCCGTTTCCAGAGTCTTCCTGTTTTTTCGACTTTTTCAGCGGTTACATTCCGGCGGCCGGGTCATATTAAGAGGGCAGACAAAAAGGAGGGCTGAGCATGAAACGAATTCTGCGTTCCATCGCTTTAACGGCGATGTTGTTTGTTTGGATGCCGGTGCAGGCCCAGGCGGCGGGGTTTCTGGTGCCGGTGGGAGAGGTCATTGGGCTGCAGCTGGGCAGCGACACTCTGACTGTGGTGGCTTATGACGACGCGCTTGGAGCGGCGGCCCGGGACGCCGGTCTGAAAATCGGGGATGAGCTGGTAAAAATTGGAGAAAAAAACATTGGCGGTCCGGAGGATATCCGGTCTGCCCTGCAGGCCCAATCTTCCGATGTGATTTTGACGGTGCGGCGGGGCAGCAAGCTGAGCACCCTGCATATGACCCCCTGCCAGACCGAGGATGGCCCCCGGCTGGGGGTTTACCTCCGCCAGGGCATTGCGGGCATCGGAACGGTGACCTATTATGATCCGGAGACGGGTTATTTCGGCACGCTGGGCCATGGGGTCAATAACTCCAAGGGCGGACTGTTGAACATGACTGAGGGAAGCGTGTATACCGCCTCGGTGCAGTCAGTGAAAAAAGGAAAATCCGGGGAACCGGGACAGCTGAAGGGAAGCGCCGACGGCTCCGTTCCCTTTGGGGTGCTGCTGCGCAATACGGACCGGGGCGTTTTTGGAATTTCCACCCAGGGCTGGCAGGGGCAGCCGGTTCCGGTGGCGGAATTTGAAGAGGTCCAGACCGGACCGGCGATAATCCGTTCCACGGTTTCCGGGGGAACGCCTCGGGAATATTCTGTGGAAATTTTGAAAATCTATCCACAAAGCAGACAGGATGCCAGGAATTTTCTTCTGAAAGTGACCGATCCGCAGCTGTTGGAGCTGACCGGCGGCATCGTCCAGGGAATGTCCGGCAGCCCGATTCTCCAGAACGGCAAGCTCATTGGAGCGGTTACCCATGTTCTGGTCAGCGATGCCGCTACGGGGTACGGAATCTATATCGGCAATATGCTGGACGCAGCGGCGTAAAGTCATCGCCCACACCGGAAGGTGTGGGCGATTTTGTGGAATCAGACCGGAAAAGCTTCAATCCGGGGTGGACAACCTGGACACGCAGCCGTATAATGAAGCAAAAACAGAAAGAAATAATCCGTTCAAAGAAAGGAGAATCTCATGTTCCGACCCATGCGAAGATTCAAACAGCAGCTGTCCCGGGAGGACTGCCTGGAACTGCTCCAAAGAGAGAAGCGGGGCGTGCTGTCTCTGATTGGGGACGAGGGATACCCCTACGGGGTGCCTCTGGACTTCTGGTACAATCCCCAGGATGGGTGCCTGTATTTCCACTGCGCCCCGGAAGGCCACAAAATCGATGCCATGGACCGCTGTGACAAGGTTTCCTTCTGTGTGTGCAGCCAAGGAGAGCCGATAGAAGGGGACTGGGCGCTGAAATTTCAAAGTGTCATCGTCTTCGGGCGGCTGTCCCGGGTGGAAGATCCGCAGAACGTCCGCCAAGCGCTCACGGCTCTGGCGGAGAAGTTCACCGATGATCAGGCCTATATCCAGAAGGAAATCCAGACCTATGCACACCGGGTTCAGTGCCTGGTGCTGCGCCCGGAGCAGATCACCGGGAAGCAGATCAGGGAATCCTGAGCGGTTTTGGCTGAAATCCTGCTGAAAAAGTGCCGGAATCCTTCTTGAATCTGCTGCCGGACCGTGATAAACTGTACCTGCGCAGACAGGAGGGATGGCCATGGAATGGAACGACATCTACGACGAAAACCGGCGGCTTACCGGTCGGGTACACCAGCGAGGAACGCCCTGGAATCCGGGAGAGTTCGGCGTGGTGGTGTGCGTATGGGTCTATGACGGCCGGGGGCACTTGCTGCTGACCCGCCGTGCCAAGGAAAAAAGCTTTGCCGGAACCTGGGAAAATTCCGGGGGGGCGGTGAAAGCCGGGGAGAACAGCCGCCAGGCCATCGCCCGGGAGCTGTTCGAGGAAACCGGAATCCGGGCGGAGCCGGAAGAATTTGAATTTCTGGATACGGACCGGGACCGGAATATGTTTTACGATCACTACTGCCTTTGCCGCCGGATCCGGCTGAAGGATGTGGTGCTGCTGCCCGGGGAGACCGACGGCGTCATGTGGGCCAGCTTCGGGAAGATTCACTGGATGATCCGCAGCGGGAAAATCTGCAAGATCATTGCCCATCAGTTTCTGCGCCAGGAAAAAGCACTGCGTGTGCGCAATATGCCCAAGTTTCGATTCTGAATTTTGGAAGGGGAAGACGTTGGTTTTTCCTTGCCTTTTTTTCATCATCGGGTTACAATAAAAAAAAGCGTTTTTCAGAGGTCCGGCGAAAACGCTTCGGCCGGGGTCTGAAAGACGTTTTTTATTTTATTTTGGAGTGGAGGAAGAAAAACTATGATTGAACTTATGAAGCTGTCTATCCGTCGTGGTAATGCGCCGCTGCGAATCGCCAAGGGCCATTTCGTGACCAACCATTCCCACATCAATTACTATATTGATATCACCTATCAGAAGACCCGTCTCAGCGAGGCAAAGGACAGTGCGTATCAGCTGGTTTCCCACTTCATCAACGACACTCCTGTGGACACCATCCTCTGCCTGGATGGCACTGCGGTTCTGGGTACCTGCATCGCCGAGGAACTGAGCAAGAGCGGCTTCCGCACCATCAACGCCCACCAGACCATCTATGTGGTGGAGCCGGAGTACAACGCCAACTCCCAGATCATTTTCCGGGACAACATCCAGCCTATGATCCGGGGCAAGCACGTTCTGGTGCTGATGGCTTCCGTGACCACCGGCTTTACCGCCAAGCGCTCCATTGAGGCGATCGAGTATTACGGAGGCCGGGTGGCGGGAGTTGCCGCCATTTACCGGGCCCTGGACGAGATCGCGGGCTATCCCATCCGCTCGGTCTATTCCATCGCCGACTTGCCGGACTATGAAAGCTACGACTACCACGACTGCCCCTACTGCAAGGCCGGCGTCAAGGTGGACGCACTGGTCAACAGCTTCGGCTATTCCGCCCTGTAATTCCCATTCGGATTATAAAAACCCGGCGCAGCATCACGCTGCGCCGGGTTTCTGTCTGTCCCGGGGAAACTGGGAAAAACCGCATAAAAAAACGAGGCGAAAGCCTCGAAATTGTAGAAAATTTTCATTGACAAAAAGAACCTGGAATGATAAAATGGTAGTCCATACTGTGGTAGTATGCCCATGAGCCATTTCCCAATCCGACATCGTCATTTTACCACAGGAAGCGGTTGCTGTCAAGCGGGAAGTTTGATGAAAATGACAACCGCACCGAGCGTATCATAAGCAACACACAATTCGCAAGAAAGGCTGTGATGATCCATATGGCAATGGTCAAGGACGTGATGTTCGGCAAGACCATGCGTAAATCTTACGCAAAGTATGAAGAGATCCTGGAGATCCCCAACATGCTGAAGATCCAGAAGGATTCCTACCAGTGGTTCCTGGAGACAGGACTGCGGGAGGTTTTCCGGGATGTGGGGACGATTACGGATTTCTCCGGCAAACTGGAACTGAGCTTCCTGGATTACACCATGGAAGACAAGCCCAAGTACACCATTGAGGAGTGCAAGGAGCGGGATGCTACCTATGCCAAGCCCATCAAGGTCCGGGTGCGGCTGCGCAACACCGAGACTGATGAAATCAAAGAGCAGGAAATCTTCATGGGCGATTTCCCGGTGATGACCAACGGCGGCACCTTCGTGATCAACGGTGCGGAGCGTGTCATCATCTCCCAGATTGTCCGCAGCCCCGGCATGTACTACGGCCACGAAGTGGACAAAGCGGATCAGCACACCTACACCGCCACGGTGATTCCCTATCGGGGCGCCTGGCTGGAATATGAAACCGATAATTCCAACGTCTTCTGGGTCCGGATCGACAAGAACCGGAAACTGCCCATCACCTGCCTGATCCGGGCGCTGGGTGTGAAGACCGATGAGCAGATCAAGGAGCTGTTCGGCGAGGACGAGCGGATTCTGGCCACCCTGGAAAAGGACGCCTGCAAGACCCGGGAAGAAGCCCTGCTGGAAATCTACCGCCGTCTGCGTCCCGGTGAGCCTCCCACGGTGGAGACTGCTATTGCTCATCTGGAAGGACTGCTGTTCGACCCCCATCGCTACGACGTGAGCAAGGTGGGCCGGTATAAGTTCAACAAGAAGATGGACATCTGGAGCCGGCTGTCCGGACAGGAAGCCGCCGAGCCCATCACTGACCCCATGACCGGTGAGATCCTGGTCATGCCCGGCGAGTTCATCTCCCGGGCCCAGGCCCACGAGCTGAGCCGCAAGGGCGTGAACGAGGCCGTGGTGAAGGTGGGCGACGCCAATGTGAAGGTGTTCTCCAACAACATGGTGGATATGTCCGCCTTTGTGGACTTTGATCCTGCCCAGTACGGCATCAAGGAGAAGGTTTACTTCCCTGCCCTGAAGGAACTGCTGGACACCGTGAGCACCGATGGCTGGAAGGATGCCATCGCCGAGCACATGACCGACCTGATTCCCAACCACATCATTGTGGACGATATCATGGCCTCCATCAACTACCTGAACTGTGTGGCCATGGGCATCGGTACCCCCGACGACATTGACCACCTGGGCAACCGCCGTCTGCGCTGCGTGGGTGAGCTGCTGCAGAACCAGTTCCGCATCGGCTTCAGCCGTCTGGACCGGGTGATCCGGGAGCGGATGACCGTCCAGGATCTGGATGCGGTCACCCCCCAGAGCCTGATCAACATCCGGCCCGTTACCGCCGTCATCAAGGAGTTCTTCGGATCCAGCCCCCTGTCTCAGTTCATGGACCAGAATAACCCTCTGGCCGAACTGACCCACAAGCGCCGTCTGTCCGCTCTGGGCCCCGGCGGTCTGAGCCGTGACCGGGCTTCCTTCGACGTCCGGGATATTCACTACACCCACTATGGCCGTATGTGCCCCATCGAGACCCCTGAAGGTCCCAACATCGGCCTGATCAACTACCTGGCTACCTTTGCCAAGATCAACGAGTACGGCTTCGTGGAAGCTCCCTACCGGAAGGTGGACAAGGCCACCGGCTTTGTCACCAAGGAAGTGGAGTATATGACCGCCGATGTGGAAGATGACTACTACATCGGCCAGGCCAACGAGCCCCTGGACGAGAACGGCTGCCTGGCCAACGCCCGTATCACCTGCCGGCACCGGAATGAAATCATCGAAGTGGACCGCAACCTCATCGACTATATCGATGTGTCTCCCCGGATGATGATCTCCATCGCTACTTCTTTCATTCCCTTCCTGCAGAACGACGACGCTAACCGTGCTCTGATGGGCGCCAACATGCAGCGGCAGGCTGTGCCTCTGCTGACCACCGAGCCTCCCGTTGTTGCCACCGGCATCGAGCACAAGGCCGCTGTGGACTCCGAGGTTTGCATCAAGGCCAAGATGCCCGGCACCGTCACCGCCGTATCCGCCGATTCCATCACCGTCAAATATGACAGCGGCGAAATCTGCACCCATCGGCTGACCAAGTTCGCCCGGAGCAACGCCGGTACCTGCATCAACCAGCGGCCCATCGTGGTGGTAGGTGAGCGGGTGGACACTGAGCAGATCATTGCCGACGGTCCCTCCTGTTCCGGCGGCGAAGTGGCCCTGGGCAAGAACGTGCTCATCGGCTTCGTCACCTGGGAAGGCTACAACTACGAGGACGCCATTCTGCTGAATGAACGGCTGGTCCGGGAGGATGTGTTCACCTCCATCCACATTGAAGAACACGAGACCGAAGCCCGGGATACCAAGCTGGGACCGGAAGAGATCACCCGGGATATCCCCAACGTGGGCGAAGATACCCTGAAGGATCTGGACGAGAACGGCATCATCCGCATCGGCGCGGAGGTGCGCTCCGGCGACTACCTGGTGGGCAAGGTTACCCCCAAGGGCGAAACTGAGCTGACCCCGGAAGAGCGGCTGCTGCGGGCCATCTTCGGCGAAAAGGCAAGAGAAGTCCGGGATACCTCTCTGAAGGTGCCCCATGGCGAGAGCGGCATCGTGGTGGATGTGAAGGTGTTCACCAAGGAGAACTCCGACGAGCTGGCTCCCGGCGTCACCAAGTCTGTCCGTGTCTATATTGCCCAGAAGCGGAAGATTTCCGTGGGCGACAAGATGGCCGGCCGTCATGGTAACAAGGGCGTTGTCTCCCGGGTTCTGCCGGAAGAGGACATGCCCTTCCTGCCCGACGGCACCCCCCTGGATGTGGTGCTGAACCCCCTGGGCGTGCCTTCCCGTATGAACATTGGACAGGTGCTGGAGGTCCACTTGGGCTACGCTGCCCGGGCCCTGGGCTGGCACGTTGCCACCCCTGTGTTCGACGGCGCCAACGAGAAGGACATCCGGGACACCCTGAAGCTGGCTGGCCTGCGGGAGGACGGCAAGACCGTTCTGTACGATGGCCGTACCGGCGAGCCCTTTGACAACCTGGTCACCGTGGGCTACCCCTACTACCTGAAGCTGCACCATCTGGTTGACGATAAGATCCACGCCCGTTCCACTGGTCCGTACGCACTGGTTACCCAGCAGCCTCTGGGCGGCAAGGCCCAGTTCGGCGGCCAGCGTTTCGGCGAAATGGAAGTCTGGGCCCTGGAGGCTTACGGTGCTGCCTACACCCTGCAGGAGATCCTGACGGTGAAGTCCGACGACGTCACCGGCCGTGTGAAGACCTATGAGGCCATCGTCAAGGGCGCCAATATCCCCAAGCCCGGCGTTCCCGAGTCCTTCAAGGTTCTGGTAAAGGAACTGCAGGCCCTGTGCCTGGATATCCGGGTTCTGGATGAGAACGGCAATGAAATTGAGCTGAAGGAAGACGATGATGACGATGAAATCGTCTACAGCGCCGACAACGACAACGAAACGGTTGTGGGCTCCACGGATGAAGTTTTGGAGGCCGGCTTTGTGATTGACGAGGACGGTCCTGAGGATATCATGGATGTGTTCGACGGCCTGGAAGCCGACGACAACGAAGAATAAGGAGGCGGAAACATGGCAGATGCCACCTTTGATGCCATTAAAATCGGCATTGCTTCTCCGGAGATGATCCGGCAGTGGTCCTACGGCGAAGTCAAAAAGCCGGAGACCATCAACTACCGCACCCTGAAGCCGGAACGCGAGGGCCTGTTCTGCGAGAAAATCTTCGGGCCGACCAAGGACTGGGAGTGCCACTGCGGTAAGTATAAGAAGATTCGCTACAAGGGCAAGATCTG
>DVKV01000081.1 GCA_018715835.1 Candidatus Faecousia intestinavium | reverse complement strand
ACAGCCCACTGCTTGAACGCCTCAAATTTCTGCTCGTCGCTCATGATCTCGTTCCTTTCTTCCGCTCCGATGGTGTCTTTCACCGACCGGATGAGCTGTTCCAGCCGCTCCCGCTCCGCTTCCAATGCGGCCAGGTGGTTTCGCAGGGCGGCCAGACGGTCAAAGGAGGGATCGTCCAGACATTCCTTGATCCGAGCCAGCTCCACCCCGAGGGCCCGGTAATAGAGAATGTCCTGCAGCCGGTCTACCTCCGCCCCGCCGTAGTAGCGGTAGCCGCTCTCCGCCACCCGGCTGGGTTTCAGCAGGCCAATCTGGTCGTACCAGCGCAAGGTGCGGGTGGTCACCCCGGACAGGCGCGACAGCTCCTGAATGGAATACTCCATAGATATCCCTCCTTGGGAATAAGGTACCAGTTGACGGAGCGTCAAAGTCAAGGGGAAATTTCAAAGTCTTTGGATTTCCCGCTGCAGCCGCTCCAGAAATTCCGCCGCCGGGATTCCGTCCAACTGGGTGTGGTGAAACTGGAAGGATATCGGCAAGGTGGCGCGCAGCCACTTTTTCCGGTACTTGCCCCAGATAAGGAAGGGATTGTTGTAGCATCCGGCGTAAATATTCACCGCACCATCGATCTCATATCCCGCCAGGGCGGAGGTGCCGATGACCATATACTCTTCGCCCAGCTCATAGCTCTCCCCGCTCTCCCGGACCTGCCCGGTGAGCTTTAAGTAGTCTTGGTTGAATTGCTCCAAATCAGCGGAGACGGGAATGTCGCAGGTGGCGATGCTGCCGCCCCGGACGGCCACCACCGTATTGACGGCCAAACGGTCATATTGCATCAACTTGTCCCCCACCGGAAGCAGGTAGAAGTCCTCCATACTGGCTGCCGCCTTTCCGATACACCAGCACAGGAGCATATTAAATTTGTAACCCCGCTTTCGGCTCAGGCGCACCAGGGCCGTCACATCCAGGGTTTTCATCAGGGTCACCATGGGCATGGGGGCCTTCATCCACAGTTCAAAGGCCAGCGCCCGGGAGGTGCTTTGTGGATCTACTTCTTTCATGTCGTTCTCCATTCTGTTTATGATGTCCGGTTTGGTTGGCCATGGGAAGTACGTCCCATCATACCATAGCGCCTTAGTGTGAGCAACTGATTCCCGTGTGCCGGAGGCAGAACTTGTGGTATAATGAACCTCGAAGAAGCGCAATGGACCGGAATGATCCAGCAGGAAACGTATTTTGGAAGGAGAGCCTGAGTCAGGGAAACATCACGACTTTGATGGAGCGGAAGGCTGCCATCTTCAGCCGGCTCAGCTGAGACAAGGTGAAACACAAGAAAAGAGCAGTATACAGGAGGAATGCACTATGCTGAATGAATATGAAAACGAAGCATTTTTTCAGCAATACGCGGAGATGGCCCGTAGCCGGGAAGGCCTTTCGGCGGCGGGAGAGTGGCATCAGCTCAAACCCCTTTTCCCGCCGCTGGAGGGAAAGTCCGTACTGGATCTGGGCTGCGGCTATGGATGGCACTGTAAGTTTGCTGTGGAGCAGGGTGCCCGGAAGGTGCTGGGCCTTGATTTAAGTCAAAAAATGATTGAGGAAGCCAAACGACGCAACCGTGGGGAAGGCATCCTCTACCGAGTGTGTGGGATCGAGGAATATGAGTATCCGGAGGCCGCATGGGACTGCGTGGTCTCCAATCTGGCCTTGCACTATATTGAGGACCTGGACTCCATTTTTAAAAAAGTCTATCGGACGTTGAAGGAAAACGGAATTTTTCTGTTCAACATCGAGCATCCGGTCTTTACCTCCGGCGTGGGACAGGATTGGGCCTATAGTGCGGACGGAAAACCGTTATATTGGCCCATCGACCAGTATTTTATACCCGGGGAGCGCCTTACTCACTTCCTGGGCTGCGAGGTCCGCAAACAGCACCATACGCTTACCCAAATCCTGATGGGACTGCTGCGCAGCGGCTTTGTACTGGAAGCCGTGGAAGAGGCAAAGCCTTCTGAGGAAATGCTGGATATTCCCGGCATGCGGGATGAGCTGCGCCGTCCCATGATGCTATTGGTGCGGGCCAGAGCGGTGGGTTGATGGAGCCGGAGATTAGTGCGGAATTCACCGTCACCTTTCACTCGGACGGCCACGAGACGATCCAGGCCTTTATCCTGTACGGCTGGTGGGAGTACAACAAGGCCATTATCGCGGGCGTACTGCCGCTGTTTGGGGCGCTGGGTGCCCTGATTCCTGTTTTGAGCCGCCGCGCTGCCCAGCGTTGCTCCGTGGTGGAGCGCCTGCAGCAGGAATAAAATACAGAGCCCCAAACAAGTCAACCGCAAGCGACATTTGCTTGCAGTTGTCTTATTTCCATTCTTACAGCATTTTCTGTATCATGGTACAGTGCGTTGTCATAGCAATGTGGGCCAAGCAGTTTGGAATAGAAAGGACTCGCTTTGAATCTGCGCTGGATCCCAACGGGTTATTCTTTGTATAGGCGTGCTAAAAATTGATA
>DVKV01000080.1 GCA_018715835.1 Candidatus Faecousia intestinavium | reverse complement strand
TAATATACAACAGGTGGGACGAAATGTCAAGTATTACTTCCAACCAGGGAATAACGGTAAGAATTTCCAGAGATTGGACATGGTTTATTCATAAATTGGACATAAAAAGTTTTTTATTTATTTAGAATATTCCTGTAAAATGATGGTGAATATGGGTTAAGGTGAGGTAGTATGAATATTTTTCTGACGCTGGCATACCTGTTTTTCATTGGCTCTTTGCTGGGCTGGTGTCTGGAACTTTTGTGGCGGAACCTGATGCTGAAAAAGGACAAATGGATTAACCCCGGTTTCTGCACCGGGCCGTATCTTCCAATTTACGGCTTTGGACTGTGCGTGCTGTACTTACTGGCTTCTCTGGAAAATTACGAATGGATTACCAACCCTTTTTGGAACAAGGCGGTGCTGTTCCTGGCCATGGCTGTGGGTATGACCCTGATTGAGTATGTGGCTGGTCTGTTCTGCCTGAAGTTCCTGAAGGTCCGTCTGTGGGACTACTCCAACCTGTGGGGAAATGTGCAGGGCATCATCTGTCCGGCTTTCTCTGCCGCATGGGCTGTTCTGGGGGCACTGTATTACTTTCTGATTCATCCCCACATCCTGGAGGGACTGGAATGGCTGTCCCAGAATCTGGCGTTTTCCTTCTTCATTGGCGTGTTCTTCGGAGTATTTGCCGTGGACGTGGCCCATTCTGCCCAGTTGGTTGCGAAGCTGAAGCATTTTGCCGAGGAGTACACCGTTGTCCTTGCTTATGAGGAGATCAAAGCACACATCCGGCGTGCCCACTTGAAGAACGCGATGCAATATCACTTCTTTACGCCGTTCCGCACCCAATACCCCCTCACTGTATACCTCAGAGAGATCCTGGAGTCCAAACGGAAATCCAAGAAGTGATCTTGCTCTGTCTTGTTTCTTTGGCCGGGCGGATGAAGCCCGGCCAATTCTGGAGGAATGATACAAATGAAAACCTATCGCGCTGGAATTGACATTGGCTCCACAACGGTGAAGCTTGTCGTTCTGGACCAAGACGGTACCATCGCGTATGGAGACTACCGTCGCCACCATGCCCACACCCAGGGAACGCTGAAATCCCTGCTGGTGGAAGCAAAGCAGAAGCTTGGCCCCTGCGAGCTTCAGGTGAAAATCACCGGCTCCGGTGCCATCAATCTGGCCAAGGCCCTGAACCTGGAGTTTGTCCAGGAGGTGGTGGCTGTGGCAACTGCCCTGCAGCACGAGGCGCCCCAGACGGATGTGGCCATCGAGCTGGGCGGTGAGGACGCCAAAATCATTTATTTTACCGGCGGCCTGGAGGAACGGATGAACGGCGTGTGTGCCGGCGGCACCGGTTCCTTTATCGACCAGATGGCAGCGCTGCTGCAAACCGATGCCAGCGGCCTGAACGAGGCCGCCAAATCCTACAAGCAGATCCACCCCATTGCGGCCCGGTGTGGCGTGTTCGCCAAAACCGATATTCAGCCTCTGATCAATGACGGCGCTACCAAGGCAGACCTGGCAGCGTCCATTTTCCAGGCTGTGGTGAACCAGACCATTTCCGGGCTGGCCTGCGGCAAACCCATCCGGGGGTGTGTTGCCTTCCTGGGCGGCCCGCTGCATTTCCTGACCGAGCTGAAGCAGGCATTTATCCGCACTTTAAAGCTGACGGATGAAACCACGGTGGACCCGGAGAATTCTCATTTGTTTGCCGCCATGGGTGCGGCAATGGAGGCAAGAGATCAGAAGGGAATTGCCATCGACAGCCTGATTTCCACCCTGGAATCCGGTGTAAAGGCATCCTTCGAAATGCCCCGGCTGGAGCCGCTGTTCCGCAGCCAAGAGGAATACCAGGCCTTCTGTGACCGGCATAATCGAGCGGTCGTGGGCAAGCAGGAACTGGCGGGATATTCCGGAAACTGCTATTTGGGCATCGATGCCGGTTCCACCACCACCAAGATGGTGGTGATCGGCGAGGATGGCCAGCTGCTCCACTCTTTTTATGCCGGCAACCAAGGAAACCCTGTTCTGACCGCCCAGTTTGCTTTGGGAGAGCTGAAACGGGTGCTGCCGGAGTCCGCCAAGCTGGTCCGGGGCTGCTCCACGGGATATGGTGAGTCGCTGATGAAAGCGGCGTTTTCTCTGGACGAGGGCGTGGTAGAGACCATTGCCCACTGTACGGCCGCTTCCTTCTTCAATCCGGAGGTGGATTGTGTCCTGGACATTGGCGGCCAGGATATGAAGTGCATCAAGCTGAAAAACGGCACGGTGGACACCATTTTGCTGAATGAAGCCTGCTCTTCCGGCTGTGGTTCTTTCATTGAGAACTTCGCCACCAGTCTGGGCTATACTGCTCCGGAGTTTGCAAAGGAAGCCTTGTTTGCCAAGGCACCTGTGGATCTGGGCACCCGCTGCACCGTATTTATGAACTCCAACGTGAAGCAGGCCCAGAAGGAAGGAGCGCCGGTTTCGGATATTTCCGCCGGACTTGCCTACTCTGTCATCAAGAACGCCCTGTACAAGGTGATCAAGCTGGCCTCCCCGGAGGATCTGGGGCGGCACATCGTGGTTCAGGGCGGCACCTTCCATAACCAAGCCGTGCTCCGGGCTTTTGAAAAAATTGCCGGCGTGGAGGCCACCTGCCCGGATATCTCCGGCCTGATGGGCGCCTTTGGCGCGGCACTGATTGCCAGAAGCCATTACCATGGACAGCAGTCAACGATGCTGCCTCTGGAAGAGATGCTGAAGCTGAATTATAAGACGACCAACGTCCGCTGCGGCGGCTGTTCCAACAACTGCATGCTGACGGTGAACACTTTCTCCGGCGGACGCCGCCATATCAGCGGAAACCGGTGTGAGCGGGGCGCCGGCGGGGGAAAGGGAAAGCAGTCGGCCACCAATCTGGTGCTGTATAAGCGTAAGCGGATCTTTGATTATCCTCCCCTGGAGGAGAAAGATGCTCCCCGGGGTGTCATCGGCATCCCCCGGGTCCTGAACATCTACGAAAACTATCCCTTCTGGGCTACGTTCTTCAAACAGCTGGGCTTCCGGGTGATTCTGTCGCCCTTCTCGGACCGGAAGATTTACGAGCTGGGCATGGAGTCCATCCCTTCGGAGTCGGAGTGCTACCCCGCCAAGCTGTCCCATGGTCATGTTCAGTGGCTGGTCAACCAGGGGGTGAGAAACATTTTCCATCCCTGTGTATTCTATGAGCACCAGGAAAACCGGGATGCCCAGAACCACTATAACTGTCCCATTGTGGTTTCCTATGCGGAAAATTTGAAGAACAATGTGGAGGCCATTGCCGACGGCACCATTCACTACATACGGCCCTTTATCGCCTTTACGACGGAACAGACGGCCGCTGACCGGCTGGTGAAAACTGCCGCGGAAGAATGGGGCATTCCGGAGAAGGAAGTGCGTCAGGCAGTTCATGCTGCTTGGCAGGAGCAGTTTGCCGCCAAGGAGGACATCCGGGCGGCAGGACGGAAGGCGCTGGCGGAGATGGAGGCCAACCATGGCCGTGGCATAGTTCTGTCCGGCCGTCCCTATCACATCGACCCGGAGATCAACCATGGCATTCCTGAGTTGATCGCCTCTTACGGTCTGACCGTGTTTACCGAGGACAGCCTGCCGGTGACGGACCATGAGGAGCGTCCCCTGCGGGTGGTGGATCAGTGGGTGTACCATTCCCGGATGTATTCCGCCGCGGAATTCGTTTCCAAACGGGATGATCTGGAGCTGGTGCAGCTGAACTCCTTCGGCTGCGGCCTGGATGCGGTGACCACCGATCAGATTGCGGAAATCCTGGAAAAGAGCAACAAGCTTTATACCCTGCTGAAAATTGACGAGGTAAACAATCTGGGCGCTGTGCGGATTCGGATTCGCAGTCTGCTGGCGGCCATGGACATGCGTCAGGAAAAGCAGATCCTGGCCAAGCCCGCCCCCCAGAAGTATCAGCGGGTGGAATTTACCAAGAAGATGTACCAGGAGGGTTATACCCTGCTGGTGCCCCAGATGAGCCCCATTCATTTTGATTTCCTGGAACCGGTGATGCGCAAGCACGGCTACCATGTGGTGCTGTTGGACAACGACAACCGGACCGCCATTGATACCGGACTGAAATTTGTCAATAATGATGCCTGCTTCCCCTCCATTACCGTGGTGGGACAGATCATGCAGGCGGTGCTTTCCGGCAAATACGATACGGACCGTCTTGCCATTGTGATGACCCAGACTGGCGGCTGCTGCCGGGCCAGCAACTATGTGGCGTTTATCCGCCGGGCTCTGGAAAAGGCTGGATTGTCCCACATTCCTGTAATTTCCCTGAATATGAACGGAATGGAGAAAAACGAGGGCTTCAAACTGGCTCCCGGTGCCCTGCTGGATTTGTTCCAGGCGGTGGTGTATGGGGATCTGCTGATGCGCTGCCTGTACCGGGTCCGGCCCTATGAGCTGGCACCGGGAAGCGCCAATGCGCTGCACGAGAAGTGGAAGAACCAGTGCATTCAGGCCCTGACCGGCAAGCATCCCATGCGCCTCTACCGCCGCTATTGCCAGGAGATTGTGAAGGATTTTGACACCCTTCCTCTGAATGAGAATCTGCGCAAGCCCCGGGTTGGTGTGGTAGGTGAGATTCTGGTGAAATATATGCCCCTGGCCAATAACCACCTTGTGGACCTGCTGGAGCGGGAGGGCGCCGAGGCAGTGGTGCCGGATCTGATGGATTTCCTGAATTATTGCATTTATAACGGGAAGTATAAAACAGAATTCCTGGGTGCCAAGAAGATTGGCGCATCCCTGGCGGAGGGCGCGCTGAGGCTGATTTATGTCCTGCGCAAGCCTGCCATTGATGCGTTGAAAAAGAGCCGGCGATTTGACGCGCCGGTGCCCATCCGGGAACTGGCAGAGGTTACCAAACCTTTCTTGTCCCTGGGCAATCAATACGGAGAAGGCTGGTTCCTGACCGGTGAAATGGTGGAACTGCTCCAGTCCGGGACGCCCAACATTGTGTGCATCCAGCCCTTTGCCTGTCTTCCCAACCATGTTGTGGGCAAGGGTGTGATCAAGGTGCTGAAGAAACACTATCCCCAAGCAAATATCGCGGCGGTTGACTATGATCCCGGTGCTTCGGAGGTCAATCAGCTGAACCGAATCAAGCTGATGCTTTCTGCGGCAAAGAAGGCCGTGCAGACTGCTGAGGTATAATCAACAGACAGCGGCAGCTGAAATTCCAATTCAGAGAGGAGAGACGTTATGGCAAAAGAGCGCAAAAAGGACCGGATAAAAAGGGTGTTTTACCAGAATAAAACCACGCTGAGCGTATACTTGTTTCTGCGGGCACTGATTATTCTGGCAATGATCCGCGCGATTTTTCTCCGGGAATACCAGAGCGTATTCCTTTGTGCCCTGTCTTTGTTCCTGATGATTTTGCCCAGCATAATTTCCAAGCGCCTGGAAATTGAACTTCCCAGCACTTTGGAAATCATAATTCTGCTGTTCATATTTGCAGCAGAAATTTTGGGCGAATTAAGCAGCTTCTACGTTCGGGTGGCTCATTGGGATACGATGTTGCATACCATCAACGGCTTCCTTTGCGCTGCCATCGGCTTTGCCCTGGTGGATATGATGAACCGGAGTGAGCAGTTTTCCTTTCAGCTGTCTCCGGTGTATCTGGCAATTGTGGCGTTCTGCTTCTCTATGACGGTGGGAGTGCTGTGGGAGTTTTTCGAGTTCAGCGGGGACTGCCTGCTGGGTCTGGATATGCAGAAGGATACGGTGGTCAACGCCATCAATACTGTAGAGCTGGACGAGACTCTGAAAAACCAGGTTGTGCGCATCAAAGACATTACGGATGTGATTGTGGTCCATTCTGACGGAAGCCAGCAGACTCTGGGCCTGGGCGGGTATCTGGATATTGGCCTGCACGACACCATGAAGGACCTGTTCGTGAATCTGATCGGTGCGGTTGTCTTCTCTGTTATTG
>DVKV01000079.1 GCA_018715835.1 Candidatus Faecousia intestinavium | reverse complement strand
CTTTCTTACAAAATAATGACGTATTTTTAAACAAACTCGTCCACATCCTCCGCTTCCGGAAACGAGATTTTGACAATTTCATCGAAGTAAATTTCACTTCCATCTTCCATCTGCACCAATTCCCTCCGGGGCAGAATCCTTCGGATTTTCCCCTCGGCGCTTACATAAGCGCCGCCTTTCTTCCGGCTGTCCGGGACGTATCGGGTAATCCGGACGCGGGGCGCCTTGTCCCCCAGCTGGTAGAGCAAATTGAGATACCGGTCCAGGCGCTGCTTTTCCTGCTCCTCCAGCTCTATCCGGCTGCTGGTCAGTCTGCCGGTTTCCGCAATCACCTGCTCATAACCGGTCAGCGCCGCAAAAGGTGCAAACTGAGCCGCCCGGTCCGACAAGGGCATGCGCACTCGCCCCATGGGCTCCGGCCGCTGCCGGTCTAATATATCTTCATATGGATGCTTTATCATGTCCCGCTCCTAAGCCTTGTGGCCGCCGATCTGATGGTTCCGCTCTTTGGCGGTGGCCCCCTCCTCCAGATTCATTCCTTTGAGAATGGCGTTTTTTCCGTACTTCTTCCGGATGGCAAGAACCGCCTGCTGCCGGCGTTTTTCCTTTTCCTGCCAGTCCTGCTCCCGGCGCTTCGCTTCGGCGTCTTCAAACAAAGATATCTGCTCCATGG
The DNA here is from genome assembly GCA_018715835.1 of Candidatus Faecousia intestinavium. GTDB lineage: Bacteria > Bacillota > Clostridia > Oscillospirales > Oscillospiraceae > Faecousia > Faecousia intestinavium. Next base: position 7,123 of record DVKV01000079.1, on the reverse strand, counting down.
GCGCCTGGCTCCGGGCATCCGACTCCGCCAGCAGGTGGTTGGCCGTCAAGCTGATTCGGCGGACCAACAGTCCGGGATTTACAATCCGGTCAAACAGCGCCATGGTTCCCTGAATGATCCGGGATTCCGAGGCGGTGTGTCCCCCCAGATTTTCGGTACCATGGGCGTGCTTGGGAATCTCCCGGCCATAGGCGTCCCGGGTAACCGGACCGGAATAGGCCTGCCGGCTCTCCGGGTTGGTCAGGCTCTCCCGGTCATAGCCGATGGTCAGCACAATCTGATCCGTTACCAGCATCTTGTCCACCAGATCCTGGGCCAGCAGATCCGCCATTTCCCGGACCACCAGCCTGGCCTTCTGTACGGGATAGGGGCAAGTCAGCACCTGACCGGAACAGATGCTGCTGTTTTCCGGGCGATAGGATTTGATGTCCCGGATGGTACACGGCTCCCATCCCCAGGCGTGGTCAATCAGCAGTTCCGCATTGACTCCAAACAGGCGATAAAGCAAATCCTGACCGGCTTTGTCCAAAGAACACCGGGCAATGTCTCCCATCGTGAACAGCCCATGAGCCTGTAATGTCCGGGCGTACCCCCTTCCCACCCGCCAGAAATCCGTCAGCGGGCGGTGGGTCCAGAGTTCCCGCCGGTAGGTCTGCTCGTCCAGCTGGGCAATCCGGGCACCGTTTTTATCCGGCTCCATGTGCTTGGCCACAATGTCCATGGCCACCTTGCAGAGATACAGGTTGGTACCGATTCCGGCGGTTGCCGTAATCCCCGATCGCTCCAGCACCGCGTCAATCAGCTTTTGGGCAAATTCCCGGGGACTCAGGCCATAGGTTTTCAGATAAGGCGTGGCGTCCAGAAATACTTCGTCTATGGAATAGACATGGATGTCCTCCGGCGCTACAAAGCGCAGATAGGTCTGGTAGATGGCGGCGCTGCACTCCATATAGTGGGCCATTCTGGGCGGCGCAATGAGAAAATCCATCTCCAGTGCAGGGTTCTCCGCCAGTTCTCTGGCGTCCGCCGACTTTCCCGAAAAAGTTTTTCCCGGCGCCCAGCTGCGGCGCAAAGCATTGACCTGAGATACCTTTTCCAGGACCTCGAACAGTCTGGCCCGGCCTGGGACACCGCAGGCTTTCAGCGACGGCGTAACCGCCAGGCAGATGGTCTTTTCCGTCCGGCTGGCATCCGCCACCACCAGATGGGTTGATAACGGGTCCAGTCCCCGCTCCACGCACTCCTGGGAGGCGTAGAAAGACTTCAGGTCAATGGCAATGTAGGTTTTCTCTTTCATTCCGCCCCCTCCTTTTTTCCCTATTATACCCCAGATCCTCTCGCTGCGCAACACAGGAAAAGCCAGCGGAGCTTCCCTGCTTCGGGAAGCTCCGCTGGTTTGATTGGGTTATTCTGCGTTCATCACCGAACCCCGGCCTGATTGACCCGAATTTTCCCGGTTTCGATCAGCTGGATGAACAGCTGGCCGATTTCCGGATCAAATTGGGTGCCCAGGTTCCGGCGGATTTCCTGGATCGCCTCTTCCACGCTCATCGCCTCTTTGTAGCTGCGGCGGGAAACCATGGCGTCAAAGGAGTCCGCCAGGCACAGGCATCGGGCTCCCACCGGGATGGCCTTGCCTGCCAGTCCCCGGGGATAGCCATTCCCGTCCCAGCGCTCATGATGGCCCAGAACAGAAGGCACAACGTAGTCCAGAGAAGGAAGATACTTGATCATGGAGATGGAAGCCTCCACGTGCTGCTTCATAATCTCGTACTCGTCCTTGGTCAACCGATCCTTCTTGGACAAGATGGCCTCCGGCGTTCCGATTTTTCCGATGTCATGGAGCATACCCGCCTGGCGGATAATCTCGACATGTTCCGCATCCAGCCCCAGCGCTTCAGCCAGTGAAGACGCATAGGCCGCCACATTGCTGGAATGGCTGAAGGTATTGTGGTCCTTGGCGTCAATTGCCGCCGTCAGGGCATAGATGGTAGAGGCACAGCTCTCCGCCAACGCCCGTTTGGATTTCAGGCTCTTGTTGATCGTCTCATCCGGATTCTCCTGCTGATACAGGACGATCCGGTTTTTCCCGTTGTTTTTCGCAGAATAGACCGCCATATTGGCATAGGTGAACAGTTCCTGCACATTGCTGGCACTGGTGGGATAGGAGCTGATGCCTGCGCTGAAAGTCAGGAACTTTTTCGTTCTGCCTCCGGAGTACAGGATCTCCTTGGTCATCCACTCTTTGACCCGCTGAGCGCAGTCCATTGCCGCAGACGGCGGGCACATGGGGAAGCTGACCACGAATTCTTTCCCGCCGTAGCGGGCAACAGTACCCCTGCCCTTGACCAGACTCTTGAGCGTCTCAGCAAATCGTTTGAGTACAATATCTCCCTCTGCCATGCCGTAAAGTTCGTTGTACAGCCGGAAGTCATCCAGATTGATCAGCATCAGCGTAATCTGGGAATGGCGGGAGAGCTCAAACTCCTTGACAATATTTTCCTGAAAATAACCCCGGTTGTACAGGTTGGTCAGCGGATCCCGCTGAGCCTTTCTGCGCAGTTCTTCATACAGTGCGGCATTGCTCAGCGCAATGGAAAATACCGCGGCGGCAGACTCCAGGAAATCCATGTTTCCCGTGGAGACAGGGCTTTTTTTCCGCTCACTGCCATCGGAGGAAATCAGGGTTACGGCAACCAGCTCTTCTCCCGCAATCACCGGAAGAATGCCCTCCACATGCAGCTCCTCCAGCCGCTTTTTTTCCTTGGTCCACATGGCCCGGTAGCTCTTGGACTTGCAGAAGCTTTCATAGCTGACCGCCTGCCGGTGGTCCATCAGCCACACAATCAAGGGATGATCCGGTTCGAAAGAATCCCGATTGGCCAGAGCCATTTCCGTGGAACCTTTCATGCAGAAGGCCCCGGTGCTGCCGTTTTTCAGAAACACTCTGGCTGTAACACCCGGGAAATTTCTCTGAAGGAAATCGCAGTACAGGGCCAGCAGCTCATCCAGCTTCATCACCTTATTCACCGCAGTACTGAATTCCCGCAGACTGCGCTCCTGTTCCTCCGAACTGCGCAGAAGCAGATTTTCCATCAGCCGGTAGAACACCCGATGCAAAACCAGCGTCAGCACAGTCAGCAGGACCCCGACCACCACCATCTGATATTCCAGGAAGTTGGAAAAATACTTGTGGTAGAACCCGTCTATGTAGTCAAAGCCGTTGACCATCAGCAAAACAGCACACAGCAGAGAAATGGCATAAATCGGGGCATCGCTGGTAAATCCCCGCAGCTGCACCACCCGGCGCTTATAAAGCATGTAGTACAAGCATACCGCATTGATGCTGCAGGAGAAGGTATCAATGGGAATGGAAACCATCTGGGGCAGGATGGCAGAAACCGTTCCGGCAAACATCACGCCCACACCGAAAAACATGGGAACAAACTGTCTGACGGGAACATCGCCATTTTTACATTTTTCGATGATCAAGGCGGCAGCTTGCAGCAGGGTAAATACCGTCAGGACGATCGGGATCACCGTCCAGCCGGAAATGCCGTATTCAAACCGCCATTCCACGCCGTCGAAGACCATCCTCGGGTCCGTGACAAACACATTGCTCAGGTTCAGAATCGAGATAATGGCCCAGGTGACAAGCAGCACACCCCGGATAAATCCGCCCTTGGTGTTGGTATAGCGGTAGACAAAATTGTAGATGGAGAACGGTACCAGGAAAATACCGGTAATGGAAATCATGTACCAGAATTCCGGTCCGGGGAACAGCTTCATCCGCAAAAACAGGGAACCAATAGACCAGGCGGTGAAAGTCAGCAGCAGTCCGATAAAGGCATCAATCAGTTTGTCCTTTTTTACGCTGGCTACCGTCAGGAGCAAAAAGACATTGCACATGACGGACAGCAGGGGGATGATAACGAACAGCCGTTCATTCCAGGACATCGGCATTTCCCCCCTTCCGGGCATCCTCACTCTGCATTCTCAGAATCTCCAGCACCGTTTCCCGGGGTGCGCCCACTTTGGGAATCTTCTGGCCATTGCGCTGCTGGTACAGGGCTATGGTTCCCTGCTTCAGCGTGGTGATCTTCAGCGGGTCCACATTCAGCAGGCGCTTGAGATCCTTATAATCTCCATCATAGGACCGGAAATACAGCGACAGGTGATCCCGCAGGAGCTGGCGGCTCATGGCCAGCCCCTGGGCATCCGCCATGTCCACCTCCACATACAGGTTCAGGAACGAGCGCCCCGTTTCGTCATATTCTTTGGTGGCAAACCAGTCCGGAATGGGCAGCCGGGACATTTCATTGACTTTCCGGATCTCCCGCTCGGTAAACCGGGTAAATCCGGCAATATCAATCACAGAGGGAATCCGGTCCACATACTCAAACTGGGGCAGATCCAGCTTGTCTGAGGGATTGCGCAGGCGCAGACACCGATACACGTCCCCCACCCGGTAACGCAGGAACGCGCCCCCCTTGAGAACCGTAATGACCAGCTCGTATTTCTGCCCCGCTACCAGCTCGTCCATCAGGTAGGTTTTAGGGGTGTAGGAGGGGTCGTCCATCTCCCGGTACAGCTCCATTTCCGGGATAAACTCATAGAAGCAGGCATCGGGGAAAAGCACCAAGCCGTTTTTGCTCCAGGTTTCCGTGCCCAGGCAGGTCGGTTCCGTTCCACCGGCAATTTCCAGAGGACGGATGCCCCAGGCTTCCTCTAGTTCATTTTTATATAGGGCCGTATCCGTTCCCACGCAGACAAATCCCTGCAGCCGGAACAGATCCCGGGGTTTGACATCGGTGCCGTCCCGCTTCTGGCGGTACTTGGCGCTCAGAATCCGCCACAGCATCCGGGGACTGGTGGTGACAATATCCCGGAAGCTCACCTTTCCCCCGCCCTGGGTCAGCTGATCCAGGCTTCTGGTTGCGCCGTAGAGAATGCTGCTCATGCCGAAGAACATATCCATTCCGTGTTTGGCAGCCAGTTTATAGCCGGTGCGCATCTGCTGGCCGAAGGACATCTTTCTGGCCTCCCGGACCGAGGGCATAAACCGCAGATCAATCTCCGAACTGATCAGGTCGGGGAACATTCCGGTAGCGTAAGGCAGCGGCGCCAGACTATAAAGCACCCGCATTCCCGGACGGACATTGAACTTATTGCGGCCGGTGCTGGTTGCCAGCAGCATGGCCCCCAGAATGTTGGTCTTGTAGGTTTCCAGCATACTTTCGGTATAGGGTGCCCGCTTGGAGGGAAAATCACCGCCCTCCCAGGTGGTATGCAGCCACAGCACCGGCTTTTCCGGAAGCATTTCCTCCTTCTGGGTCAGAAGCACATCCGCATAATCTTCAAACTTGGTCAGAGGAACGGTTTCCCGGAATTCCTCCACACTGTGAGGGACGCCATTGCGGAAAAAACGCTGGCCCAGCTGACAGCCTGCCATCAGTTCCACCTGCTCCATCAGAAGACGCTTCTGAATTTCCATATACTCGGAAAGGGACAGATCCAAAAATCCGCAGTATTCCTGCCAGATTTCCGCCGCGGAGCATTTTTTCAGTTTTTCCTCAAAGGTCATGTTTCTCCCCCCTGTTTCTTTCTCGGAAGAAAAATTATTTCCTGCCCAGGCAGCGCCGGATGCTGTCCCTTGTGGGCAGTAAAAACGGAGTCTGATTCTGATATGCTGCGTAGTTTTCTATGCTCCGTGGAAAGATCACCCGGTCCTGCCAGTAGGCGTACAGACCGTCAGCCCCGGTCAGGAGCACCGCCGCCGCCAGCCACTGCCAGGTGCCAAAGGCAAGCCATGCAAACCCATACACGCCTCCCAGCCACAGCACCCCTGGGTGCCGGCAAAGGGCGTAAACGCCCTCGGAAACCAGGGGCTGCTTCTGGCCCGGCTCCGGCGGCAGCGCATCACTTCCGCCCTGACGCAGCGCAAAGACCACGGAATGGACCAGCAGCCCCAGCATTACCAGAGACAAGCACAGCATTCCGATCTTCCACACGCCGAATTCTGAAAAGTCCGAAATCCAAAGCATTCCAACCGTGGCAGCAGCCAGAATCATGCAGCCGGCCGGGAACAAGGCACCAGCCCAAGGCACCTTCTTTTCCACGCACAGGTGGTCGGAAAGAGCCATGCAACCAAAAGACAGCACACCAACGGCAATCCATATGTACATCATTTCTCTGTAAACGCCATTCCCAGGCAGCCGGTGCCGGTATAGACGCCGATCACCGCGCCCACCCAGCCGATATGAATCTTTGCCTCCGGGTCAATAGCCAGCAGCTGCTGACGCACCACCTGTGCCAGACTTTCCCGGTCCGCATGAAACAGGAATACCTCTCCGCCGAACCGGGCTTTTTCCTTATACAGGGATACCACCCGCTGCACCGCATTCCGATATCCCCGGACAATCCCGATGTCCCGTACCAGGCCGTCCCGGAAGGTCAGAATCGGCTTTACCTTCAGAAGATCCGCAGCCAGCACCCGAATGGCGCCGACCCGTCCCCCCTTCTGGGCGTATTCCAGGGACTCCATGGCGAAATATACCCCCGCTTTCCGTCGAAGGACCTCCAGCCGGTTCACAATCTCCCCGGCGCAAAGCCCTTCCCGGGCCAAGCGGCAGGCTTCCTGAACCAGGATTCCCATGCCGAAGGAAATCTGCTGGGAATCATAAACCGTCACCTGCGGCGTCTGGCTCTGCTCCATCCACAATTCCCGGGCCGCACAGGCGGTGCTGTAACCACCGGACATTTTACCGGTGGGCGCAATGCAGAGGATCTCCTCGCAGTTCCCAACAGAAGCAAACGCCTGCATATATTGGTCCAGATTGGGATGAGCCGTGGTGGGCAGTTTCCGGCAAGAGGGCAGTCTGCGGTAAAACTGCTCCGGCTCCAGATCCAGCGCATTGCGGTACTGTTCCTCCGGAGAAAAAACCACCATATCCGGCACAATGGTCAGTCCATACTGCTCCGCCAGTTCCCTGGATAGGTCGCATGCAGAGTTCGCAACAATCTTTACCAAAATATTACCTCCCCCACTTCCCGGGGCGCTCCTGCCGCCAGACAAACACCCGCCTCCAATGCCAAGCGATGCTTTCGGCCGGGGCGGACGTGA
>DVKV01000078.1 GCA_018715835.1 Candidatus Faecousia intestinavium | reverse complement strand
GTGTTGTGATTAATCCTTGGTCCGGGCCTTGATGATCTCTTCGGCCTTGGACTTGGGCAGCTCGGAGTAGTGGCTGGGCTCCATGGAGTAGTTGCCGCGGCCCTGGGTCTTGGAACGCAGGTCGGTGGCGTAGCCGAACATTTCGGCCAGAGGCACGTTGGCATCCACCTGGACGCTGCCGGTACGGGTGATCTGACCCAGGATGTTGCCCCGGCGGGCAGTGATGTCGCCGATGACAACGCCCATATAGTCGTCAGGCACGGTGACGGCAACCTTCATAATGGGCTCCAGGATGGTGGGGTTAGCCTTCCGGCAGGCTTCCTTGAATGCCATGGAACCGGCAATCTTAAAGGCCATTTCGGAGGAGTCCACTTCGTGGTAAGAACCATCGAACAGGGTGACCTTCACATCCACCACAGGGAATCCGGCCATCACGCCGGCCTGCATGGCGCCCTGGATACCGGCATCGACAGCCGGAATATATTCCTTGGGCACAGCGCCGCCCACGACGGCGTTGATAAACTCGTAACCCTTGCCGGGCTCGTTGGGCTCCACCCGGATCTTGACATGACCATACTGGCCCTTACCGCCGGACTGACGGGCATACTTGGTGTCCTGCTCCACAGCTTTGCGGATGGTCTCCTTGTAGGCAACCTGAGGAGCACCCACGTTGGCTTCCACCTTGAATTCCCGGAGCAGACGGTCCACGATGATTTCCAGATGCAGCTCGCCCATACCGGCAATGATGGTCTGGCCGGTTTCCTGGTCGGTGTAGGTCCGGAAAGTGGGATCTTCTTCTGCCAGCTTGGCCAGCGCGATGCCCATCTTTTCCTGACCAGCCTTGGTCTTGGGCTCGATGGCGACCCGGATAACGGGCTCGGGGAAGACCATGGACTCCAGGATGATGGGATGCTCTTCGTCACACAGGGTGTCGCCGGTGGTGGTGTTCTTCACACCCACGACGGCGGCGATATCGCCGGCATAAACCATGTCGATATCTTCCCGGTGGTTGGAGTGCATCTGCAGGATCCGGCCCATGCGCTCCTTCACGCCCTTAGTGCAGTTCAGCACGCTGGTGCCCTTCTCCAGAGTACCGGAGTACACACGGAAGTAGCACAGCTTGCCCACATAGGGGTCGGTGGCAATCTTGAAGGCCAGAGCGGAGAAGGGAGCCTCATCGGAAGCGGGACGGAAGTCCTCTTCCTCGGTTTCAGGGTTGACACCCTTGATGCCCTTCTTATCCAGGGGGCTGGGCATATAGTCCACCACGGCGTCCAGAACTTCCTGAACACCCTTGTTCTTGTAGGAAGTACCGCAGACAACAGGCACCATCTCGTTGGCGATGGTAGCCCTACGGATGACGGCCTTGATATCCTCAACAGGAATCTCTTCGCCTTCCAGGTACTTCATGGCGATGTCGTCGTCGAATACAGAGACGGCATCCATCAGCTTCTCGTGGTACTCGTTGGCCAGGTCAACCATGTCCTCGGGAATCTCTTCCACCCGGACATCCTTGCCCAGTTCATCGTAGAACACGTTGGCCTTCATGGTCAGCAGATCGATGTTGCCCTTGAAGAAGGCCTCGGAGCCGATGGGCAGCTGAATGGCAACCGCGTTGCACTTCAGGCGCTCGTCGATCATCTGTAGAACCCGGTAGAAGTCGGCGCCCATGATGTCCATCTTGTTGACGTAGATCATCCGGGGAACCTTGTACTCGTCGGCCTGACGCCACACGGTCTCGGTCTGGGGCTCCACGCCGCCCTTGGCACACAGAACGGTCACAGCACCGTCCAGCACCCGGAGGGAACGCTCCACTTCCACGGTGAAGTCCACGTGGCCCGGGGTGTCAATGATGTTCAGACGGCAGCCCTTCCAGAAGCAGGTGGTAGCAGCGGAGGTGATGGTAATACCACGCTCCTGCTCCTGAGCCATCCAGTCCATGGTAGCGGAACCGTCGTGGGTCTCGCCGATCTTGTAGTTCTTACCGGTGTAGAACAGAATACGCTCGGTAGTAGTGGTTTTGCCGGCATCAATGTGAGCCATGATGCCAAAGTTTCTGGTATTTTCCAGAGAATACTGTCTAGGCATTTAGGTGAATCTCCTTTATTACCAGCGGAAATGGGCGAATGCCTTGTTGGCTTCGGCCATCTTGTGGACGTCCTCGCGCTTCTTCACGGAGGCGCCGGTATTGTTGGCGGCGTCCATGATCTCAGCAGCCAGCCGCTCCTTCATGGTGTTCTCACTGCGGGTACGGCTGTAGGTGGTGATCCAACGCAGACCTAGGGTCTGACGACGGTCGGGCCGGACTTCGATGGGCACCTGGTAGGTGGCGCCACCCACACGGCGAGCCTTCAGCTCCACAGCGGGCATGATGTTTTCCATAGCCTGCTGGAACACTTCCAGGCCGTTCTTGCCGGTCTTATTCTCGACAATTTCAAATGCACCATAGACAACCTTCTGGGCAACGCCCTTCTTGCCGTCCAGCATGATGCTGTTTACGAGCTTGGTAACCAGAACGGAATTGTAATTGGGATCCGGAAGGACCTCTCTCTTGGGAACATTACCTCTTCTGGGCACTTTGCTTCCCTCCTTCATAATATAATGATTTCATCGGTACTCGAAAGTGTGACTTTCGTGGTGCCTGGCCAGAGGTTTTTATACAATCTATAAAAACGCTATGGCAAGGCCTTGCCTTGCGAACAGGCGATTGGTTCAATTCAGTGGTTTGGTCGGAAGATTACTTCTTCTTGCCGGCCTTGGGACGCTTGGCACCATACTTGGAACGGGCCTGCATCCGGTTCTGTACGCCCTGGGTATCCAGAGTGCCGCGGATGATGTGGTAACGCACACCAGGCAGGTCCTTGACACGGCCGCCGCGGATCAGAACCACAGAGTGCTCCTGCAGGTTGTGGCCAACACCGGGAATGTAAGCGGAAACTTCCATACCATTGGTCAGACGCACACGGGCGATCTTACGCAGTGCGGAGTTGGGCTTCTTGGGGGTGGTGGTACGAACAGCGGTGCAAACGCCACGCTTCTGGGGGGAAGGCAGGTTGGTAGCCTTGTTCTCCAGAGTGTTCAGACCTCTCTGCAGAGCGGGAGCGGTGGACTTGTAAGCGACCTGCTGACGGCCACTTCTCACGAGCTGGTTAAAAGTAGGCATTCTTGTTCTCCTTTCTTTTGTTCTCGCCTTCCGGCGGGTTATCTATTCTACGGATGAATCCGGTAGAATCAGGTCTCGACGACAGCCGCCGCCGCTGCGCCCACCTCAATTCCGCAGGCGCGGCCCAGATCCGCCATGGAGCGAACCCAGGTAATCTGGACATTGTGAGCCTGGCAAAGGGCCTCCAAAGGGCCGGTAAGGCCGGGATCGGCATTTTCTGCCAGAAAAACACACCGGGCGCGGCCGGCACACACAGCCTTTCGCAGCTGTTTGCTGCCCACCACCAGCTTGCCGCCGGCAGACCCGGGCAAATTGCCGCAGTCCGGTATTTTACAATCGTTTTTCCTATCCATACAGGTACCTATTATACGCATTTTTTCAAAAAAGTCAACAAAAATATTGGAAATATTTTTGCGAATATGCCGGTTTCCCCGGGTCAGAAAAACCAGAGAAACCGGCATGGAAGGAAATTCAGTTCTCCTGCGCCGCCCCCGGCGGCAAGAGATCCCGGTCTCTTTTGGGCCGGAAAGCTCCAAAGATGGATGTCCATAGTCTAAGGCCGCCGGAAAAATATCCGGCGGCCTGGGACAGACATCAGTTCAGTGCTTTTTCAATCATTTCTTCCGGCATCCGGGGCTCGGGAGTGGCGCCGGGCTGATAATCCCGGTAGGCCATCAGGCCGGAACCGGCGGGAATCAGCTTGCCGATCAACACGTTCTCCTTCAGACCCACCAGATGGTCCACCTTGCCCTTGATGGCAGCATCGGTCAGGACCTTGGTGGTCTCCTGGAAGGATGCAGCGGACAAGAAGGAGTCGGTGGCCAGAGCGGCCTTGGTGATGCCCAGCAGCATGGCGCTGGCTTCCGCCTTGCGCAGCTCGGTCTCACCGGCGTCGATCCGGCGCTGGATGGCTTCGTTGGCGTCCTCGAACTCGAAGGTGTCCACGGTGCTGCCGGTGAGCAGGTCGGTATCGCCGGGATCTTCGATGCGCACCTTGCGCATCATCTGACGGATGATGACCTCGATGTGCTTGTCGTTGATTTCTACGCCCTGCTGACGGTACACCGCCTGGACGGACTGGACCAGGTAATCCTGAACCGCCTCCACGCCGGAGATCCGCAGCACATCCTGGGGATACAGGGCGCCGTCGGTGATGGGCTCGCCCTTCTGCACCACCTTACCGTGGGTAACCTTCAGGCCCACGGAGTAAGGCACCTGGTAGACCTTCACCTCGCCGTCATCGGCGGTGACGGTGATGTTACGCAGAGCGGTACGCCGGGTGTCGTCAATGCTGACAACACCGGTAATCTCCGCGATCTGGGCCATCTTCTTGGGCCGCCGAGCCTCGAACAGTTCTTCGACTCGGGGCAGACCCTGGGTGATGTCGTCACCGGCAACGCCGCCGGAGTGGAAGGTACGCATGGTCAGCTGGGTACCGGGTTCGCCGATGGACTGGGCGGCGATGATGCCGACGGCTTCGCCCAGATCCACTTCCTTGGAGGTGGCCAGGTTCATGCCGTAGCACTTGGCGCACACGCCCACCCGGGCACGGCAGCCCAGAATGGTGCGGATATAGATCTTGTGGATGCCCGCAGCCTCGAACTTGGCAGCGTCCTCGGGCATCATCATCACATCCTTGGAGTGGAGCAGCTCGCCGGTGACGGGATGCAGCACATCGTGCACCGGGTAACGGCCCCGGATGCGGTTGCCAAAGGTATCGATGACATCGCCGTTCTTGTCGTACACGGCGCCCACCCAGATGCCGTTTTCCGTGCCGCAGTTGTGCTCCCGGATGATCACATCCTGGGAAACGTCAACCATTCGGCGGGTCAGGTAACCGGAGTCGGCGGTACGCAGAGCGGTATCGGTCATGCCCTTCCGGGCGCCTCTGGAGGAGATGAAGTATTCCAGTACGGACAGACCTTCACGGAAGTTTGCCTTAACGGGAATTTCGATGGTACGGCCGGCGGTATCGGCCATCAGGCCGCGCATGCCCGCCAGCTGACGGATCTGGGCCATAGAACCACGGGCGCCGGAGTCGGCCATCATATAGATGGGGTTGAACTCGTCCAGGTTGCCCTGCAGGGCGTCGGTGACGTCCTTGGTGGTTTTCTCCCACTGCTGAACCACCAGACGGTAGCGCTCGTCATTGGTGATGAAGCCCTGGCGATAGAAGTTTTCAATCTCCACCACCTTGTGCTCGGCTTCCTTCACCAGTTCATACTTGATGGCAGGAACCACCATATCTGCAATGGAAACGGAGATGGCGCCCTTGGTGGAGTACTTGTAGCCCAAAGCCTTGATCTTGTCCAGCATCTCGGTGGCAATGGTGAAACCATGGCGGCGGATGCACTTGTCAATGATCTTGCCCAGCTGCTTCTTGCCCACCAGGAAGCTGACTTCCAGATCGAATTCGTGGCCCGGTTCGCTCCGGTCCACAAAGCCCAGGTCCTGAGGAATGGGCTCATTGTAGATCAGACGACCAACGGTGGCATCGATGATCCGGTACTCCATCTTTCCATTGATTTCCTTGCCATAACGCACCAGGATGGGAGCGTGCAGGCCCACAGTGCCATCGGCGTAAGCAGCAATGGCTTCCTCGGGAGAGGAATAGCTGTGCACCGGACGGAACTTGGCCTGAGCCTTGCCCTCTTTCTTGGCCTGCTTGTTGGCAGCCACGAAATCGTCAGCGTCTACAATCTCCCCCACGGGCAGGCCGGTGTCTCCGGCATCGGTGACGTACACCGTCTCAGCGCCCTTCTCCGCCTTGCCCAGACGGGTGTAGGTCAGGTAGTAGGCGCCCAGAATCATATCCTGGGTAGGCACGGTAACAGGCTTGCCGTCCTGAGGACGGAGCAGGTTGTTGGCGGAGAGCATCAGCATTCTGGCTTCCGCCTGAGCCTCGGGAGACAGGGGCACGTGAATGGCCATCTGGTCGCCGTCGAAGTCGGCGTTGAAGGCGGTGCAGCACAGGGGGTGCAGCTTCAGGGCACGGCCCTCCACCAGCACCGGCTCGAAGGCCTGAATGCCCAGACGGTGCAGGGTAGGCGCACGGTTCAGCATAACGGGACGGTCCTTGATGATGTCGTCCAGGGCATCCCAGACCTCGGTCTTGCCCTTGTCGATCATCTTCTTGGCGGACTTGATGTTATTGGCCAGGCCGTCGGAGACCAGTTTCTTCATCACGAAGGGCCGGAACAGCTCGATGGCCATTTCCTTGGGCACGCCGCACTGATACAGCTTCAGTTCAGGGCCGACCACGATAACGCTTCGGCCGGAGTAGTCAACACGCTTGCCCAGCAGGTTCTGACGGAACCGGCCCTGCTTGCCCTTGAGCATGTCGGACAGGGACTTCAGCGCCCGGTTGTTGGCGCCGGTGACAGCACGGCCCCGGCGGCCGTTGTCGATCAGGGCGTCCACTGCCTCCTGAAGCATCCGCTTTTCGTTGCGGACAATGATGTCGGGGGCGTGCAGCTGCATCAGCCGCTTCAGACGGTTGTTCCGGTTGATGACCCGGCGGTACAGATCGTTCAGGTCAGAGGTGGCGAACCGGCCGCCGTCCAGCTGGATCATGGGGCGGATGTCCGGAGGAATCACCGGCAGCACATCCATAATCATCCAGCTGGGCTTGTTTCCGGACTCCCGGAAGGCCTCCACCACTTCCAGCCGTTTGACCAGCCGGAGTTTCTTCTGGGAGGAGGCGTTTTTCAGTTCTTCCCGGAGCTGATTGCTCAGCTTATCCAGGTCGATCTGCTCCAGCAGCTCCTTGACGGCTTCGGCACCCATACCGGCCTTGAAGTCGTCCTCATATTTTTCCCGCATATCCCGGTACTCTTTTTCGGTGAGCACCTGGTTCAGCGCAAGGGGGGCGTCACCGGGATCGGTGACGATATAGGCGGCGAAATACAGGACTTTCTCCAGAACCTTGGGAGAAATATCCAGAATCAGGCCCATCCGGGAGGGAATGCCCTTGAAATACCAGATATGGCTGCAGGGGGCGGCCAGCTCAATGTGGCCCATCCGCTCCCGGCGGACCTTGGCCTTGGTCACTTCCACGCCGCAGCGGTCGCAGATCTTGCCCTTGTACTTGATCTTCTTGTACTTGCCGCAGTGGCACTCCCAGTCCTTCTGGGGTCCGAAGATCCGTTCACAGTACAGTCCGTCCCGCTCCGGCTTCAGGGTACGATAGTTGATGGTCTCCGGCTTCTTGACTTCGCCGTAGGACCACTGCCGGATCATCTCCGGAGAAGCAAT
>DVKV01000077.1 GCA_018715835.1 Candidatus Faecousia intestinavium | reverse complement strand
CCTGGGGACAAAATTTGGCGCTGAACCGCGCACTCGCCGCAAGGCGGCTCGCACACTCTCAGCGCCAAATTTCCCTGTATGTGTCCCGACCGTACGCGCATGTCGTCCGGTCGGGACTTTTTTGACAATCTCTTCTTTTCCGGTGTTTTTCTCACCCTTCGCCGTCGAAGCGCATCCCCCATCCGGCCCGGATCCGCTCGGTCAGGGCCGCCAGGGCGATGCTGCTGGCCGGGGGATAGGCCGGGCTGGCCGTGCGGCCTTCGGCCACGCAGCGGGACACCTCCCGGATCTGGTACTCAAACCCGTTCACCTCAAAGGGGAAGCGCAGCTCCCGCTCCCCCGCCGCCGTGCGCAGGGTCATGCCGGCGGCGTGCTGGAAGTCAGGCAGGAACACGCTGCCCTCCGTCCCTTCCAGCAGGGCATGGCGGGGCAGCTCCTGCCCGATGGCCTGGACCGACACTGCCTCGCAGCCGTCGGGCCAGACCAGCCGCAGCCGGCTGTAGTCATCGGTGCCGAACTCGGTAAAATGGACCTCCTTGGTCTCCACCCCGGCGGGCTCGCCCAGCATCATCTGCAAAAAGCCCAGGTTGTACACCCCGATGTCCAGCAAAGCGCCTCCTCCCAGCTCGGAGCGGAACTTCCGTTCCCGGCGCGCCCCCTGGGCCACGAAGCCGTACTGGCAGCTGACCCGCTCCACCCGGCCGATGGCCCCCTGCGCCAGCAGCTCCCGCAGCCTGCCGTACAGGGGCAGGAACCGGGTCCACAGGGCCTCCATCAGGAACAGCCCCTTTGCATCCGCCAGGGCGTACAGCTCCAGGGCCTGGGCCGCGGTGAGGGTAAACGGCTTTTCGCACAGCACGTGCTTTCCGTTTTCCAGGCAGAGCCGGACGTCCGGGTCGTGCAGGCTGTTGGGGGTCGCCACATAGACCGCCTCCACCGACGGGTCGGCGGCCAGCGCCTCATAGGAGCCGTGAGCCCGCGGGATACCGTACCTGCCGGCAAAAGCCGCCGCGCTCTCGGCCCGCCGGGAACCCACCGCCGCCAGCGTCTGACCCTCCCCTTCCATCTGCCGGATGGTGGAGGCGAACTTGCCCGCAATGTTGCCCGTTGCCAAAATGCCCCATTTCATCGAAACCAGACCTCCTTGTTTCCCGTTTGCCCCGATGGTACCAGAAAACCGCCCCCATGGCAAGGCCCGGCCGCAAAAAATCCCGCTCAGCCGGCATGAGCAGATGGGCGGGCCCTCTGGGAGCACTGCGCGGCGGCGGTACGGCTCTGCCCACTATTGACATCAAGCAACCAAAAAGCGCCCCTCCCATCTGCACGCGCAGACAGGAGGGGCGCATATGCTATCTTTTAGGCAGGCTCATGCCCGGCCCGGGGAAATCTTATTTCCGGGGGTTCTTGATGGCAGCCTGTGTAGCTGCTCTGTCGGCAGGGAGCCTAAAATTTGGCTCGCACCCACGTCTGTTTTCACTTCACCAGGGTTTAAGAACTCCCTGATACCGTTCACCGAGGGCACACAGTTTCCCTTTTTGCCCTCCACCAGAAGGCCCACCTGGGCATCGGTTCCGGGACCCAAATGGAGGTACCACTCGAAGTGGGTTTCGGACACCGGCGTCACCCGGTAGACAATCTGGTCCACCAGCTCCCGGCTGACTCCTTTCCCTTTCAGGTGGACCAATTCCTCCAGCGCCTGCTGAATCCGGTCCAGGTCCATGGCCTCCCGGCACTCCACCGACTCGGCCTTTTTCTGTTCTTCCTCCAGGCGGCTTCTCTCAGCTTCCAGCTGATCCCGCAGCCGCTGGTATTCCTCCTTTCCGATCTCCCCGTCCGCCCGCATGACGGTCAGGTTCCGCAGCCGGGTATCAATCCGCTCCAGCTGGATCTTCCGTTCGCTGTTCCCCTGCTGGTCTTTCCGGCTGCTCTCCCGGTAGTATTTTTTCAGCAGTTCCAGGGCGGTCTGGATGATCTGGTGCTTGTCCCCCAGCAGCTGCTCAAAAAGGATGTCGGCCATCATCTCCAGCTTCCAGTCCCCGTACATCCGAATCCCGCAGTAGCCCTCGCTGTCCAGCCCCATCTCCTCCCGCTTCTGCTTGGAGCCGTTGTTGATGCGGTTATAGCACTGGTACCCGTAGGAGATGCTGCCATCCTTCCGGACGTGCCACTTGTCCCGGCGGCAGGCATAGCCGCAGCTGCACCGCAGCTTGTTGACCCAGATATCCTCGGAACTCCGGTTGCTGATGGTCACCTTGCCGTCTTTCAGAGCCACCGGTTTCCTCCGGTTGAGCCGGATGCTCTGGGCCTTGTTCCAAACTTCCTTGGAGACAATGGCCGGGAAGTCCCCTTCCTGATACTGATAAGTGGAGGCGTCCAGGTTCAGCACCCGGTGCTGTTCCAGAAAGTTGTTGTTCCGGGATTTGTTGTAGCACTTGGTGCCGGTGTAGGTGGCGTTTTTCAGCACCCGCACCACGCTGGAGGCGCTCCACCGCACCAGCCCCATGGCGCTCTTCCTGTGCCGGGCGTTGAGCTCGTTGGCAATTTGCAAAGAACCTCTCCCCTGCAAATAGAGGTCGAAAATCAGCCGCACCGTCTCGGCCTGCTCCTCGTTGATCTTGTAGGTGTCCCCGTCCCGGTCGTAGCCCAGAATGTTGCCGTTGCCGTACAGCACCCCTTCTCCCGGCTCACCTTCTGGCCCGCCCGCACCCGCTCGGAGGTCTTGCGGCTCTCCTCCTGGGCCAGGGTGGCCATTAGGGAGAGGCGGAGCTCGCCGTCCCCGTCCATGGTCCAGATGTTGTCCTCGATGAAGTAGACCTCCACCCCGATCCCTTTCAGCTCCCGGGTGATGACCAGGGTGTCCACCACGTTCCGGGCAAACCGGCAG
This sequence comes from Candidatus Faecousia intestinavium, assembly GCA_018715835.1. GTDB lineage: Bacteria > Bacillota > Clostridia > Oscillospirales > Oscillospiraceae > Faecousia > Faecousia intestinavium. The sequence goes on along the minus strand of DVKV01000077.1, from coordinate 1,930 downwards.
ACCTCCCGGGTCACAATCAGGTCGAACCGCCCCTGCCGGGCATCGTCGATCATCCGCAAAAAGGAGGGCCGCTTTTTGGCCTGGGTGCCGGTAATGCCCTCGTCTATGTACCGGTCCTGAATCTCCCAGTTGGGATGATACCGCGCCTGATCGTCATACCACTGCATCTGGTTTTCCAGGGCAGCAATCTGCGCCTCGTGCTCGGTGGATACCCGGCCATAGACGGCCACCTTCCGCTTCCGGTTCCGGTCCAGCTGGGTGTAATCCGTCAGCTTAAAGCGATAGTTGTAATCGTCCCGCATCGTATGCCGCCCTCCTTGTTTCTTAAATGCTGTGCCCCTTGTCAGGGGCTTTGCTTGTGTTGCGAACTACGTTGGCGTAGGTCTCCGGGTTGACCAGACCTTTCTTCATCAGGATTTCGATCAGGGCAACCGCTGCATAGCGTTCATCAATCTTGTTGTTCTTGATTCTGGCACCTCCATCTTATCACACACGCTTGGTTTCGTTGAGGATGTCGATTGGAATGTTTCAAATCATCCGGCGTTGGCTTTCCGGATGGATTGTTCAAAATTTTTAATAAAATCTATACCCTGTTCACTGATCCGGCGGATGCCCTCCAGCCCCGAGAGACAGAGCGCCGGGTTGTTCTGCAAACAGGTGTTCCAGCGGAAGATCATGTTGTCCAGGGCATCTCCCAATTCATAGCAGATATCGTCTGCGTTGGTTTCCCCGGTGGGCTGGAGCATCTTTTCCGACATTTCCCGGAGGGCTTTCAGAATCTTCCTGCTCTGGCTTCGCCGCCCGGAGTTGGGCTTTGGAAGCTCCGGCAGGGGAGGCTTCGTTTCTTGGGCATCCATCTTTTCCTGGGCTGCTTGCTTCTCTTGGGCCGCCTGTTTCTCCTGCCGCGGCCTGCAAATCTCCTCCACAAGGCCGGGGCGTTCTTCAGGTGCTGCTCTGGACACCGACGCCAATTCGGCTGCCGTAGGTTTGACTTTCCCTGAAAGGATCTTCTCCCGGGTGCCAGGAACGGCAGCCTCGGCGGCGTCCACATTCTGTGCAAACTTTTCCGAGCGGATCACCGACCGCCAGTTGACACCATTTTCCTGAGCGATCCGCTCACAGGTTTTCGGCTGACTGACCAAGTTGTCACCGTGACAACTTGGCTGATCTCCTTCCATTTTCCGGCTGCCGCCGTGGGCTAGCTTTTCCGCCTCATACTGCTTGCCCACCAGGTAGCGCCGCTGCTCCGGCGTCAGGTTTCGCCGGCCCAGCTGGTTTTTACAGATCCAGACGATGGCCTCCTCCCGGCCGGCAAACTCCTTTTCCAAAACGGTGTATTCGATTTCGGGATGCTCTTTCAGGATCTCAAATCGGTTGTGCCCGTCCACGATGATGCCTTTCCAGACGATCAGCGGATTCAGGAGCCGCCCTTCTTCCAAAATGTTGGCCTCCAGCTGGCTACGCTCCTCTGCCGTAAGCGGCGGGATCTTGCTCTGAAACTCCGGGTCAACGCTCAAATTCTGCAGCATCTGCTTTCGCCCCCTCTCTTTTATCGGGTGTGAATTCCATTTCAGTCTGACTTTAAGGCCCACTGCCCTGGAGCTTTCCATTCCGGCCAGTGGGTTGAAATTGGTTTTGCGAGTTCCTCCCCCCATTTGTCCTCGACGCCCCGGGGAGGGTTGGGAACCTTCTGGCGGCGGATTTGCACCGCTCCATCGGCCTTTCGGCCGCCCCGCCTTCTTTGTGGCCGGGCCGCGAGTTACGGAAGTATCATTGTCTGGAAGTACCAGGAGGCTGCTTATTCAATTTTCAAGGTGCTGCGCTGGTCTCTGGTAAAAGCATACCAGAAGGTTTTCCGTTGCGGGAGTGACTCGTAGTACCCCCTGGGGACCTTTCTACTATAGTGTAATGCATGAATTTGGTTTGTGGG
>DVKV01000076.1 GCA_018715835.1 Candidatus Faecousia intestinavium | reverse complement strand
CCTGTTCATGATTTGAATTCATTTGTAAAGCAACTTCCACTTTTTCTTCCTGAATCGGGCCAGAATGGGACGGCCTAACCCGGAACATCCGCAGCCGCAGGGCGTTGGACACCACAAAAACACTGCTCAGGCTCATGGCTGCGGCGCCCAGCATCGGACTGAGCTGAAGGCCAAAGACCGGATAAAGAACACCTGCCGCAATGGGAATTCCCAGACAGTTATAGAAGAATGCCCAGAACAGATTCTCCCGGATATTGCGGATGGTGGCCTTGCTCAGGGCAACGGCTCCGCTGACCCCGGTCAGGGAACTGTTCATCAGCACCACGTCCGCCGACTCCATGGCAATGTCCGTTCCCGCTCCGATGGCCATTCCCACATCCGCAGTTGCCAGCGCCGGAGCGTCGTTAATGCCGTCGCCTACCATCAGGACCCGGTGCCCCTGACGCTGCAGTTTTTCCACCGCTCCGGCTTTGTCCCCGGGCAGCACATCGGATATGACATGACGGATACCTGCTTTTCCTGCAATGGTTTTGGCCGTTGCCTCGTTGTCGCCGGTGAGCATGACCACATCCAGTTTTGCCTCGTGCATGGCCTGTACTGCCTGAATAGAATCCGGCTTCAATACGTCCGCAGCGGCAATGGTTCCCAAATACCGCCCTTTTTCGTCTCCGAAGTGCAGCGGTGTTTTCCCCTGCCCCACCAGTTGGGGAAGCGCCGGAACCGCAATGCCCAACTCCTGCATCCATTTCCCGTTTCCACCGAAACAGCGCGTATCCCCAACCACACCGGCTACGCCTTTTCCCGGTACTGTTTCAAAATCCCGAACTTCGGGAATCGGTGCTCCCTGCAATTTGTTAAGGATGGCTTTGGCAAAGGGATGTTCCGAACGGCTTTCCAGTGCACCAGCGGTCAGAAGCAGTTCTTCTTCGGAAAGTACGCCCGGGAATACATCCGTCACCTCTGGCTTTCCCGTGGTCAGGGTTCCGGTTTTGTCCAGAACAACCGTATCCACCCGGTGCAAACTTTCCAGTGCCTCAGCGTTTTTGAAGAGGACTCCCATCTGGGCACCCCTGCCGGTTCCAACCATGATGGCAACCGGTGTGGCCAGGCCCAAAGCACAGGGGCAGGAGATCACCAGAACCGAAATGGCGCTGGTCAGGCTGAATTCCAGGCTCTGCCCCAGAATCATCCAGGCCACAAACGTGACAGCAGCAATGCCCATGACAACCGGCACGAAGACACCGGCAATTCGATCTGCCAGTCGGGCAATGGGCGCCTTGGAGCCGCCAGCCTCCTCAACCATTCGGATCACCTGAGCCAGGGTAGTGTCCTGCCCTACCTTTTCTGCCCGGAATTCCAGATACCCCTCTGTATTGATGGTCGCCGCTGCCACAGAGTCCCCCGTGGATTTCTCCACAGGGACACTCTCTCCGGTCAAAGCGCTCTGATCCACAGCGCCTCTGCCTTCCACCACAGTGCCATCTACGGGGATACTCCCTCCGGAGCGGACAATGACAATATCTCCCACCTGGACCTGCTCCACGGGAATCTCCTGAATCTGCCCTTCCCTGCGAACCACAGCAGTTTTGGGGCGCAAATCCATCAGTGCCCGGATGGCATCCCCTGTACGGCCTTTCGCTCTAGCTTCCAGGAACTTGCCCAGCGTAATGAGGGTCAGGATCATTGCCGCAGACTCAAAATAAAGATTTTCGCTATAGCGCTGTACCAGTTCCCAATCCTCATGGCCCATTCCCCATGCCATGCGGAACAGGGCTGCCACACCATAGATCAAAGCTGCCAGGGAACCCACCGCAATCAGGGAATCCATATTGGGTCCACGGTTCCATAGGGCTTTCAGGCCCCGGGTGTAGTAGACACGATTCAGATAAACCGGCGGCAGTGTGAGGAAAAACTGCACCAGGGCTGCCACCATCGCATTCTCCTGTCCATGGTACCAATGGGGCGCGGGAAGGCCGATCATATGGCCCATGGTAAAATACATCAGGATAACCAGACAAATTGCCGAACCAACAATCCGGGTTTTCATCTCCCGGTTTTCCTTGGCCACCGGATTTTCCTCTGTCTTCTCTGGCTTTTCACCGGCAATACTGGCATGGTATCCCGCTTTCTCCACCGCCTGGATGATTTTCCCGGCCACTGCTTCGTCCGCCGCTTCCACCTGCATGGATCCTGCCAGGAGATTCACATCTGCCCGCTCCACCCCCGGCACCTGACAGGTGACCTTCTCAACCCGTGCTGAGCAAGCGGCACAAGTCATACCGGTTACGGTAAATTTAAGATCCATCACCATTCTCTCCTTTCTGGAATAAATCTTGCCGGGACAGATCACATTCGACAGGAAACCCCAAGGTTTCTCATTGACTCCCAGCCTTGTTTATGGTACTATTTTACCATGCGTGTCGGAAAAAACAAGTATGCACTAATTTGTACCATACTACCCTTTTTGATACCAAGGAGGAATTTTAATGGAAAACAAGGCAAGCTGTCCGGTAGAGGCTACATTGGAGTTGATCGGCGGAAAATATAAGGCCCTGATCCTGTGGCATCTTTCCGGAGGGACCCTCCGTTTTTCCGAACTACGCAAAGTCATCAGCGCCACTCCCAAAATGCTGACCCAGCAGCTTCGGGAACTGGAGGCCCAGCATTTGATCAACCGTGAGGTTTTTCCCGTGATTCCCCCAAAAGTTGAGTATTCTCTCACGGAAACCGGGAAAAGTCTGCTTCCCATTCTGGTTGCCATGCGGGACTGGGGCGCAAAATATATGCGAAGTCAGGATCAGACGCCTTCGTGTTATATGATGACAACCGATCCTCTGTCCCATACCAACTGAATTGTAAGAAGGAGTTTGAGGCTATGAATATCAAGATCTTAACGGACAGCACCTGTGACCTTCCCAAGCCCATTCTGGATGCCTGCGGTATTGACCTGACACCTCTGACGGTGGTAAAGGATGGTGCAGAATTCAAAGACGGCATCACCATCACCCCCGCTGAAATCTTTGCTCATGTGGCAGCAGGCGGTGCACTGTGCTCTACTTCCGCTGTCAGCGTGGGAGAATACCAGGATATTTTCGCGGCGTATACGGAAAAATATGACGGGATTCTGCAGATTTGTATTGGCTCGGGTTTTTCCGCCAGCTATCAGAATGCCTGCCTGGCCGCCCAGGACTATGAAAATGTTCGAGTCATTGATTCCCAGAATCTGACCGTGGGACAAGGCTTTCTCGCCCTGAAAGCTTACGAACTGGCAAAGCAGGCGGATTCTCTGGATGCATTGGCCGCCCAGGTTCAGGATCTTGCCGGCAAAGTGGAAACCAGCTTTGTGGTGGACAAGCTTGATTATCTGGCCAAAGGCGGACGGTGTTCTTCCGTGGCTGCCCTTGGCGCAAACCTGTTAAGTCTGAAGCCCTGCATTGAACTGATTGGCAACAAGCTCACCGTTGGAAAAAAGTATCGCGGCAACCTTACCAAGTGTCTCACTGCCTATATCCGGGACCGTCTTGCCGACCGTGATGACATTGATACCAGCTGCGTCTTCCTGGTAAAAACAGTGGTTCCGGAAGAGAGTTATCAGGCAGTCAAGGACGCCATTCAGACCTATGGCCATTTCGAACAGGTTCAGGAGGCCACCGCCGGATGTACCATCTCCTGTCACTGTGGCCCGGGTACCCTTGGTATCATCTTCCTTCGGAAATAATCTGAGAAAATCGCCGGTAACCCGGCGATTTTTCTTGAATTTTCCACTGCCTGTGATATACTAAGGCAGATATCGTTCCGGTTGAGGTATTTCAATGGATTATAATGTTTTGTTGGATCTGGCAACGGACCTGGGATATGAATTGGCATTGAGCGGCGCGGAGACCTTTCGGGTGGAAGAAAGTGTCAGCCGTGTTCTGGCAACTTATGGGGTAGAAGCGGAGGTTTTCGCCATCCCCAATTTTCTGATTGTCAGCATATTAACCCAGGAAGGTCACCCCATCACCCGGATGCGTCGGATCGGTTCCCACGGAAATGATCTGGACGCCGTGGAAAAGTTCAGCAATTTGAGCCGCGCCCTTTGCAACCGAACCCCCTCCCCTGCTCAGGCCCAGCAGTGGCTGGACTCCGTTCGTTCCGGCCTGATTTCCTATTCCGCCGGGATGCAATGTCTGGGGCATTTTTTGGGGGCCTCTGGATTCGGTCTTTTTTTCGGCGGTAATTGGATGGATGGACTCTGCGCCGGCGTGTGCGGTGTGGCAGCAGGATACGCGGGCCGGTATCTGGAATCCTGGAAAGCCAATCCCTTTTTCCGGACCATATTCTCTTCGTTTCTGCTTGCCATCATTGCCTACGCCATGGGTGCGTTTGGAATTTCACCGAACCCCGATGCCGTGACCATCGGTGCATTGATGCAGTTGGTGCCTGGACTGTTGTTTACCAACGCCATGCGGGACATCATTTACGGGGATACCAACTCCGGCATTAACCGGATTGTTCAGGTCTTTCTGGTTGCCGCCGCCATCGCATTGGGAACTGCCGGAGCTTGGTCGCTGGCCTCCGTTATTTGGGGCACTCCGTCAGCCGTCTCAGCAATCTCCTATCCCCTTGGCACCGCCTGCCTGTTTGCGCTGGTAGGATGTATCGGATTTTCTATTCTGTTCAATATTCATGGGCCGGGAGGCTTGCTGTGCGCATTGGGTGGTCTGCTTGCCTGGGCAGTTTACGGAATTGTCATGGAACTTTGGGGTTCCGATATCCCGGCTTATTTCTTTTCCGCCCTATTTTCCTCTGTCTATTCCGAAATTATGGCAAGAGTACGGAAATATCCCGCCATCTCCTACTTGGTCGTTTCTATTTTTCCGATCATTCCCGGTGCGGGCGTCTATTATACCATGAATTATGCCGTTCGCGGTGAAATGGAGTTGTTTGCCTCCCAGGGAATGCACACCGCCGCCATCGCCGGCGTGATGGCCATGGGGATTCTTCTGGGGTCCACAGTTTTCCGGATGTATTCCTACTGGAAAACCCATAAATCCTGATAAAAGATATCCTCCCGGGTTAACCCCAGGAGGATATTTTTTATCAGGAAAGTTTGGCCAGTTCAGAAAAAATCGTCCCCAAGCTGTCGTGAAAAACCAGATCAGCCTGCGTATCATAGGGTGTCTCATCCCGATTAATCAGGACCAAACGATTTCCCCGGTAATAGTTCACCAATCCTGCGGCAGGATACACCGTCAAGCTGGTGCCAGCCACAATCATCAGATCCGCCTGGCGAATGGCCATCACGCTTTTGGTCAGGGTATCCTGGTCCAGACTTTCTTCGTACAGCACCACATCCGGCTTGACAATTCCTCCGCAGGCACACCTGGGAACCCCCTCGCAGGATTTGATAAATTCCGCACTGTAGGCTTTATGGCAGCGGGTGCAGTAATTGCGCAATACCGATCCATGCAATTCATAAACCCGTTTGCTCCCGGCCTTCTGATGAAGTCCGTCAATATTCTGGGTTATGACCGCATCCAGTTTTCCCTGGGCCTCCCATTTGGCAAGACAGATGTGGGTTATGTTGGGTGCAAATCCAAGGGGAAGCATTTTCTCCCGGTAAAAGCGAAAAAAATACTCCGGATTTTTCTGGTAAAAGCTGTGGCTGATGATGACCTCCGGAGGATAATCAAATTTTTGGCTGTACAGGCCGTCCCTGCTCCGAAAGTCTTTAATGCCGGACTCCGTGCTTACACCGGCGCCAGTAAAAGCAACGATGTGCTT
>DVKV01000075.1 GCA_018715835.1 Candidatus Faecousia intestinavium | reverse complement strand
TTTTTCTATCTTTGACAATAAGACGATGCTTTCTACATGGGCACAGCGGGGGAACAGGTCCGCCGCCTGGGCGGAAGTGAGACGGTAGCCCCGCTGTTTCAGCAGCCCCACATCCCGGGCCAGCGTGGCCGGGTCGCAGGAGACGTAGACAATCCGTTTCGGAGCCATCCGGGCCATGGCTTCAATGGCATCGGCGTTCAGGCCCTTCCGGGGCGGGTCCACCACCACCACATCCGGCCGTACTCCCTGCCGCTCCAGCTCCAAAGCGGCGGCGCCGGCGTCAGCACAGAAGAATTCTGCGTTGTCAATGCCGTTGCGGGCGGCGTTTTCCCGGGCGTCTTCCACAGCCTGGGGAATCACCTCCACCCCGATGACCTTCCCGGCGGAGCGGGCCATGGCCAGGGTGATGGTGCCAACCCCGCAGTACAGGTCCAGCACCGTGTCGGTTTTGCAGATGCTGGCCTGGGCGATGGCGGCCTCGTACAGCCGCTGGGCCTGATGGTGATTCACCTGGTAGAAGGATCGGGGAGACAGCCGGAAGGTCAGACCGCACAGGGTGTCTTCAATCCAGCCCGGGCCATACAGGGTGTGAAAAGTATCTCCCAGCACAGCGTTGCCCTTGCGGGTGTTCTCCGACAGCACCAGCGTGGCAAAGCCGGGAATGGCCTTCAGCCGGTCGATCAGAGCCTGAGGCTTGGGAATGGCGCTGCCGTTCACCACCAGGCATACCAGAATCTGCCCGCTGACCGCTCCCCGGCGGACATAGATGTGCCGCAGCAGGCCGGTATGAGTGGTCTCGTCGTAGACGGAAATATGGAATCGGTTTACGTAATCAATAACCGTGTCCTTCACAGCGTCGGTTTTCTCCGGAAGAATCCGGCAGCGGGGATTTTCCACCACCTGGTGGGTGCCCGCCCGGAAGAACCCGGCAAAGGCCCGGCCCTTTTTCTGGGAGACAGGGTATTGGGCTTTGTTCCGGTAGCCCAGGCAGGTGGGGGCCGCCAGAATGGGCACAGGATCCAGATTCTCTCCGGCCAGCCGGTTCAGGCAGTCCGTGACCCGCTGGGCTTTCAGCCGGGTTTCCTCGGCATAGTCCATGTGCCAGAAATCGCAGCCTCCGCACAGCTTGGCCACGGGGCACTCCCGGTTCCGGCGATGAGGGGATTTTTCCAGGATCTCCACAATTTTGCCGGAAGCCCAGGTTTTCTGGGCCTTTTCAATCCGCAGACGCACCCGCTCCCCGGCAATGGCGTTGGGGACAAACACCGCACAGCCTTCAATGTGGGCAACCCCCTGACCCTCGGCGGTATAGTCGGTGATGAGGGCTTCGTAAATCTGGTTTTTGATGAGCATGGGTTCCTCCGGCTTACAGGATGTACTCCATTCCGATTTTCTGGGGCTTCAGCCCGCACTTTTCGTAGAATTTCTGGGCGGTTTCATTGCCGTACCACACATTCAATGTGACGGCGTCACAGCCCAGCTCCCGGGCGTAGTCACAGACCCGGCGGTACAGTGCCCCGGCAATGCCCTGACTCCGATGGTTTTTGTCCACGCACAGGTCGTCGATGTAGACCACTTTCCGATCCCGCAGCACCGGGTCACCCTGGGTGGTCTGGCGGATGCAGAAAGCATAGCCCGCTACCTGACCATCCTGCCAGGCGACGAAGATGGGCCGGTTTTCATCCGTCAGCAGGGCCTCCAGCGCGGCTTCGTCATATTTCTGAGCCCCGGAACGAAACAGGTCCGGGCGGATCTGGTGGTGCACCTCACCCACCTGCTGCAGCAGCTCCAGCATGCCGGGAATGTCCGAGGCCTGAGCAAAACGGATTTCCATAACAATCGTCCTTCTTTCTTAGGGAGAGTCTCCGAGAATATGCAATATTCTTCATTGTATCACAAAATCCTTTCAGGGTAAAGCAAAAACGCCCGGAATGCTCCGGGCGTTTTTTGAGAAACAGAGATTCGGTGATCAGCTGATGCGCACGGCGCAGACCACCAGACGGCCGTTGTCCAGGGTGTATTCACAGGTGGACAGGGTAATCAGCTTGTCGCCGTACTTGGGGGTGATGCCGGTGTCGTAGAAGGCCAGGTCCTTGCAGGTGGCTACAAAGTCGTTGAACTCCTCTTCATTGGCAGCGTCCACAAACTGATGATAGGCAAAGTTGCCCACGTTGGCGGAAACTTTGAATACAGCGAAGATCTTGTATGTATGGTATTCATACAATGTGTTGAAGGTAATCAGGCTGTTGTTCTCCCAGGCGGATTTGTTGGTGTAGGCGCTCAAAGCGGCGAACATGCTGCCATCTTTCATGCAGTGACCGAACAGGGTAATGTTGTCGCTGGGCTTGTTGATGTCAGCGGCTTCCCAAGCGTAGATGGCGCCCCATTCGCTGGCCTCCTTGTCGAAATTCCGCTTCAGGTAGAAGTTGGGCTCATCGGGGGTCTGCAGCACGGGGTAATCGATCTTGGTACCCTCCATCTTGATCCAGCCCACGGTGTCGTCGTTCTGATTGTAAATCTCCTCATAGCCGGCGATCATCACAGGCTCCCCGGATTCCGTGGTGGCGGCAGTGGTTTCCTCTGTGGCGGCGGTGGTGGAAGATGTGGTAGCAGCGGTAGTGGTACCTGCGGCAATGCTGGCAAGCTGGTCGTTGCGGTCGGCCTGCTGCTTTCCCTGGATTACATATCTGAGAACGAAGAATCCGCTGACAGCGAAAACAACCAGTAAAATGGCGACAATTCCAAAAAATAGTGGCTTCTTCATAAATTCTATCCCTCCTTGCCATATTATAGTGTAAGTACCAAAGTCTGTCAAGGCTGGTAATGTTTAAGAAAAGTTTAGCTTTACCAGGACATATAATACATATTCAGAGCATCCCGCATATCAAAATAGTTGGGAAGATTCCGCCAGCCGCTGGACACGGTGGCGTTGCCGCTGGAGACTACCCGGGTGTTGGGCAGGGCCTGACGCATTTCCCAGGCGCTGCCGCCGTCCCGGAAGATCATCCACAGATTTTTCAGCCAGGTCATCTGACCGATGGGGGTCACATCCGCGCCTGTATTTCCGATGTTCAGATCCTCCAGGGCGGTGCAGCCCACCAGAGGACTGAAATCCCGCACCGGGCTCCAGTCCAGTTCCAGGAAAATCAGATTCTTGCAGGTGCTCAGAGGGGTGATGTCCTGCACTTCGGTGTGGGCCAGGATCAGGTATTTCAGGTTGGGCATATACTCCACGAAGCTGACATCCTTTACGCCCATATGTCCCACATCCACGGCAATCACGTCCTCGCAGTAGCGAAGATTCACCGTGGAGTCATCCCGGATATAGCCGACCCCATCCCGGCTGGGCATGAAGGAGGTGGTGTCGGTCCGGGTGGGCAGCTTTTCGCCGCAGCGGACAATCCAAACCACCTTGTACTGATCCCGCATTTCCTCCCGGAAGGCGGCGATTTCCTCGTTGTCAATGCCGCACTCTCCCAGAAATACCCGGGCGCTGCCGGGGAAATAGGCCATACCCTCTTTCACCTGTTCCAGACTTTCGATGTTCGCATCGGACAGGTCTACCTCTTCTTCTCCCAGGGGGATCACCTTTCCGCAGATCTCCTGTTCCCAGGTGACTTCCACCTCGGTAAGGGAATCCCGCAGAGCGATCAGGCTCTCTGCGCTGGCCTCCGGCAGCACCAGATGGACGCTTTCCAGCTCCGGCAGTAGGGACAGAAGGTTCAGGGAATCATCATCCGCACCGGAGATCGTGATCTCTTTGGCGGAATCCGAAATTCTTTGCCCGCCGATGAAAATGCAGAAATCCAGGCCGTTTTCATGACAGTATTCCTGAAGCTGGGACAGCCCGTCCATCTGCCCGCCGCCCCGGACCACCACGGTGGTCAGCTGGGGCAGGTAGGTCAGCAGGGGAATCTGGGTGGGATCAATGCTGTCCAGATACACCTCTTTCGCACTCTGACGGCAGGCGGTGCTGCCCAGGGTGACGGTATAGCGGACGTTGACCTCCGGCCGCCGTTCCTGCAGGGCAATCAGCAGGTCGTAGTCGGTGCAGCCGTCGGCGTTGACGGTTTCCAGCATGGGAAAATAGTCCAGCGTCTCCACATCCTCCTGGGTCAGGCTGGTGAGGGTGATCTGGGTGGTTTCCTCGGGGTACGCCGTTCCCTGGAAGGGCACATTCCACTGGATGTCACAGCCGGGAAACTGCTTTCGGAGCTTTTCGTAATGTTTGATGCTGACATCCTGCCCCCGCAGATCCAGCTGGGTACTCTCCCGGGGATACAGATGGAAGTCCACAATGGCAAATCGCATCCAGGTCCATATTACGCCGGCAACCGCTGCCACGACAACCATGGACGCGATCAGACCAACGGCTAGTTTCTTCTTGGTAGTCAAAGCAAAACGCCTCCTGTGACTGGAAAAACTTCTGAAAGAAGTGCTTTTGGGTATATTATGGGGATGACTTCTCCATAAGTCAAGGATAACTTGTCAAAAAAGAACAATTCCGCGGGAGAGTCTTCACGCATAAAAAAGGGGCGCCGCCAAGCGCACCCTAACACTACCATTCTAACATAGTAGGAAAGTGTTGTCAACATTTTACCTGGTATAAAATGGGGAATTCTCTGTTTTGCCTGGTTTTTATAAAACATATTTGGTCTGTTTCCCATCTTGCAATCCGGAGAAAAACAGGCTATCATATAGTTACAAAGAGGTG
>DVKV01000074.1 GCA_018715835.1 Candidatus Faecousia intestinavium | reverse complement strand
TCCTGCTGCACCACTATCTGGGGCAGATGAAAAAACAGCTGCTGGACCCGCTGACGGAGTCGTTCAACTTTCACCTGCTGAACAATGAAACCTTTGACCTGCAGACCTTTGCCGATGCGGTGGAGAATCTGCCTATGATGGCGGAAAAGACCATGATTCAGGTGGATGAGGTGGATTTTTTTAAGTTCGGTGAGGCGGACCGGAATAAAATGACCCAGATTCTCTCGGACATTCCGGATTACTGCACGGTGGTTTTCACCTATGTGGCGGTACCCTGGAAGCCGGACAAGCGGCAGAAAAAACTATGGGACGCCGTGGACAGAAACGGCAGGATTGTGGAGTTTGCCCGGCAGAATCAGCGGGATCTGATCGCCTGGGTGACCCGGCATTTTGCCGCTCAGAAAAAGCGGATTTCCAATGATCTGTGCGCCTACCTGATTGAAATCACCGGGGGGACCATGACGGCCCTCAGCGGGGAGATTGACAAAATCTGCGCCTATTCCGGGGCGGAGGAAATCCGAAAGTCGGACATTGACGCGGTGACCGAGCCGGTGCTGGATGCGGTGGTGTTCCAGATGACCGATCAGCTCAGCTCCGGACGGTATGACCAGGCGCTGGCGAAGCTGCAGCAGCTGCTGAAAATGCAGCAGGAGCCGCTGGCCATCCTGGGGGCTGTTGGTGCCCAAATCCGTCGGATTGGTACGGCCCGGACCCTGCTGGATGCCGGAAGACCGGCATCGGAGCTGCAAAAGCTCTGCGGCATTCCCGATTATCCTGCCCGGAAGACCATGGAGGCGGCCCGGCGGTTTACGCCAGCCTTCTGCGCCGCAGCGGCGGAAATGCTGATGGAGACGGACTATCAGATGAAAACGTCCTTCGACGATCCCCAGCGGCTTTTGGAGCTGCTGATTTTGCGGCTGGCACAGGAGGCACGCCGTGGTTAAAATTCGGGAGGCCATTGTGGTAGAGGGCCGGTACGATAAGAATACCCTGGCCCAGATTGTGGATGCCCCCATTTTGGAGACGGCCGGCTTTGGAATTTTCAAAAACAAGGAGCAGATGGACCTGCTCCGCCGGGTCGCCAAGGAGCGGGGGCTGATTGTGTTTACCGACTCCGACGGAGCGGGATTTGTCATCCGCAACCGAATCAAAAGCGCCATTCCGGCGTCCCAGCTGAAGCATGCCTATATCCCGGACATTTACGGCAAGGAGAAGCGAAAATCCGCCCCGGGAAAAGAGGGCAAGCTGGGAGTGGAGGGGATGCGCCCTGAGGTGATTCTGGAGGCCCTCCGCCGTGCGGGCGCTACATTTGAAGAAGAACCGGCGCAGTCCGTTCCGCCCCGGGAGATTACCAAGCAGGACTTGATGGACCTGGGGCTGTCTGGCAGCCCGGACGCCGGGGAGCGCCGGAAAAAGCTGCTGAAAGCCTGCCGGTTCCCGGAGCATATGAGCGCAAATGCCATGCTCCAGGCCCTGAATCTGCTCTATACCCTGGAGGAGGTTCAGGACCTGGTTTCGGGTTTGTAATACAGGAGAGCACACATGGTAGATATACAGGTAAAAAACTTAACAAAATTCTTTGTCATCGGGGAATACCTGCTGGACGGCCTGAGTTTTGAAATTCAGGAGGGGGAGCGGGTGGCGATTCTGGGCCGCAACGGCTGCGGAAAGACTACTCTGTTCAACATCCTCACCGGACAGATGGACTACGATGGGGGAGAGGTCTACGTCAACCCCAACAAGCGCCTGGGCCTGATTTCCCAGATTCCCCACTTCCCGGAAGGTTACTCCGTGGAGGATGTGCTGCGGTCGGCGTACCAGGATCTGCTGGGAGCCAAAAAGAAAATGGAGCAGCTGGAGAAGCAGATGGCGACAGGGGCCACCCAGGAGCAGCTGGCGGAGTATGACCGGCTGACCAACCGGTTCCAGTCCGGCGGCGGCTATGAGATGGACGTGGAAGTGGACAAAATCTGCAACGGCCTGGGAATCTCTCAGGAGCAGCGGCAGCAGTCCTTTGCCAGCCTGTCCGGCGGGGAGAAAACTCGGGTGAACCTGGCCCGGCTGCTGCTGGAAAAAACCGACATTCTGCTGCTGGATGAGCCCACCAACCATTTGGATCTGCGCAGCGTGGAATGGCTGGAGCAGTATATTCTGGGATTCAAGGGTACGGTGCTGGCCATCTCCCATGACCGGTATTTCATTGACCAGATTGCCCAGCGGGTGATTGAGATTTCCCAGGGCCATGCGGAATTCTATTCCGGCAACTATTCGTTCTATATGGATGAAAAGCAGGCCCGGTTTGACCTGCAAATGAAGCAATACCAGCAGGAGCAGGCGAAATTGAAGCAGCTGGGCTACACCGTGGAGCGGATGAAGGGCTGGGGCATCAACAACCGAACCCTGTATCGCCGGGCCATGTCCATCCAGCACCGGATGGAGCGGATTCGCAAGACGGAAAAACCCCAGAAGGAACGGACCATGAAGGCATCCTTCGGGGAGAAGGATTTTTCCGGAGACGTGGTCTTCAAGATGAAGGGAGTCAGCAAGTCCTTCGGGGACCGGACATTGTTTTCTGACGTAAACCTGAATGTGGAGGCCGGGGAGCGGATTGCCCTGCTGGGAGACAATGGAACCGGTAAGTCCACCTTTATCAAGTGCCTGCTGGGGGAGGAGGACTGCCAGGGAAAAATCCAGTTCGGCCCCACGGTAAAATGGGGTTACCTTCCCCAGATCATTCACTTTGACCACCCGGAGCGCAGCCTCTACGACACCATGCTTTATGAAAAGAACTGCACCCCACAGGTTGCCCGTGACCGTCTGGGAGCGTTTCTGTTCCAAGGCGAGGATGTATTCAAGCAGGTAAAAAACCTGTCCGGCGGGGAACAGTCCCGACTGCGTCTGTGTATGCTGATGGATGAGAAAATTAATTTGCTCATTCTGGACGAACCCACCAACCATCTGGACATCGCCTCCCGGGAGTGGGTAGAGGCCGCCATTGAGGAATTTGAGGGCGTGCTGCTGTTTGTGTCCCACGACCGATATTTTATCGAAAAATTTGCCGAACGGATTTGGCTTCTGGAGGATGGTACCATCCGGGATTTCCCCTGCGGATACCAGAAATACCGTTCCATTCTGGCCCATGAGGCGGCGGCGAAACCGGAGACACCTCAGGCCCCCAAGGTGAAGAAGGAGAAGCCCAAGGGCGGAACAAAGGACACGGAGAAACTGGTCCGCCGCCTGGAGCGGGAGATTGAGAAGCAGGAAGCTCTGATTGCCCAGCTTGACAAGAAAATTGAGGAATCCGCGTCGGATTATCAGCAGTTGACCCAGGTGCTGGAGGAGAAAGAGGCTGCGGAGGCCGTACTGATGGAACTAATGGAGCAGTGGGAAGCTGCCCAGGAATAAAAGGAGTATGCTATGAGCCGGAATAAAACCTATCCGCCGAAGGAATTTGTCTGGACGCTGGAACTGGACGGAGAAGAAAAAATCTGGAAATGTGTGGTAGGGGACACGGAGTGCGTCACTTACGAGGGAGATGTGGAGAAAAAACATCTGAAGATCATGAATCCGGAGCGCAAGCAGAAGGTCCTGCAGATCGACACCACCACGGTGGTTTATGGTCGGCAGACCCCCTTCCAGCTGGAAAACGGAGTGCCCTACATTCAGATTGACGGAGAGTGGATCAAGTCTGACACCAGTATCGAAGATCGGCTGAACGCCACCATCCAAATGCATGTGCGGACTTCTCACTGGCAGGTCGCTGCCGGCTTGGCGTTGTTTGCTGTGGCGCTGGCCAGACAGCTGATCACCGGAGAGGGAGACTGGTGGATGCTTACCGTGTTTGGAACCTTCTGTATCCTCAGTGCAGTCATGCGCAGAGTCCGCCTTCGGGATGAGGTGGCCGCTTATCGCCAGTCCCAGGAAGAGGAACGGCAGAAAAAGGAGCGAATCCGGGCCATTCGCCAGGAAAAGGCGGAATCTACCGGCGACGCTTGACAGGCAGAGCAGAATTGCCTATAATGAGCTGAGTACCATTTATAGAAGAAATCGGAGGGATTCCGGTTTCAAAGGAGCGTATAACGATGAGTTCTTGCAATGGAAATTGTTCCAGCTGCGGCAGCACCTCCTGTGGTGACCGCAAGGCGGAGAGCCTGCTGGAAAATCTGAACCCCAAGTCCACGGTAAAAAAGGTAATCGCGGTGGTGTCCGGCAAGGGAGGCGTGGGCAAGTCCACGGTGACCTCCATGCTGGCGGTGGCCATGGCCCGGCGGGAAAAGCGGACTGCGGTGCTGGACGCAGACATCACCGGTCCTTCCGCCCCCACCGCTTTCGGCGTCACCGAGTGCCAGGGTGCCAATGAGGACGGGCTGTACCCGGCGCTCAGCCGCAGCGGCATTCAGATCATGTCCATCAACCTGTTGCTGGACAATCCCAATGACCCGGTGGTATGGCGGGGACCGGTGATTGCCGGCGCGGTGAAGCAGTTTTGGACCGACGTGATCTGGGAAGATGTGGATTATATGTTTGTGGATATGCCCCCCGGAACGGGTGACGTGCCCCTGACGGTGTTCCAGAGCCTGCCGGTGGACGGCATTGTGATTGTGACCAGTCCCCAGGATCTGGTGTCCATGATCGTCTCCAAGGCGGTGAAGATGGCCAACATGATGCACATTCCGGTGCTGGGCCTGGTGGAGAACTATTCCTATCTGCGGTGCCCGGATTGCGGCAAGGAGATTCAGGTGTTCGGTAAGTCCCATCTGGATCAGATTGCCCAGCAGTTCCAGCTGCCTGTGCTGGCCCGTCTGCCCATTGACCCGGCGGTTGCCGAGGCCTATGACAACGGCCTGATGGAAACGGTGAATACCGACGCCCTGAACGATGCGGTTGCCGCCATCGAAAAGGCGTAAAGAAGAAAAAAGAAGCCGCACAATTCTCTTTTTGGGGAGAATTGTGCGGCTTTTCTTTTTGTTTGTCAGTCTTGGACATCCAGAAGTCCCAGATTGATTTTCCAGCGGAGGACCCGGCCTGCCGCTGCATTCAATGTGTCCAGATCAATCCGTCCGGCCATCACAGCGTCGTACACGGCCTGGTACTGGATGGCATAATCGGTGGAGCAAAGCAGATCATTTCCGGCCAGAACCGCCATGACCGCCGCCTCACCGGCACCATACTGGTCAGTGATGGCCTGCATCACCAGATCATCGGTGAGGATGACTCCCTCAAAGCCCATCTCCTGGCGCAGATATTGATGTACTGCCGGAGAAAGGGAAGCCGGGAGGGTCTCGTCCAGCGCCTGGACGATGGTATGGCTGACCAGAATGGCGCCGCAGTCTGCTTCGATACCAGCAGCGAAGGGAACCAGGTCCTGGCTTTCCAGGGCTTCCAGGGAACGAGTGTCCACAGCGATGCCGGTGTGGGTATCGGTGTTGTTCCCATAGCCGGGGAAATGCTTCAGCACACTGCCGATCTGATACTGATTCATGATGTCCACAGTCTGGGACACAAAGGAAGCGGTGGTTTGGGCATCCTGCCCCAGGGAGCGGGCGTACATAAAGGCCTCAGAATCCTGAGAGATGTCGCAAACAGGCCCCAGATTCACATTAATGCCCAGAGAACGAAGCAGCTGGCATTTTTCTGTTTCCACAGCCAGCACCTGCTCCATCCCGCCTTGAGCAAAACTGGTGCGGGGGGAGGGGAAGGGAGAGGAGCGGAAGGCACTGTAGCGGCTGATCCGGGTTACGGTACCGCCCTCTTCATCCACGCCCAGCAGGAGAGGGATGGAGGCGGCAGACTGATAACCTTCCACTTTTTCCCGGAACGAGTCCGGCGTCTGGCCCTCAAAATCCGAGGCAAACAGTACAAATCCGCCCAGATGGTAGGTTTGAATGTCGGTCAGTGCGGTGTCCGGCTGACACCGGGCAAAAAACAGCTGTCCCACCCGCTCTTCCAGGGTCATCTGATTCAGCAGTTGGCGGACCGGGTCCGGTGCCTCCGTGGGCGTTGGCTCCGTAGGAACGGTCTGAACAACTTCTGACGTCTCCGGAACTGCCTGACTGGGAGTGGAAGAGGGAGCATCGTCTTCGGCTGGAAGGGGCGCGGCACAGCCAACCAATAGCAGCATACTGATCAAAAGCGCAACATATCGCATGGGATCACCTCTGGGGTATCTTACCATGGTGGGGGAAAATTGTCAACAAACGAAAGCTGCCCTCTGTTTCTCCCAGAGAGCAGCAAAAAAGCTTACAGAGTGTGTCCGATCAGATACCACAGAAGCAGAAGTACAATCAGCAGCGGGATGTAAGCGGCCAGGGCCGAGGCGCTGATACAGATCACGGTGTAGCCGAAATAACCCAGCAGATACACAATGCAGCACAGAATCACACTGGTGAACACCGCCTTGCTCAACTGTTTTCCTACGCAGTTGGAGAAAAAGAAGGTGTACATTGCCCCCAGGAAGGGATTGGCAATGGCAATCACGAAGCCAAGGACCAGACTGATGATGCCGGAAAGCAGCGTAACAGCCAGGATAATCAGCAGTACAGTGGGCGCATAGGACACCAGCAGGTCCGGCATATAGGCGTGGAAGAGATACCGCACCGCCCAGTGCAGCACAAAGGAGCAAGCCACGCAGAGCAGGCGGTACAGGTACCAGCCCACAGCCGTGCGACCTTTGGGGATCATGCTGTCCAGGAAATTAACCAGAAAAGCCAGGATCACCAGGGAAAGCAATTCCTCACACAGCGGGAAAAAATCAAGATCTCCCAGAGGAAACACAATCAGGTAGTCACCGGAAAACGCCACAAAGGGCAGCGGGGTCAATAGCCAGTCAAAATTCTGGGGGCGGAAGGTATATACAGCGACGGTGATAGCATAGATAAACAAAATGCCAATGACCGAGGAAAGGGAATGATTCAGGCTGGAGCGTTTGCCCAGCACTACCCGGCTCAGCACACCCATAATCAGCGATGCCACCGCGAAATAGACCAAAAACTTGGCGGAGGCCACAAAGTCGATTTCTGCCGGCAGATAGGAAGAGGTATGCCGGATAATCTGCCGCAATTCCGGAGGAAAATAGTTCACCGCACCGGAGAGTGCAGCATTCAGATTCTGCGGCAGATCGGGCAGAATGGTGGGCAAGGATGCGTCAATATCCATAGGGAAGTCCTTTCGATAGAAGAAAAGCCGCCGCCATTTCTGGCGGCGGCACAGCTTAAAAGGGGAAGGTCAATTACTTGATCTCGGCCTCGGCGCCGGCTTCCTTCAGCTCGGCAACCAGCTTCTCGGCATCTTCCTTGGAGATAGCTTCCTTCAGGGTCTTGGGGCAGTTGTCCACCAGATCCTTGGCGTCCTTCAGGCCCAGGCCGGTAGCGGCACGGACAACCTTGATAACGCCCAGCTTGGAAGCACCAGCGCTCTTCAGGATGACGTCGAACTCGGTCTTCTCCTCAACCTCAGCGGCAGCGGTAGCAGCGGGAGCAGCAACAGCGGCAGCAGCGGCGGAAACACCGAAAACTTCCTCCAGAGTGTGAACCAGTTCGGACAGCTCCAGAACGGTCAGTTCCTTAACCTGATCAACCAGAGCATTGATCTTTTCGCTAGCCATGATAAAATCCTCCTAAAAGTATGTGTTGTGATAGATTTTGATTACGCAGATCGCATTAAGCTTCTGCTGCGGGAGCGGAGCCGTCCTTCTGCATCCGGATCTGATCCAGAACAAAGGCCAGGCTGGAGATAGGAGCCAGGAAGGTACCCAGGACAGAAGCCACCAGGGCGTTCTTGCTGGGCAGTTCACCGAAGCCGTTCAGCTGATCGGCGGACAGGACAGAACCTTCCACGATGCCACCCTTGATGGCGATCTTGCAGGTCTTGTTCTTCTTGGCAAACTCGCAGACGATACGAGCGGGAGCAATGGGGTCACCCGTGGTGCAGGCCATAGCGGTAGTGCCGTTCAGAATCTCAGAGAAATCGTAACCGGCGTTCTTGGTTGCGAACTTGGTCAGAGTGTTCTTAACAACGGCGTACTCAACACCGGCCTCCCGGAACTGCTTGCGCAGCTCGGTATCCTGAGCAACGGTGATACCCTTGTAGTCGACGAAAACCACGGAAGTAGCTTCCTGGATCTTGCCGGTCAGGGACTCCACAACAGCTTTCTTGCTCTCAAGAACCTTAGCGTTGGGCATGATTTTCACCTCCGAAAATAAAAAATGTCTTCCTGCCAGAAGACAGAAAGACACGCACAAAATCACTTTCAGCGCACCTCGGCAGGACTTATGGCTTGCGCCGCCTGCTGTCTTTGGCAACTCGTATATAATAGC
>DVKV01000073.1 GCA_018715835.1 Candidatus Faecousia intestinavium | reverse complement strand
GGCAATTAATTGTAGGGCAGTGTGACATATGAGCGGAATGTGTTTCTTGTTAACAAAAGATTCATAATATATAATGTGGTGGTAGTGCAAGCGGAGCATTCCGCAAAAGAAGTAAGGAGGAAACAAAAATGGCAAAAAAACAGACACAGCTCGATGCCAGAGGATACCGCAAATTTGGTATGCTGGATAAGCTGTCGTATGCTTCCGGCGACTTTGCCTGCAACATGAGCTTTGCGCTGAAGAGCTACCTGATGGTTTTCTGGACCCAGTACATGGGGATTACCGAAGCGACCTATGCGCTTCTGCTGGTCCTGGTTCAGGTCTGGGATGCGGTGAACGATCCGCTGCTGGGCGCGGTGATTGATGCGGACCGCCGCAAGTATAAGCACGGAAAGTTCAAGGCGTATATTTTTATGGGCTCTATCGGCCTGATTGTAGCGGGTGCGCTGTGCTTCCTGCCGTTCCCCAATGCCCCTGCCATGACCAAGAATATCCTGTATGTGGCGGGCTACGTTTTCTGGGATGCGTTCTACACGGTTGCCAACGTTCCCTATGGTTCCATGCTGCCCCTGATTACCGACGACACCGCAGAGCGGGCTCAGCTGTCTTCCTGGCGTTCCGCTGGCGCCATGATTGCCAGCCTGCCTCTGGGCATCATGATGCCCATGTTCATCTACGATTCCAGCAACCGGGTCAACGGCCAGTCCATCTGGGCCATTGCCCTGGTGATGGGTGTCCTGGGCTTTGTGGCCTTCCAGTTCCTGATCCGGACCACGGTGATCCGGGTGGATGTGGATGCCCGGTGCGGAGAGGATGCACCCAAGTTCAACATTTTGGTTGCTGTCAAGAATTTCTGCAAGAACCGTCCCGCCATCGGTGCCACCATGGGCAGCTGCGCCATGTACATCGCCATGGCCGGCGCTTCTGCCGCAGTTTCCGTCATGTTCCAGGCGTATTTCAAAAACGCCCAGATTTCCGGCCTGATGGCGCTGGTGACAACGCTTCCCATGTTCCTTTTCATGCCCTTCATCGGGAAAATTGTCCGCAGATTCGGTATGCGGGAGGCGGCCACCTTTGGTGCCATGTTCTCCGTACTGGCCTGCGTGCTGATGCTGCTGCTGCCCATCACTCCGGATGGAAAGGGCATGCTGATGTATGTTGCGTGCCAGCTGCTGAACGGCCTGGGCATGGGCGTGTTCATGTGTGTGGGTAACTCCATGATGGGTGACGCCATTGATTACAATGAATGGAAGTTCGGTGTCCGGGATGAGGGAACCATCTATGCCATCCATTCCTTCTTCCGGAAGCTGTCCCAGGGCGCCTTCCCCTCTGTGGGACTGCTGATTGCCGCTGCGCTGGGATACGTGGCGGCGCTGGGCCCGGATCAGAGCATGGAGGTCGCCAGCAAGATGCGGTATCTGGTGGCCTGGATGTATCTGGCAGGGGCGATTGTGCAGCTGATCGGCATCAAGCTGACCCTGAGCAGATCGGAACTGGCCCAGATGCGCACGGAGTTGAACGCCAGAAAACAGTAAGGAAGAATCAGAGAAAATCTCACCCAATCCGCTGCCTGGAATTCCCCAGGCAGCGGATTGAAACTTGTGGGGAAACTCCTTGGGGGGCTTTCCCGCAAGTTTTTGCAGTTTGTCCAAGATCTGTCCCCGGCGGCAAAGACCGCAAGGCTTTCAGACAGGAGAAAAGGGCTGCTTTTCCGGCAGCCCTTTCGGTGTGTTTTTACAGCAGGTGGAGACTCTCCTTTTCGAAGGCCACCCAGGCGGTGTCTCCCACATTGTAGATCTTCTTGTTTTTGGGGTTGAAGTCTGTGATCTTCATCATGGTGCCGCCCACCATCACATGATAGTTCTGGTAGGAACCCATGAAGCAGGACACGATGACTTTGCAGGGGAGCTGTCCCTGGTCGGCCAGGACGGCGGATTCCGGCCGCAGCACCAGGGTGCATGGCTTTCCTTCTTCCATGTTTGTGGCACCTATCACTTCCACCGCAGTGCCTTCCACGGTCACAACGCCTGCGTCTCCCTGCTTTTTGGACAGGGTGCCCCGCAGGAAGTTGGCCTCACCGATGAAGTCCGCAACAAACTCGCTGGCGGGGTGGTAGTAGATTTCCTGGGGAGTGCCGATCTGGACCACCACGCCTTTTTCCATAATGATAATCTGGTCGGACAGGGCCATTGCCTCAGACTGGTCGTGGGTTACATAGATGGCGGTGATGCCCGCCTCCTGCTGGATGCGGCGAATCTCGGTGCGCATGGTCACCCGGAGTTTGGCGTCCAGGTTGGATAGAGGCTCGTCAAACAACAGCACTCCCGGTTCCAGCACCAGGGCACGGGCCAGGGCTACACGCTGCTGCTGACCGCCGGAGAGCTGATTGGTCATCCGGCCTTCCATGCCCTCCAGGCCCACCAGTTTCAGAATGTTGGTGACCTTCTCCTGGATGGTGTGCTTGTCCAGCTTGCGCAGCTTCAGGCCGTAGGCCACGTTGTCGAAGATGTTGTAGTGGGGCAGCAGGGCATAGCTCTGGAAGACCATGGCGGTGTCCCGTTTGTTGGGGGTCAGCTGGTTGATGGGCTCTCCGCCCAGATAAATTTCTCCTTCGTCGGGGCTTTCAAAGCCGGCGATCATCCGCAGTGTGGTGGTCTTGCCGCAGCCGGAGGGGCCCAGCAGGGTCACAAAGGAACCGGCCTTGATTTCCAGATTGGCATCCTTTACCGCGTAAAAATCCTTCCCCGTCTTGGGGTCCTTATAAATTTTGGAAATGTGTTCCAGGCGTACGCCCTTTTTCTCTTTGGACATTTCACTCTACCTCCTTGAGCTTGCGGCTGGTGCCGAAATACCGGATGACCAGGTTCATCAGCAGGACAGAGCCATAGGTAATGGCAATCAGGATCGTGGCAAAGGCACAGGCAATGCCGTAAGAACCCTTCTCCGCAAATTCGTTGATCTGAACTGTGATGAGCAGGAACTGGGGCGTAACCAGCAGAATAATGGCGGAAATAGCGGTAATGCTGCGCACAAAGGCGGTGACCAGACCGCTGAGGAAGGAATCCTTGATCAGCGGCAGGGTGACGGTCATAAACACCTGGAAGCTGTCGGCGCCCATATCGTAGGCGGATTCCTCAATGCTCTTATCTATCTGACGCAGGGCGGAGATGCCGCTGCGGGTGCCGGTGGGCAGGGAGCGGACAATGAAGACGATGATCAGAATGGCTGCACTGCCGTAGATGCCGGACAGGAAGCCCGTGCCGAACACACCGTTGACGAAGCCCCGGATATAGCCCACGCCCAAAACCGTGCCGGGCACCGCCATGGCCAGCATGGAAACGAATTCAATAAAGCCCTTGGCCTTGAAATTCCGCTTGACCACCAGATAGGAGATGATCATGCTCAGCAGGGCGGTGATGGGGGCCGAGGCCAGGGACAGCAGGAAGGAATCCCGGAAGGCCTGGAGACCCTTGTACTTTTCAAAGACGCGGACGAACCACTTGGTGGTCAGAGTAAAATCGTAGCCCCAGGTGTTGAAGCAGGCGCCAAAGGGCACGCAGATGTACATCATGATGACGAACAGGGCCACCAGGGAGCACAGCACCGTCAGCGGGAGGGTGACGCTCTTGTCCTCAATGAGCATCCGGCCCCGGGACGCCTTGCCGGTCAGGGTGGCGGCGGTCTTCTTCTCCAGCACATATTTCTGTACCAGATACATGAGCATGGTAATGGTCAGCAGCACCACAGCCATGGCGGCGGCGCCCTGCTTGTCGTATGCACCGGTGATCTGCAGGTAGATGGTGGTTGCCAGGGTATCATAGGAGCCGCCGATGATCATGGGGTTGGCAAAGTCGGCGATGGACTCAATGAAGGTCACCAGAAAAGCGTTGCCCATGCCCGGCAGAATCAGGGGCAGGGTTACGCTGGTGAACACTTTGAACCGGGAAGCGCCCATGTCCCGGGCGGCCTCTTCCAGACTGGGGTCGATGTTCTTCAGCAGACCCTTAAGCATCATGTAGCACACGGGGAAGAAGGTCAGGGTCTGCACCACCGTGATGCCGCCGAAGCCATAGACGCTGTTGTCATAGATTCCCAGCAGGTAACGGGTGATGATGCCTGCCTTGCCGAACAGCATAATCATGGAAAGGGACAGCACGAAGGGCGGGGAAACCACGGGAAGCATGGAAACAACCTGGAACAGTCTGGCGGTAAATTTGGTGCGGAGCTTGACGTAGACCTCCACATAGGCAAACAGCAGGCCGATGAGGGTGGACAGAACGCCCACGGTCATGCCTACTTTCAGGGTATTTGTGATTGCCTTGCGGAAGCTGGGCATCTGGAAAATCCGCTGGAATATCGACATGGTAAGCCCGGTTTCCGGACCGTACACGCTGTCTACCAGCAGGACTGCCAGAGGATACAGGATAAACAAAGTCAGGAAGGCGATCAGAACGACAATGGTGGTGACCATAATGGGGTCGGCCATCAGTTTTTTTCGTTCCAGAGCCGCACTCTGACGACTGGCCATAGGGGGACCCTCCTTTCGAGAACAAGATGTTGGGGGATGGAGATTTTCTCCATCCCCCGCAGTGTCTGATTGCGCGGTTATTCCGTCTCGAAACGGCTGTCTCCGCCGCCCAGAGCGTTCATCACTTCCTCCACGTAGGTGGTGGTGTTCTCCTTGGCATCCTCGAAGTCATAATCCATGACGTTCTCCGGATCCAGACCGAACTCAGCAGCGATGGCGGGCTGCTCGGCGTTGTCGATGACCAGGAACTGGTAGGAGCCGTTGTCCTTGGCCTGATTGACGCAATCGGGGCTCAGGGCGTACTCAATCCACAGCTTGGCGGCATTCACATGCTTCGCACCCTGGAAGATGGCGGTGGCGCCGATCTCGTAGGAGGTACCGCTGGAGGGAATGATCAGTTCAATGTTGCCGTAGCCGTTGTCCACGATCTGGGTGATGCCGTCGTGCAGGAAGCCGATGCCGATCACGCACTCGCCGGTGCCCACGTTCTTGGAGGGACCGGAGCCGGACTTGGTGTAAACGTGGACGTTCTTATCCAGATCCAGCAGGTACTGGATGCCCTCGTCATGGCCATACTTCTGAATCATGGTGTTGACGATCAGCTTGGCCGTGCCGGCGGTGTTGTAGTTGGAGGTCCAGATCAGGCCCTCATACTCGGGCTTCAGCAGATCGGCCCAGTCCTGGGGCGCTTCCAGACCCATCCGGTCCAGCTCGTCCCGGTTGACCATGAAGCCCAGGATGCCCTTGTAGATGCCGTACCAGTTGCCATCCGCATCCCGGTAGGCGTCGCTGAGCAGGTGGGAGGCGTTCTGTGCCTCGTAGGGCATCAGCAGACCGGCGGCAGCGCAGACGTTGTAAGGATCGGTGGTGCCGCCGAACCAGACATCGGCGGAGGGAGTGCCGTTTTCTTCTTCGATTTTGCTCTGCACCTCACCGGTGGACAGACGCTGATACTGTACTTTGATGCCGTACAGCTCTTCAAACTTTTCGCAGGCTACTGCCAGGTATTCTTCCTCACAGGAACCGTAGACGATCAGCTCGCCCTCCGCCTGAGCGGCGGCGATCAGCTCATCCATGTAGCTGTCCCCAGCGGCTTCCGTTCCATCGGCAGCGGCGGGGGTGGTGGCGGCAGTGGTTTCGGCAGGCGGAGTGGTACCACCGCAGGCAGCCAGTCCCAGAACCATCAGGAAAGTTAGTAATAGTGCTATGATCTTTTTCATGTGTCCTTACCTCCTTTGGTAAATTCTACGAAGCAATTATACAATTTGCGTAACAATTTGTCAACACCACGTTCAAAAATATACAAATTACAATAAAAATAGCAGGATTGTCCAGTATTACTCCCTCCTCCGGCAGGCTGGGCCTGAAACTCCCGGGTCGTTCATTTTCATCATTGACAATAACTATCAGTGGATGATATACTTGGATTGTGCATTCTGGTGAAAAATGGAAATATGCAGACGCTTAAGCTGAGTAGATTGCCCAAACAAGGAGGCGGGGAACATGGAAAAGAAAGAGAACAATGACACCATCTGGATGCTGGTAAAGGGCTGGATGACCTTTCGCCAGGTGGCCAGGGCAATACTGGTCGCCATTTTTGCCCTGGTGATTTTCAGCCTGGTGGGCTGCCCCAAAGAGATGGAAGAAACCCGGGACGCCGTCCTATACACCCAATCCGGGGAATCGATCCTTTGCGACATCCAGATTAAAGGAGATGTTACCAGCTACCCCCTGAAAGGGTATTCCCTTTACGATCTGGAGGTTTCCTGCAACGGCGTTTCCTTTGCATTTTTGGGATACGATCCGGAAGAACGGCAGTATGATTTTAGCAAAACCACCCTGGGGAATACCACCATCCTGGACATTCCCAACGATGTGCTGGTAGCAGAGCTGGGCCTGCAATTCATTTTCCCAGAACGGGAGAGCCAGCGGTGCATTCTGGTTTCGCCGGTCATGGACTTTGATGCGGCAATGGAACTGGTCAGCAGGGCAATGGAAGATGCCCCGGAGTATGCGCAGCCTTTCTCCTGGGCTGAGGATGGACAGTAATATTTTCTGCTGGGAAAGGGGGTAAACCATGACAAAACGGACGAAGATACTGAGTTGGACCGGCATTGGGCTGGGCTTTGCCATGGTCATGCTGGGACTTTACCGGATGTTCATGACAGATTTTCCGGTGGGGGACGCCCTGGTGAAACTCGGCATTTTGCTTATCCTGTTTTCCCGCTATTTGCCCGAAGTGGAGGGAAGAGGGAAGTACCTTCTGGTCATCGCCGTCAATCTGGCAGCGGTGATTCTGGTCCTGACGGGAACATTGCTGCCCGGGGGCGGTCCGCTGTCGCTGGGTTCGGTTCTGAAAACCGGGGGTCTGATTCTGGGAGTGGCCTGCTGGGTTGGAATTCGGCATTCTCAACCGGTATCCTGACTACGGGAGACTTATAGCATGCACATGACCTTTTTTACCGCTGGGGGCAGCAGCTTCCCAGCGGTTTTCTGCTTGCCTGGGCTTTCTATGTAAATT
>DVKV01000072.1 GCA_018715835.1 Candidatus Faecousia intestinavium | reverse complement strand
TCGCCCACATTGACCACGGCAAGTCCACCCTGGCCGACCGGCTGCTGGAAGAGTGTCACGCCATCGATCAGCGGACCCGGGCCGAACAGCTGCTGGACTCCATGGAGCTGGAGCGGGAGCGGGGCATCACCATCAAAGCCACCGCTGTTACATTGAACTATACCGCCGACAACGGGGAAGTCTACGCCCTGAACCTGATCGACACGCCGGGCCATGTGGACTTCAACTACGAAGTCTCCCGTTCCCTGGCCGCCTGCGAAGGGGCAGTGCTGGTGGTGGACGCCTCCCAGGGTGTAGAGGCCCAGACGCTGGCAAATACCTACCTGGCCATTGACGCCGGCCTGGAAGTGCTGCCCGTCATTAACAAAATTGACCTGCCCTCCGCCCGTCCGGCAGAGGTGAAGGCGGAAATTGAGGACATCATCGGAATCCCTGCCGAGGAGGCCCCGGAAATCTCTGCCAAAAACGGCATTAACATTCATTCCGTGCTGGAAATGATCGTCCGGGACGTGCCTGCCCCTGCGGGGGACCGGGACGGCCCCCTCCAGGCCCTGATTTTTGACAGCCAGTACGACTCTTATCGTGGCGTCATCGTCTACACCCGGGTAAAGCAGGGCACGGTGAAGCCCGGCATGGACATCAAAATGATGGCCACCGGAGCGGAATACAAGGTGGTGGAAGTGGGCACCATGAGTCCGAACGGTCTGTGTCCCCGGGATGCCCTGGGGGCCGGCGAAGTGGGCTACATCACCGCCTCCATCAAAACCGTGGCCGACACCCAGGTAGGCGACACCATCACCGGAGTGGAGGACCCGGCCCAGGAGCCTCTGCCCGGCTACCGGGCGGTACAGCCCATGGTGTTCTCCGGCATCTATCCCGCCGACGGCGCCAAGTATCAGGACCTGCGGGATGCCCTGGAAAAACTGAAGCTCAACGACGCCTCCATGAGCTACGAAATGGAAAGTTCCATCGCCCTGGGCTTCGGCTTCCGCTGCGGCTTCCTTGGACTGCTGCACATGGAGATCATCCAGGAGCGGCTGGAGCGGGAGTACAACCTGGACCTGATTACCACCGCCCCCAACGTGGTCTACCGGGTGACCAAGACCAACGGGGAAGTAATGCTGGTCTACACCCCTCTGGACTACCCCGACCCCATGGAAATCCAGCTGGCGGAGGAGCCTTACGCCAAGGTGAACCTGATCGCTCCTCAGGAATATGTGGGCAACATCATGGATCTGTGCCAGCAGCGCCGGGGCGAATTCAAGGACATGGTGTACCTGGATGCCCGCCGGGTGGAGCTGCACTACGAAATGCCCCTGAATGAAATCATCTATGACTTCTTCGACGCTCTGAAGTCCCGGACCCGGGGCTACGGCAGCCTGGACTACGAACTCATTGGCTACCGGCCCAGCCGGCTGGTGAAGCTGGACATTCTGCTTAACGGTGACATTGTGGACGCCCTGAGCTTCATTCTCTTTGCGGACAATGCCTATCCCCGTGCCCGGAAGATCTGTGAAAAGCTGAAGGAGAACATCCCCCGTGCCCAGTTTGAGATTCCGGTGCAGGCCGCCATCGGCGGCAAGATCATCGCCCGGGAGACCATCAAAGCCCTGCGCAAGGACGTGCTGGCCAAGTGCTATGGCGGTGACATCACCCGGAAGAAGAAGCTGCTGGAAAAGCAGAAGGAAGGCAAGAAACGGATGCGCACCTTCGGCACCGTGTCCGTGCCCTCCGAGGCCTTCATGGCCGTGCTGAAACTGGACGAAGACTGATAAGGGAGGTTTTTCTTCATGCCCATTTTGACCAAACGCCCCAACAAGACCCCCCTGGGGCTGTATATCCACGTGCCCTTCTGCCGCAGCAAATGTCAGTACTGCGACTTTTACTCCCTGGCAACCAAGGATGACAAGCTGATCGACGGCTATCTGGACGCAGTATGCGACCACATCAAAGAAGCCGGGGATCTGGCCCCCGGCTACAAGGTGGACTCCATCTACTTCGGCGGCGGCACCCCCTCCTTCTTCGGTGCCGACGGCCTGGCGGTGATTCTCACCACCATCCGCCGGAACTTCGATGTGGACAACAATGCAGAAATCACCTTCGAGGCCAACCCGGACTCCGTCTCCGACCGGCTGCTCCACCGGCTCCGTGCCGAGGGCTTCAACCGGGTCAGCCTGGGGGTTCAGTCCGATGACGACGAGATGCTCAAAAAACTGGGCCGTCCCCATACCTATTCCCAGGCGGTGTCCGCCTATTACAAAATCCGCAAGGCCGGTTTCCGGAACGTGTCCCTGGATCTGATGTACGGCCTGCCCGGTCAGAGTCTCCAGGACTGGCAGGAGACCCTGGAAAACGTGCTGCGGCTGAACCCGGAGCACATCAGCTGCTACGCCTTGAAAGTGGAAGAGGGCACGCCCTTTGCCGAATACAAGGATATGCTGAATCTGCCCGACGACGACACCCAGGCGGATATGTACCTGACGGCGGTGGAGACCCTGCGGGGCCGGGGCTTCCGGCAGTATGAAATCTCCAATTTCTGCCGCAAAGGCCTGATTTCCAAGCACAATATGAAATACTGGACCGGCGGAGAATATCTGGGCTTCGGTCCCGGGGCCAGCTCCGACTTTGCCGGAAAACGCTATACGCTGAAACGGGATCTCCAGGCCTACATTGCCGGAATCCGGGACGGCGGGGACATTATGGAAGATCTGCAGGAAATTCCCATGCGGGAGCGGGCGGGAGAATACCTGATGCTCCGGCTGCGGACCAACATCGGCATCGAGGCCCAGGAATACGAAAAGATGTTCCTGCTGCCCTTTGCCCCCCTGGAAGAAGTGCTGGAAAAGCAGCGCCGGTTCTTCCACGCCACCCAGACCGACACCGGCCGGTGGGTGCTGACTCCCAAGGGCTACCTGGTAAGCAACGACATCATCACCGATCTGCTACTGGCCCAGGACAAGTCCAACCCCATGAACCGCATCTAACAGACAGCCCCGGCGGGAAATCCGCCGGGGCAATTTTCATGCTGTCTCAAACAGCTCCGTCAGGGTGCCGAACCGGTAGCCCTCTTTCTCCCAGCAGGTCAGAAGTTCGTCGAGAATCTGGGCGTTGGTCCGGGAGGTGGAGTGGAGCAGCACTACTGCCCCGCAGTGGGTCCGGGGCAGCAGCTTGGCAAAGGCCTGCTCCCGGGTGGGCTGGGAATCGTTGTTCCAGTCCACATAGGCAAGACTCCAGAACACGGTTTTGTACCCCAGTTCCTGGGCCATTTTCAGATTGTCCGGGCTGTAGATCCCCTGGGGCGGCCGGTAAAATTTGGCCAGTTCCTGCCCGGTGGTCTCCCGGTACAGGTCTTCCAGGTCCTTCAGTTCCTTGGAGAAGGCTTCCTTGTCGCATATCTTGCTCATATCATAGTGGTGCATGGTGTGGTTTCCCACAATGTGACCCTCCTGGGCCATCCGGCGGACCAGATCAGCATTTCGCTGGATGTAGTTGCCCACCAGGAAGAAAGCCGCCGTCACGTTGTGGGCCTTCAGGGTGTCCAGCACCTGGGCGGTGCAGCCGTTTTCGTACCCGGCGTCAAAGGTCAGGTAGAGCACCTTTTCCTGGGTATCGCCGATGTACATGGCGTCGTAGCGTTTTAGCTGATCCACCCCCGCGTTGCCAATGGGGGCCTGTCCCTCCTGCCGAAAGCTCAGGCCCCAGGAACCGGTGGGCAATGCGCTCCCGGCAAACACCGTCAGCGCCACTGCTGCTGCCACGGCCACCGCCGCCAAAAGAATCAGAATATCCCGTTTCCGCACAAAAATCCCCTCCTGCTGGGACAATCCTATGCCCGCAGAAGGGGAAATATGCTTATTGTCCGCCGTGAAGATACTTGTAGTCCCAGTCCAGGTCGAAGAGCTTATTGCCCATTTCCATAGGGCAGCCGGTGTGCAGATCATCCGCCAGCTCCCGCAGTACCTCCGCCGGTTCCAGGCATTCGATGTAGAACTCCGGCAGGGCTTCCTCCCCCAGCCGGATGCCCAGGATGGCCCCGGTCAGGGCTCCCACCCCGGCGCTCCGGCCGGAATGATTCACCGCCGTAATCATGGCGCTGTCAAAATCCTGCTCACAGGCCAGGCTGGCATATACCGCCCCGGCCAGCACCTGGGCGGCGCTGCCGCAGGTCAGATGTTCCATCACCTCCACCGGCCGCAGGTTGGGTGACTCCGCATAGGTCACAGCGTGGCGCACCAGGGTACCGATTTCATACGCCTGGCTGTACTGGTGGCCGAACTGCTCTTTCATGGCCTCCACCGCCTCCAGAATCAGAGGTTTCAGGGCCATTCCAGGGTCCATCAGCAGCTTGCTGATGATGTGGGTCACCACACTGCCGGACAAAAACGCCGTGGGACTGCCGTGGGTCAGGGCTACCGCTTCCGCACCCAGCCGGTCGATTTCCTCCTGGTCCATCCGGTCCTCATGGAAGAACAGGCCCACCCCCACCGCACTGGTCAGCCCGCCGGGAGTGGAAAAGCTGTTGGTGGGCATTTCCAGGGTACCCAGTTTTTCCCGCCCCAACGTGTCCAGCATCCGGGTGTCCATGCAGTGCCGGCGGCACAGCTCCGGACGGCGCAGCAGCCAGCAATAGCTCCGGCTGGGACGGCCCCAGGGGCGCTGGGACGCCGCCCACTCCCGGCTGCTCAGGCCGATATATTTGATGAACGGGGCCATTTTCCCCAGCATCTGCCCCCGGGTCATACCGAAAAGCAGTCCGTTGCAGGTAAACGCCGCCAACTGGGTATAGGAGGTCACATCCGCATAGCCGTTGACCAGGTCATACCCCAAAAGGCCGTTGGGACCGTAGTCCTCCTGGATTTCCCGCCAGCTGCGGCTGTCCACAGTGTAGCCCATGGCATCCCCCACCGCCAGGCCCAGCAGGCAGCCCCGGTAGGATGTAAGCTGTGCGGCCATCGCTGACCCCTCCCTTCCACACGCATTTCTAACCCCTTTATTATACCGTTCCCCCGGGGAAAAGGCAAGGAAAAATCCGCCGGGAGTGGAATTTTCTGTTTACATAATCTCTTCCAGCCGTTCCAGGGCCTCCGTTACCGCTTCAATACGGATACCGGAGTAATTTACCACCAGGCAATGACGGTCCTCCCCGCTGTCGTGGTAGTATTCGCTGAGGGTATGAACCCGAATCCCGGCGGAGGCCAGAAGTTCCCGCATTTCCCGATCGGAGCGGGGGGTGTCCACTTTCAGCAGAAAGTGCAGCCCCGCGTCCTGCTCCAGAATGGTAAGTCTTTCGGCAAAGGGACAGTTTTCCAGCAGAGAAACCAGGGCGTTTCTCCGGCTGCGGTAGAATTTCCGCATCCGGTTGATGTGCTTTTCAAAATAACCCCGGTCCAGAAACCGGGCCAGGGTATACTGCTCAAAGCTGGCCACCGTGCAGCTGTAAAAGCCCAGCTGCCGCTGAAAGCGTTCCATCAGCGCCGGGGGCAGCACCATGTAGCTGATCCGGATGGAGGGCGCCAGGGTTTTGGAAAAGGTGTTCATATAGATCACCCGGCCCTTCCGGTCCAGGGACTGCATGGCAGGCATGGGATGGGCGTCAAAACGGAACTCCGAGTCATAGTCATCTTCGATGATCCACTTTTCCTCCCCCGCCCAGGCAAGCAAAGCCTGCCGGCGGTTCACCGGCGTGACCAGGCCCGTGGGAAAATGGTGGGAAGGAGAACAGTGCAGCACATCCGCCCCGGCCAGCGCCTGGGGCTCAACCCCCTGATCGTCCATGGGGGCGCTGATGCAGCGCACCCCGCCGGCGGCATAGATTTTCCGGATTTTGCTGTAGCCCGGCTCCTCCACGGCGTAGACCCGATCCCGGCCCAGCAGCTGAATCAGCAGGTTATACAGGAAATCCGTTCCCGCTCCGATGAGAATGTTCTCCGGGTCCACCTGCATCCCCCGAAAGTCCGTCAGATGCCGGGCAATGGCCCGGCGCAGCTCCCCCACCCCCTGATTGGGCAGGGGCAGCAGCAGCTTTTCCCCGTAGTCCAGCATCACTTCCCGCTGGAGCCGGGTCCAAACCGTAAAGGGGAAGTGCTCCGTGCCGCTGCCGGTGAGATCCAGAAGCCAGTCTCCCTTGGGTTCCGGTGGCACAGGTTGGGGCGAAACCGGAGCGGGCGTCTGCCGCTCCACCGACTCCACAAAGTAGCCCACCTTTTCCTGAGAACGGATGTACCCCTCCGCCAGCAGCTGGCTGTAGGCGGTTTCCACCGTGATCTTGCTGACCTCCAGATGCTCCGCCAGCGCCCGCTTGCTGGGCAGTTTCTGCCCGGGCTTCAGGGTTCCGTCCAGAATGTCCCCCCGGAGGCACCGATACAGCGCCTCATACAGGGGTACGCCCGGGGATTTTTTCAGCTGATAGGTTACCACCGCAGATCATTCCTTTCCTCGGTTCCGCCATTGACTGACCCGGCCATATACCCGGTCTCCCCAGTCGAACAGCCGCTGCATGGCGAAAAACACCGTGGGAGTCATCAGCAGCAGGGTCATCATCACCAGTTTGTTGGCGGTGCCTCCGGCGTGGAGCTCAAACAGCTCTCCCAGGAAGGTAAACACCCCCACCAATCCCACCAGCATGGCCGCCCAGATGATTTTCCGGAACCGGTCAAAGGGCTTGCACACCTGAAACAGAACCATCATGCCCACAACGGCCAGGATTCCGGCGCACACCGTGGCAACCCCCGGGGCGGGGAGTGAAAACACATCCATAAACGCCTGACACACCAGCACCGCAAATACATTGGTCAGCCCGCCGGGGAAAGCCCGGCGCAGCACCCCTCGGAGGAAATGCCCGGTGACCCGATCGTAGTTGGGCTCCATGGCCAGGAAGAACGAGGGAATGCCGATGGTCAGGGCGGAAATTACCGTCAAATGCATGGGCTGCAAGGGATAGGGCCAATCGGTGAACAAGGTGATCACCGACAGGAACAGAGAAAAGATGTTCTTCACCAAAAACAGCGTTGCCGCCCGCTGGATGTTGTTGATCACCCGGCGGCCCTCCGCCACAATCTTGGGCATGGCGGAAAAATCCGACTCCAGCAGCACCAGACTGGCCAGCTGGCTGGCGGCCTGGGCGCCGGAGGCCATGGCCACGGAGCAGTCCGCCTGCTTCATGGCCAGCAGATCGTTGACCCCGTCGCCGGTCATGGCCACAGTATGTCCCTGGTTCTGCAGCGCCTGCACCAGCAGGCGCTTCTGCTGCGGGGTTACCCGTCCGAAGACCACCTTTTCCGCCGCAGCCTGGGCGTAATCCAGGGGAGTGTCCAGTGTGGTGCAGTCCACCCAGCGCTCTGCCCCCGGAATGCCCGCCTGGCCGGCAATCTCACTGACGGTTCTGGGGTCGTCCCCGGAAATCACCCGGACAGAAACCCCCTGCTGCACAAAGTAGTCGAAGGTCTCCCGGGCGGTGTCCCGGATGGGGTTGTTCAGAATCAGAAGGGCCAAGGGCTTTACCTGCTCTTCATCCAGTTTTCCCGGACGAAGCTCCCCCTGATACCGGGCCAGCAGCAGCACCCGGCGGCCCTTGGCCGTCCAGTCGGCCACATCCTGCCCCAGCTGCTCCAGCCGCCCGCCCAGGATGGCGCTGGGTGCGCCAACCACAAAGGCTCCGGCGGTTTCAAATTGTGCGCCGCTCCACTTGGTCTCCGGGGAGAAGGGAATCCGCCGCTTTTCCCGCCAGTCCGGCGGGTCGGGGAACAGTTCTCCGATGGCCCTGGCCGTGGCATTATCCGGCTCCCGTCCCCCGTACAGAGCCCCCAGTGCCGCTTCCAGGTACTCCGGCTGACTGCCGGACAGGGGGATCAGATTTTCCACCTGCATTTCCGGCTGGGTGATGGTGCCGGTTTTGTCCACGCACAGCACATCCACCCGGGCCAGGGCCTCCATGCAGCTCATGTCCTGCACCAGCACCTTGCTCCGGCTGAGTTTCAGGGCGGAAGCCGCCATGGCAATGGAGGTCAGCAGATACAGCCCCTCGGGAATCATCCCCACCAGCGCCGCCACGGTTCCCTCCACGCTGCCCTGGAACCCCAGGTTCAGCACGAAAAACTCCTGGTAAAACAGAACCAGTCCCACCGGCACCAAGGCGATGCCCACCACCAGAATCAGTTTATCCAGGGAGCGCATCATCTCCGACTTCCGGGCCTTGGGATGGTCCTTGGCCTCCCGGGACAGCCGGGCAGCGAAGGCATCCTCCCCCACCGCCGTCAGCCGTACCCGGCCCCGGCCTGCCAGCACCACGCTGCCGGAGCGGACGGTGTCTCCCACCCCCCGCTCCACTGCGTCGGCTTCTCCGGAAATCAGGGATTCATCCAGCCACAGTGTTCCCTGGCAGACAATGCCATCGGCGCACAGCTGGTCCCCTTGGCCGAATTCCGCGATGTCATCCCGGACCAGAGCCTCCGGCCCCACCTGCTGTCGCTGTCCGTCCCGGATCACCGTCACCGGCCGGGCCGCCACCAGGGTCAGCCGGTCCACCGCCCGCTTGGCCCGGATCTCCTGAATGATGCCGATGACCGTATTGATCACCGCCACCAGCAAAAATCCCATGTTCATCACCGAGGACCGGCTGAGCACCAGCAGCACCGCCAGCACGGCGAAAATCAGGTTGAAAAAGGTAAAGGTATTGGAAAGCAGAATTTCTTTCTCGCTTTTTCCGGTGGGTCTGGGTGTGCCGCTGACCCAGCCGGCGGCAATGCGCTGCTGAACCTGCTCCTGGGTCAATCCCTGATCCGGGGACGATTCCAGGACGGTTATGGTCTGTCTTTGTTCCATTGCGCCACCTCCCGGGGTGTCATTTCCACTGAGGGAATCCGTTTTTCCGTTCCCACATCACCAGCAGACTGCCTGCTTCCACCGATATTTCCGCCGGAGCGCCGGTAAAGTGGTTGCTCACCCCCAGGGGAAATCCAGCGGTAAGGGTTCCTCCCTCCAGGGGGTAGTAAAGTCCCCGGAGGCTGACCCCCCGGGCATCCGCCCCCAGGCAGAAGACGGAAAGCAGTCCCTCCGTTCCTTCGGGGAAGGAGATCGTCCCCACCTTGACCACCGTGGCCAGGAAGTCCTGCCCCACCAGATACCCCCGGGCGCCATGGTCCGCCAGATACTGCAATGTCTGGTAGTTGGCCACGGTGTGGTCCAGCCGTTTTCCGTCCAGGCTGCCGTAATACAGAAACTCCCGGAACCCCAGGGCCAGCCCCCGCCGGGCCGCCAGCATGGCATCGGTGTCATCCTTCTCCACCGGGAATACCCGGGCATCCTGCGGGATGTAGCCCAGAGAGTCAAAGTCCCCCAGAATCTCCTGAGGTTCTATCCCCAGGGCCTGGGTGTGCTGCAGGCCGCCGTCGGCGGCAATCACATAGTCTTCCGGCTCTATGGGGCAGGCCAGACGGTCAAACTCCGCCGCACAGAATACGATACATTTCCCCAAGAAGCTCACCTCTCATTTTTCTTATCTTACCACATTTCCGGTGAAAGGAAAAGTGGGCCTTTTGTAAACACTTTTGGAATTTAAGCAAAAACGGGAAGGCAGTCGCCTTCCCGCATCTGTTATTCGGTTTTTTTGGCCTGGTTTACATAAAGTTTTGCCGGATCGTGAGGCCGGAACTGCTGCCACAGCAGAATGCTCACCGCCGCCAGGCAGCTCAAAGCTGCCAGCACCTGGCTGACCCGGAAGGGGCCCCAGTACAGGCTGTCCACCCGCAGGCCCTCGATCATGGCCCGGCCCAGACCGTACCAGGCCGCATAGCCCAGGGCCACCTGTCCGTCGTACCGGCGGTGCTTGGAGGCAAAATGCAGGATCACCAGCCCCAGCAGATTCCACAGGGATTCATACAGGAAGGTGGGATGGTAATACTCCCAGGCTTCTGTCCTGGTGTTGTACAGGCCCATCCGGTACCACCCGTCGGTGGCAGCGCCGAAGGCCTCCCGGTTGAAGAAATTGCCCCAGCGGCCCATCGCCTGACCGATGAGAAAGCCCAGCAGCACCACATCCAGCACCGTGGCCAGCTTCAGATGCCGGAACCGGCAATACACCGCAATGCCCACAATGGCCCCCAGCACACCGCCGTAAATGGCCAGACCACCCTCCCAGATGTACAGGATGGAGACAGGGTTATCGGCGTAGGCCTCCCAGGAAAAAATCACGTAATACAGCCGGGCGCAGACAATGGCAAAGGGGGTCACCCACAGAACGCCGTCAAAAATGTCATCCTGGGTCAGGCCGAACTCCCGGCTGCGGCGGGTGCAGTACAGCACCGCCAGAATCAGCCCCAGAGCAATGGCCAGACCATACAGGTGGATGGTCAATGGTCCCAGCGTCCAGACCCGGGGCGGATTCACTTCCAGCCCCAGGGCCGGAAAGGAGATGGAACTGTAATTCAGCGGATTCATGATTCGTTCCCTCCTTCGTTCTCAAGAGGATACACCACCGACAGGCTGCACCGCTCCGGCCGGATCACCCGGTCCAGGAAGTCCCGGATTTCTCCTGCGGTGATGCTGCGGTATACCTCCGGGAACCGGAAATAGTCAAAATCAGAAAAATGGTAGGCGCAGACCCGGAAGCAGGTGGCGTCAAAACTGTCCAGGCTCCGGATCCGACGGCCCAAAGCGCTGCGCTTCATCCGCTGGAAGGTTTCTTCCGGCACGCCCTGCTCCGCCAGCACCCGTCCCTGGGCCAGAATGGCCTCCCGGACGGCCCGGGGGTCCTGGGAATCTCCGGAGCAAAGCAGCATGGCGCAGCCGTCAATGGTCTCGAAGCCGCCGCCAAAGGAGGAATCAATCAGCCCCTGCTCATACAGCCGCAGGTACAGCTCTGAGGATTCTCCGAACAGGGCTTCCGCCGCCAGATCCGCCACCATCTCCGTGCGGATGGCTTTTTCTCCCTTGCCCAGGCTCTCGCATTTGAACGCCAGGTTGAACATAGGCATGGCCACTTCCATGGATACGGCAATCTCCGGCTCCGCTGCGGTCATGTCCTCCTGCCAGGGCCGGAGCTTCTCCCCCGCCGGCCCAGGGATGCTGCCCAGCACCTCATCGGCAATCCGGCAAACGTCCTCCGGCTCCACGTCTCCCACCACGCACAGCAGCATGTTCTCCGGGCTGTAGAAGGCCCGGTGGCACCGGTTCAGCACCTCGGGGGTGATCTCCCGGATGGTGGTGGAGGTGCCCAGGATGGGTACCCGCACCGGATGCTCCCGGTACAGGGACTGAACCAGGTTCTCAAACACCCGGCTGTCCGGAGCGTCCTCGTTCATGCCGATTTCCTGGTCGATGATCCCCCGCTCCTTTTCCACGCTTTCCTCGGTGAAGTAGGGGGTGCTGACAAATTCCAGCAGCAGCCGCAGACACGCTTCAAAATGGTCCGTGCAGGAGAAATAATAGGCGGTCATGTCGTAGCTGGTGAAGGCGTTGGTAGACGCTCCCAGTGCGGCAAACTCTTCGCTTACATCCCGGCTGCCCGGCATGTCAAACATCTTATGTTCCAGATAGTGGGCCACGCCCGCCGGGGCACGGAAGGTCTGGCCCTCCAGCTGAAAGTCCGTGTGAATGGAGCCGTAATCCGTGACAAAATAGGCCAGCTTCTTGGTAAAGCCCTTCCGGGGAATCACCGCTACCTGCAGTCCATTGCCCAGGGTTTCCCGGCAGATGGTCTCGTCCAGTTCGGGGTAATAGATTTGATTCATTGGCTCCCTCCTCTCAGGAAATAGGTGGCCCTCAGCTCCAGCTGCCGGGCCACCGCCACGGCATCCTCCACGGTAACCGCCAGCACCGACTTTTCATAGTCCTCCACCGTCAGGGACAAACCGCTGAGTGCAGCGGTGGCGTAGTACCCTTCCACGGCTCCCGGGGAATCGTGGGTAGCCCGCAGACTGCTGACAATGGCCTGCTGGGCTGCCTGAAGCTCCTGGGGTGTGATCTGTCCGTCCCGGCAGGCATCCAGCTGCCGGAGAATTTCCCGGCGGGTCTGCTCTTCCTTGTCAAAGTCAATCCCTGCGGATACCGTCATCACGCCTTTGGCCCCATAGTAGGCAGAGCCGATGGCGTAGCACAATGACTGTTTCTCCCGGACATTTACAAACAGCTTGCTGGTCATCCCCGCACCAAACAGGGCATTGAGCACCTGCATGGATGCAAACTCCGGAGTCCGGTTGGTGATGGGTGTGACGAAGCCCATGCACAGCTTCCCCTGGGCCACATCCATCCGCTCCACCTCGTCTCCCCGGCTGCTGCGCAGATCGGTCTGAGGCGGCAGGGGGATGTAATCCCGCTCCAGCCGGCTCAGCAGAGGACGGAGCAGATCTGCCACAGTTTCACACCCAGCGCTGCCAACGTAGAAAATCTCGATGGCGCTGGTTCTCAGGATCTTCTGATGATGCGCCCACAGACTTTGAGGGGTGATGGCCTCCACTTCCTGGGGCTCACCCAGCCGGGGCAGGCCGAAGCTGTCCTCCCGGCAGAGGATTTTCAGCAGGCGGCTCATGGCGTAAACCCGCTTGTCGTTGCGCTCGGATTCAATGGTGGAAATCAGGTTTTTCTTCTCGCTTTCCACAAAGCCGGGCAGAAAGCCCCCGTTTTTCACCGGGACGTCCAGCAGCAGCTCCTCCAGGAACGCCACCACCGGCGCCATCACCCGCTCCCCGGGCAGGGCAAACCGGTCGTCCATAAAGCTGCAATACAGGCCCGTGGTCTGGTAGTCTCCCACCCGGCGCACCAGGGCGCTGACGCTGGCCCCGTAGAGAGTATCCAGATGTTCCGTAATGGCCCGCAGATCCGGGTGCTGCCGGGTGCCCCGGAGCAGCACCGCCGGAAGCAGGGCATTGTACGCCGCCTCTTCCCGGCACATGGGCCGGACCAGCTGAAAACTCAGGCAGCCTTGCTTGAACCGCTTGTCCCGGCAGCAGCGCAGGGTCACGCCGGGCAAAAGGGAAATGGTCTGTATCATAGTCCGCTCCTAACGGGAGGCCGGGAGGATTTTCCCAGCCTTTCCCTTGAATAGTCATGTAAAGGGTATTATATACCATTTTCTCCAAAATAGGAAGTAGGACACAAAAATTTTAGAGTTTTTCAGTTGTCATTTTTCTCGTTTTGCGCTAGAATAAGAGGCAATCCCAATGATTGAAGGAGGAATCTTCCTTGTCTTGGCTGGAAATCACCCTCAATACCGCACCGGAGCGGATCGATTCTGTGTGCGCCGCCCTCACCGCCCGGGGCTTTGCCGATCTGGTAATTGAGGATCAGCAGGAATTTGAAACCTTTCTGGAGGAAAACCGGGCCTACTGGGACTACATCGACGAATCCCTCCAGGAGCGGCTTCAGGGCTTGTCCCAGGTCAAGCTGTACCTGGAGGATTCCGATAAAGCGGGCCTTGCCCGGCTGGAGCAGGCCGCCCGGGAACTGGAGCTTCCCATGACCCTGGCCCCCCTGGCGGAAACCGACTGGGAGGAAAGCTGGAAAGAGAATTATCCCCCTCAGGAGATCGGACAGACCCTGGTGGTGGTGCCCTGCTGGCTGGCAGACCAGCCCACTGACCGGAAGCAGGTGATTCTGGACCCCGGTCTGACCTTCGGCACCGGCGCCCACCCCTCCACCCAGATGGTGATGGAGGCCATGGAGCAGGTAGTGACGCCCGGTTTCCGGTGCCTGGATCTGGGCAGCGGAAGCGGCATTTTGTCCATCACCGCCCTGCGGCTGGGGGCCGCCCGGGCAATCGGGGTGGACATCGACCCCAAGGCCGAGGACATCGCCCGGGAGAACGCCGGCTACAACGGCTTCGCCGCCCCGGAATTCACCGCCCTCACCGGCAACGTCACCGAAGACAAAGCCCTGATGACCCGGCTGGCCCGGGAAGAATATGATCTGGTGCTGGTGAACATTGTGGCGGACGTGATCATCGGCCTTGCCCCGGTGCTGCCCCGGTTTTTAAGCCCCCGCAGCACCTTGATCTGCTCCGGCATTCTGGACGTGCGGCTGCCGGAGGTTCTGGACGCCCTGGAGCGGGCGGGACTGACCGTCACCGCCGTCCGGGAAAAAGAGGACTGGCGCTGCGTCCAGGCCAGACTTGCAATCTAAAGGAGTGACCTTATGAATATTCCCTACCGTACCCAACGGGTTCTCAACCGGGTGGGCACCGTGCTGCTGGTGCTGTTGCTGGTGGGCATCGCTGCCTGGCTGTGCTGGGTTCTGTGGCTGCAGCGCTATGTGGTCTACACCG
The DNA here is from genome assembly GCA_018715835.1 of Candidatus Faecousia intestinavium. Taxonomy (GTDB): domain Bacteria; phylum Bacillota; class Clostridia; order Oscillospirales; family Oscillospiraceae; genus Faecousia; species Faecousia intestinavium. The sequence goes on along the minus strand of DVKV01000072.1, from coordinate 14,686 downwards.
ACGAGGGCGCGTCCCTGGACTTCAGCCAGTCCTCCAACGACGTGGTTGGAGAGGAGGCAATTCCCCCGGTGGCAGAGGCCAATGTGTCCATCTTCTACAACGAAGGCGCCAACGCCATCGATACCACCAATGACCTAAAGCAGCTCTCCGGTTATTACATCACCAGCGACATGGTGAAGGAAGACTATGACAATGTACTGCTCCAGGTGGAACGGCTGTCCTCCGGCACCCCGGTGATGATCGAGATGAAGGGCCCCTTCGGCTCCTTCTACTACAACACCAAGCTCAGCGGTGCCACCATCTCCCAGAGCACCGACATCGCCGCCTATGAAGCCCTGGTCAGCAAGATGATGAGCAAGGGTCTTTACACCATCGCCCAGATCAGCTCCCTCCGGGACCGGGAATTCGGCCTGAATAACGTCAGCAGCGGTCTGTTCCTCCCCAGCAAAATCGGTCTGTGGGCGGATGAGGCCGGCATGTACTGGCTGGACCCCACCAAGTCCTCCACCACAACCTGGATTTCCCAGGTGGTGATGGAGCTGAAAAACATGGGCTTCAACGAGGTCATGCTGGCGGACTTCTGCTTCCCCAACTCCACCGCCTACCTGTTTGAAGGGGACAAGACCGAAGCGTTGAAATCCGCCGCCAGTACGCTTCTTTCCACCTGCGGCTCATCGGATTTTGTGCTGTCCTTCGGTGTCAGCGATCCCACCTTCACTCTGCCCGGGGAGCGGTGCCGTCTGTACATCAACGCCGCCACAGCGGGCAATATCAGTCAGGTGGCTTCCCAGGTGACCTTTGAGGAACCGGAGGTCCGGCTGGTATTCCTGGCAGATTCCGGCGACACCCGGTATGACGAATACAGTGTCCTCCGTTCCATCGAAATTGCGGAGGAAATGGCCGCCCGGGGTTATTAATTATTCCCTGCAAGATGTAAAAACCCCCATTCCCGTCTGGGAATGGGGATTTATTATTGAAGTCTTCTTTTCGTCAGGAGGGAAGGGCCTCCAGCACATAGTTGAAATAGTTCCGGTCTGCCACATAGCGGCAGTAGTTCGTCTTATTGATGACCAGGGAACGGATGTACTCCAGATAACCCGGGTCCTCCGGCTGACCGTCCAGAGGCGTATACTTCCCCGACTGGGCATCGTACATTCCCCGCTCTGTCTTCCAGCTGTAGTCCGGCCAGAACACCAGAGGCATCTCCTCCGAGAACACATCCCGTCCTACCAGCAGCCGGGAATCATACTCCATGCCGAACAGGTTCAGCAGGGTGGGCAGCAGGTCCAGACTGAACACCGGGGTATCCACGGTGATGTTCTGCCCCTCCAGACAGCCGCTCCAGATAATCAGGGCGCTGTGATCCCGGACAATGTGGTTGTAGTCCTCTACCCCGTACAGCTCCGCCAGATGGTTTCCGTCGTTCTGCCAGGTGCTGCTCTTCTCCAGGCCGTAGGGATAGTGGTCGGGGGAAATAGCGATCACCGTATCGTCGGCGATTCCCGCCTCCTCCAGCTGCTCCACCAGATAGGTCAGGGCCGCTTCCAGCTCCAGGTTGGCCGCCAGGTAGCATTTCACCGGTTCCGAATAGGGCAGATCCGCCACCTTGTCGTAATTTTTCTTGGCCATGGCGTTTCCGTTCAGGGTATAGATGCTGTGGCCGCTGACCGTCATGTAGTACACACTGAAATGCTCCTGGTTCAGATACTGGGGCACCGTCTCCACCATCATCTCCCAGTCGCTTTCCGGCCACACCGGCTGCACCTGTTCCAGTCCGCCGTAAAGGGCCAGGAACCGGTCATAGCCCAGATAGGTATGGGTTTTGTTCCGCTCATAGAAATCCAGGCTGTTGTTGTGATAAGCGGCGCTCCAGTAGCCCTGCTTCTGAAGCTGGTGGCCCATGGTCAGGAAGAAGTTCTGCTGTGTAACCTCTTTCATGCAGGCGCCGCCGTTGACGGGCACCAAGCCCACCACATTGGAGAATTCTCCGGAGATGGTGCTGGCTCCCCAGCCCGGCTGATAGTAGTCTGTAAACTGGATACCCTGGGTGGCCAGACGGTACAGCGTAGGCGTCAGCTCCGGGTCGATGGCTTCCTTGCACAGGGCCTCCGCCGTAATGAGAATCAGGTTTTTCCCGGCAAACAGGCCGGTATACTCGTTCTGCCGGGCCGGGGTCAGGCTGTCCACATAGGAATGAATGGCGGAAATATGCCGGTTGGACTCCGCTTCCGCCAGCTCCCCGAAGTCCAGCCCCGAAACCACCTGCTGGGGATATTCCGTTTTCTCCGGCTGTTCTGATGCCTGCGGCTGGGTTTCCTCCGGTTGGGTGGCCTGAGGCACGGACTGGATAAACTCCGGCTCCTGGCTGCTCCCCGCTCCGCTGCGCAGTTCCAGCACCAGGCCGGTATGTAGTCCGTAGGCTCGGACCGTGCTGTCAAAAACGTATGCCCCCTGGAAGCACCCGGCATCCCGGGTCAGGCCGAAAGCGGCTCCCAGTCCCAATGCCCAGCACAGGGCAATTCCGGCAGCGAACAGGCCCCGGCCTTTCCAGCCGGTTTTCCGTCCCCGGAAAAACAGGCCGCAGCCAATGGCCGGCAGCATCACCAGTGCAATCCGCCAGATGTTTCTCGCCAGCAGGGACAGCACCAACCCCAGATAATCCTGGGCCACCCCTCCCGCGCCGTTGAAAATGGTCACCGGCGGCATGAACACCTGATAGGCGTCGGAGATAAAATACTCCAGCAGCCACACCATCCCCAGCAGCGCCGCCAGGGTCACAGCCGTCCGTTTTGCCGCCTTCGGGCCGGGAATCCAGCTGACCAGAAAAGCCAGCGTACATCCCAGCGCCAGGGCAAAGGCTGTGAGGGCAGCGAACCGCCCCCACTGAAATTCCTCGGTAATCCAGAAATGGAGCAGCCATTCCTGATAGACCGCCGTTCCCATCAAAAACACACCGGGAGACAGGGTCCACTTTTGCAAAGATTGCAGTTTTCTCATGTATCTCTAATCTCTCTAATCTGCTTTCCCCTCAGCCTTCCGATGTGGGCTTCGGCGGTTTGCGGCGGCGGTTGGGCCGGCGCCGGGTTGGACGGTGTGCCTCTCCCTCGGTCTGGGCCTGCTCCGTCTGGGGTGCAGTCTCAGGCTTTGCCTTGGCCTGTCCCTCCGGATTTCTCCGGCGGCGACGGGATGCGTGGGGTTTTCCCTCCGGGGCGTTTTCCGGGATCTCCGGATGAACCGCCGGACCGTCCTCCACCACCTGCTCCGCGCTGTAACGGAACCGGATGGGCGCCAGCACCGGCTGCTCCTCGGGTCCTGCCTTCTCCGTCCGCTTTCCCTTGCCGGAAATGGGCGCCAAATCCGCCGGAATGGGCGGGTCGTTCTTCCGGGCCTTGCCGCTGCGCAGCACCGCAATGTCCCCATTGGGGAACTGAGAAACCGTCTCCGGATTTTCCTCCATCCGGACCTTCACCCGCTGGCGGAGCAGATCCACTTCCACCACCGTTCCCCGGCCCTCGGGGGTATCCACAAAGGAATCCATCTTGGGGCTGGTGCGAAGCAGGTCCTCATAGGCGTCCTGCTCATATTTCAGGCAGCACATCAGCCGGCCGCAGGTGCCGGAGATTTTGGTTGGATTCAGGCTCAGGTTCTGGGTCTTGGCCATCTTGATGGACACCGGCTGGAAATCATCCAGGAAACTGGCGCAGCAGAAGGGACGTCCGCAGATGCCAAGTCCGCCCACCATCTTCGCCTTGTCCCGGACGCCGATCTGCCGCAGCTCAATCCGGGTGTGGAACACGGAAGCCAGATTCTTCACCAGTTCCCGGAAATCCACCCGCTCGTCAGCGGTGAAATAGAACAGGATTTTGCTGCCGTCAAAGGCAACCTCCGTGCTGACCAGCTGCATATCCAGCTGGTGGTCGGCGATTTTCTCCAGGCAGACCTCGTAAGCCTTTTTTTCCTTGGCCCGGTTCTCCGCCACAATTTTCTCATCCTGCGCCGTGGCTTTGCGCAGAATTTTCCGCAGAGGGGCCACCACGTCCCTGGGCGGGATTTTGTGGTTGCCGCCGGTGCAGGTTCCGTACTCCGCCCCCCGGGCGGTATCCATAATCACATGATCCCCGGGGGCGTAATGGACCCCATCCGGGTCGAAATAATAAATCTTCTGTCCGGGACGGAACTGTACGTCCACCACCTCTACCGGGGTGTCCAGTTCCGGCTGGGACAGGGCAGCTGTTTCTTCCATGGCACTTCTCCTTATATTCCATCGGCAAAAAGCCGTTTCTTCCATTCTTACCGGCACTTCAGCGCAGCGCCCACTCCAGATAGCCGCAGATGGCGGCGGGAGACACATTGCTGTCCGCGTACAGCCGGGCTTTGCGCAGACTCTGCACCCCCTGGAACAGCCGGTCGGCGGTGCAGCTCTGGGCCAGGGCCCGGGCGTGGGGGGACAGGGCCTGGACACCGCTGCGGCAGGCCAGGGCGCTTTCCAGCAGCTCCAGCCACTGATCCAGCAGCGGAATCAGGGCGTCCCGTTTGCTTTTTTCCAGGGGCACCAGGGTCCGGACCAGCCCCAGAGGGTCCCGTGCGGAAAACGCCTGCAAAAACCCTTCGGTACCGGGCATCAGGGTGGTTCCCTCCTCCAGCAGCTTCCGGGCCTGGCCCAGAAAGCCTGCGCTGCGGGCCGCCGCGGCCGTCAGGTCCTCCGGCTGGGCCTGGGGAAAATCCCGGGCCAGTTGCTCCAGCAGCAGTTTCTGGGGCAGCGCCTGAAGCCGAAGCTCCGTGCATCGGGAGCGAACCGTGGGCAGCAGTTTTTCCGGGTTGTCCGTCAGCAGCAGGAACACCCCGTATTTCGGCGGTTCCTCCAGTACCTTCAGCAGGGCGTTCTGTCCCGGAAGGCCCATATCCTGGGCCCGGGGAAACAGGTAGATTTTATAGTCCGATTCGTTGGGCTGGACGTACATATCCGCCCTGGCTCGCCGGATCAGATCCACGGTGACGGTTTTCTTCTCCGGGTCGTCCACGGTAATGAAGTCCGGGTGCATGCCGCTCATTACCTTCCGGCACGCCTGGCAATGCAGGCAGGGGGCATCCGGCTCCCTGCAGAGAATCGCCGCTGCCAACAGCCGGGCCAGGGTATGCTTTCCAGACCCTTCCGGGCCGGAAAGCAGATAGAAATGGGAGATGTGGCCCTTGGCCAGACTCTGCACCAGATTTTGTTTCAGCCGGTCATTTCCCAGCAGCAGTTCAAACGCCATGGCAGCCTCCCAATTCGGATTTTTCTTAACTAGTTTATGATAGCACAAACACAGACAAAAGTAAAATGGCGCTCAGCTGTCTTAGCCCCACAGGTCGGACAGCATGGGAATCACCTGCTTCTTCCGGCTCATGACCTTGGGCAGGAAGGCGCTGTGGTCCTTGGGCGTGACATTGAAGGCCTGACGGATGGTCTCATCGTCGCCCACATAGAGAATCCGGGTGCCTTCCAGCAGCACGTCGGTGAGCATCAGCACCACCAGGTCCAGATTCTTTTTCTTGGCGTGGCTTTCCATCAGCCGCAGCAGATCCTGCCGCCGCTCCAGCACGCTGTCGCTGTCCACACAGGTCAGCTGGGCCACTGCCAGGGAGTGCCCCGCGATGTGGAACTCCTTGTAGTCGGTGAACAGGATCTCCTCCGGGGTCTTATGATCCACGGAAGCGGAGAAAATCTCCTTGCCCAGCTTGTCCAGAGAGACATTGGCAATCCGGGCCATCCGCTCCGCCGTCCGGATGTCCCGGGGGGTGCAGGTGGGGGACTTGAACATCACCGTATCGGACAGAATCGCCGCTGCCATCATCCCCGCCAGGGCCGCCGAGGGCATCAGGCCCCGGTCCTGGAACATACTGGCGATGATGGTGTTGGTGGAGCCCACCGGCTCATTGCGGACGTAGATGGGATTGTTGGTCTGGATATCCGCCAGACGGTGGTGGTCGATGATCTCCAGAATTTCCGCCTCTTCCAGGCCGGGGACGGATTGGGAGGCTTCGTTGTGGTCCACCAGAACCACCCGTTTGCGCCGGGGGCGCAGCAGATGATACCGGGTCAGAATGCCCACCACCCGCTCCTGGGGGTCCAGAATGGGGTAACTGGGATGCCGGTATTTCAGCACAATCTCCCGCACATCATCCACCCGATCATCCAGATGGAAGCACACCAGCCCCTCGGTGTTGCAGATCCGTCCCACCGGAGTGGACAGGAAGATCAGCCGGGCCGCCCGGTAGGCGTCGAAGGGGGTGGAGATGATGCAGGTAGCCGTGGGGAAGCTGCGGAACTGAGCCGGCAGCTCCGCCTGGCACAGCACCAGACAGTTCACATTCCGCTCCAGCGCCCGGCGGATCATATCCGGCTGGTTGCCGCACAGAACGATGCTTTCCTTGTTCCGGAACATCAGGTTCTCCCGGCTCTGGGGCAGGGCGATGGTCACCTCACCGGCGATGGTATCGGTGAGATCTCCCGCCTCGTTGAGAATCTTGCCCTCCAGCACGGACAGCACGTTGAACAATGGCACGTCCTCCAGCACGCCGGAGGTGATGCCGGACATATTGTAGCTGGCAATGTCCGTCCGGGACAAGATGCCGTACAGGGTGCCGTCCTCCCGTGCCACCGGTACTGCCGCAATGGAGGGGTACTCCTGCAGTTCGTCCCAGGCCCGGCCCACGGTGACGCCGGCGTTCAGCACCGGCGGGGCGTCAAAGTCCAGGTCCCGGACCTGGTTATACAGGTCGGTGATCCGCTTGGGCGGTTCGAAGCCGAACCGATCCAGCACAATCTGGGTCTCGTCGGAAACCTGTCCCAGGCAGGCCGCCTGGTATTCCCGGTCGCCGCAGGCGTTGCGCAGGGCGGTATAGGCGATGGCCGCCACAATGGAGTCCGTGTCCGGATTGCGGTGGCCGGTTACATAGATGGAATCCATAGACTCTCTCCTTTTTGTTTGCAGTTAAGGCAGTTAAATGGTGATTTCTCCGGCCAGATTCCGGGCAAACAGCTCCCGGATCTGCTCCGGTTCCAGCCCCTGGCCGATGGCCCACATCAGCTTGGTCATCGCCGCCTCCGAGGTCATGTCCCGGCCCTGGATCACACCCAGCTCCAGCAGCTTGGTTCCCACCTGGTATACCTCCAGGTCGGCGCTGTCGTACAGGCACTGGGTGGTGACCACCACGCTGACACCGTCCTCCACACACCGGCGGATGCCCCGCAGACCCCGGTGCAGCACATTCATGCCTCCCAGGCCAAAGGCCTCAATCACGATTCCCCGGTAGCCCATGGCTCCCAGCATATCAAAAATGGCGGGATTCAGGCCGGGGGTCAGCTTCAGCAGAAATACGTTCTGGCTGATGGCATCCAGCAGCCGGGGCTCTCCTCCCCGCCGGGACAGGACCCCGGGGTCCACCACCAATCCCCGGTTGCTGACCCGGGCGGCGTAGCTGGCGTTGACGCTTTCAAAGGCAGAAAAGCCCGAGGCCCGGACCTTCACCGCCCGGCAGCCCAGCATCACCTTCCGGTCAAAAGCCAGAAATACCCCCGGATGTCCCGCCGCCGCCATGGCGAAGGCAGTACGCAGGTTTCCCGGCCCGTCGGAGAGCATATCCGCCAAAGGCAGCTGGGAACCGGTAAACACCACCGGCAGGTCGATGTCCGGCAGCATATAGGTCACCGCCGAGGCGGTGTAGGCCATGGTGTCGGTGCCGTGAGAGACCACAATGCCGTCAAACCCATCCCGGTCCTCAAAAATCCGGCGGGCAATCATCTGCCACTCCTCCGGGCGGATGTTGGAAGAATCCAAACACATCACATCCCGGACCGTAATGTCATAGTAGGTGCGCAGCTGCTCCAGTTCCCGCTCCATCACCTGGGAGCGCTGGGGCACCAGCCCGTCCCCGCCGGGAACGGAAGCAATGGTGCCGCCGGTGGTCAGCAGCAGGATTTTCTTTTTATCCATGAGTTTCCTCCTGGCGCAGGCTGCGGATAAAGTTTTCCATCCGGTCCAGCCCGGTTTTCAGGTCCTGATCAGAACAGCAGTAGGACAATCGGAGATAGCCCTCCGCCCCGAAGCAACTGCCGGGGACCGCCGCTACTTTGGCTTCCCGGATCATCCGGGTGCAGAATTCCGCTGATGTCATTCCAAATTCCGAAATCATCGGGAAGACATAGAACGCCCCCTCCGGTTCCGGGAAGGACAGCCCCATTCCCTTCAGCCGGGCGCACACATACTGCCGCCGCTGGTTATAGACCTCCACCATAGGAGTCGGGTCCGTGCCCAGGGCCACCAGGGCCGCCTCCTGGACGAAGGTGGGCACCGCTGTGATTTCCGCTGCGCTGAGCAGCAGCAGCCGGTCCATCACATACGCCGGGCAGGTCAGATATCCCACCCGCCAGCCGGTCATGGCATAGGGCTTGGAAAAGCTCTGGCACAGGATCATCTGGTCTTTCAGCTGCTCATCCAGGCTCAGGTCCGGGACCTGCGGCACATAGCGCAGCTGGTCATACACATTGTCGCAGATCAGGAAAATCGGTTTTCCCAGCACCGCATCCTTCACCGCCGCCATGCTCTCCCGGCTGAACACCACACCGGTGGGATTGCAGGGGGAGTTCAGGACGATGGCCTTGGTCCGGGGGGTGATGGCTGCTTCCAGGGCAGCCCGGTCAATTTGGAAACCGGTTTTGCTCACATCCAGAGGAACGGTCTTTCCTCCGGCGATGGTGGTAATGGTCTGGTACAGCCCGAAGCCCGGGGTGGGGACGATCACTTCTTCCCCTGGGTTCAGGATACCCAGCAACGCGGTAAATAAGCCCTGGCAGGCGCCGATGGTAATCAGCACCTGGTCTTCCGTCACCCGATTGCCCCGGGCGGTCTCCCGCTGGGCCACTGCCCGGCGCAGGTCAGCGGTGCCCTGGTTGGGGGCATAGTGGGTCTGGCCCCGGTTCAAGGCTTCCCAGGCAGCATCTTTGATGGCCTGGGGGGTGTCAAAGTCCGGCTCTCCGATGGTGAGCTTCACGCACCCCGGCGTCTGGTTCGCCAGGTTGGTATACACCCGGATGGCGCTGCGCTCCAGCCCAGCCAGATTCCGATTCAAAGCAATCATAGGAAATTCTCCGCCAACTGTTCAAAATAGTCTGCCCCGGCTTTCAGCAGGGCATCGTCAAAGTCAAAGGTATCGGCGTGGAGGGCCGGGGTATCCCCCACCCCCAGAAAGAAAAACATTCCAGGCAGCCGACGCTGGTACCAGGAAAAGTCCTCGGCCGTCATGCTGGGGGCGTCCAGCTTTGCAAAGGGAGCAGCCGCTTCCGCCCGCCGGGCCAGCGCTTCCGGATTCATCACCGCCGGATAGCCGTCATTCATGGAAATTTCCACCCGGCAGCCGGTGGCTTTCTCCATCTCCCGGCCGATTTTCCGCAGCCCTTCCCGCAGTCCTTCAAAAATCTCATCCTGAAAGGCCCGCAGGCTTCCTTCCAGATGGGTGTGGGCGGACAGGGCGTTGCGCACCGTGCCGCTCTCCATTTTTCCGAATTTCAGCAGCCGGAACACCGATTCCGGCAGGCTCTCTTCCATCTCCACAGCCCGACGGTAAAATTCCACCCCCGCCGCCAATGCGTCCCGGCCTTCCCGGGCCTTGGCAATGTGGGCAGACTTGCCAAAGATGTCCACATTCACCTCGCAGGAGCGGGCCATCAGTTCTCCCGCCCGGCTGGCAATCACACCGGGAGAAAGCCCCGGCCACAGGTGCAGCCCGAAGATGGACTCCACCCGGTATGCTTCAAAAATACCCGTCTCGCACAGGTCTCTGGCGCCGCCAGTGGTCTCCTCCGCCGGCTGAAATACCAGCAGCACATTGTGGGGCAGGGTTTTCTTTTCGCTGAGCCGCCGGGCCAGTTCCAGAACGATGGCCATATGACCGTCGTGGCCGCAGGCGTGCATACAGCCCGGGTGCAGGGATGCGTATTCCGCCCCGGTTTTCTCAGAAATGGGCAGGGCATCCATGTCCGCCCGGAAGGCGATGGCCGTTTCCCGCCCGAAGTCAAACCAGGCGCACAGCGCCCCCTCCATGGGGGAAAATACCCGACAATTCAGGCCCTCCAGGGCCTTTTTCAGGTATGTCAGGGTCTGGGGCAGAGACTTGTCCAGCTCCGGAATCCGGTGGAGCTGCCGGCGGTCGGTACGGATCTGCATGGGGACTGCCTCCTGAAAATAGGGATTGGTTTATTATACGTCAAATCCCGTCCAGTGTCAATTTCCCACTTGTGTTTCCCCGAAAAAGATGGTATGATGAGGTATCAAAAATGAGGAGTGTTTTGCCATGGATGCGCAACAGATTATTGAATATATCCGCACGTCCGAGAAGAAAACCCCGGTAAAGGTCTACGTCTGGGAAAAGGACATGGTTGCCTTCCCCAACTGCCGGGAGTTCCCTGCAGGCCCGGGCTGCAAAATTGTCTTCGGCGACTGGAAGGATGTGGCCCCCGTTCTGAAGGCCAACACCTTTGAGCACGTGGAAATTGAAAACGGCTGCCGCAACTCCGCCATCCCCCTGCTGGATCTGAAGGACATCCCCGCCCGGATTGAGCCGGGTGCCATCATCCGGGAGCAGGTGGAAATCGGAGCCAACGCCGTGATCATGATGGGCGCAGTCATCAACATCGGCGCCATCATCGGCGAAGGCACCATGATCGACATGGGCGCTGTGCTGGGCGGTCGGGCCACCGTGGGCAAACACTGCCATGTGGGCGCCGGTGCGGTGCTGGCCGGCGTGGTGGAGCCCGCCTCCGCAACCCCGGTGATTGTGGAAGACAACGTGCTCATCGGCGCCAACGCCGTGGTAATTGAAGGCTGCCGCATCGGACACGATGCCGTAGTGGCTGCGGGAGCCGTGGTGGTATCCGACGTGGCCCCCAACACCGTGGTGGCAGGCTGCCCTGCCCGGGTGATCAAGCAGAAGGACGAGAAGACCGCCGGAAAGACCGCTCTGGTGGACGCCCTGCGGACGCTGTAAACATTGCCCGCATCCGCCGGAAATCCGGCGCACATTTTCCCGCCGGGAGAATACCATGGAATGAGCGGTGAAGCTCAGAAAACAAATTTCGGAGGTATTCTTATGTGCGGTAACAACAACGGTCTGTGCGGCTGCATCGGCAACAACTGGTGGTGGATTGTAATTCTGCTCCTGCTGTTCTGCTATTGCGGCAACGGCTGCGGCAGCACCAGCAGCAACAACGGCTGCGGCAACGGCTGCTTCAACAACGACAACGGCTGCGGCTGCTGCTAAGATTTCACATACCTTCAGCGAGGGCGCGGAAATCTGCGCCCCAAGTTTATTATATGAACTGAAACCGGCGCACCTCAAAAGGTGCGCCGGTTTCTTTTGTGGCGGCCTTCCGGTTTCGGTTCGGCAGCCTTTTTCACCGTCTGCCTGTCCCCGCTTGTCTCTTCAAAAACTCAATAGAAGTTGCACCGCAGCATTTTGTCATAAAAAAATTATGAGGCGACAAGCGAAATAGAGAGAAAGCAGAGGTATTATCCATGAAACGCGGCAAAGCATCCATTTTACCCGTACTGTTTGTACTGATCACGGCGATGTTGTGTCCCGGGCCGGCATTTGCCGTCTCCGCCCAGTCTTTCCCCGACGGGGATTCCCTGAGCGCGCAGGAGACTGCGTCTTCCCCATCGGCTCCGGAGTCCTTCCCAGAGTCTTCCGTGCCTGCATCCTCCCAACCGCCTCTCCCCGACATTCCTCCCCAGGAATCCACCGAGCCTTCCTCCGAACCGGTTCCCCAGGAGTCCACCGCCGCACCCACCAACCCGGAAGACGTTTCCCTCCCGGAAACACCCTCGGAGCCCGCCTTGTCTCCGACCTTCCCTTCCGTCGACGCTCCGTCCCAGGCTCCGGAAAGCCCGGAGGAGGGTTCTCCCGCTGAATCTCAGGAGTCCGCTCCCCTCACCGTTGCCCAGGCGCTGGCGCTGCCCGCAGTCAGCACATCGGTAACGGTCAGAGGAATCGTGGTCTTCACCGAAGGGCCCCAGATCGTGATTCAGGATGATACCGGCGGAATGCGGGTTAGCTTTTCCCTGGCTGCACCCCTGAACGCAGGAGATTTGGTAACCATTACCGGTCGTCCCATCGGCAGCTTTTTCGGTGAATCCTGGACGGTGGAGGGGACTGCCCCGCTCCCCGCAGTTTCTTCCACCCTGGCCCAGGCGCCGGAAAATCTCCGGGTGGCCTTGTCACAGATCACCCTGGGGGAGGGCGTTCTGCTCCAGGACGGCTATTCCCTCCCCTACAGTTCCTCCGCTTCGGTTTCCGCCTCCCCAGGTGCCACCGTCAACGTGTGGGGTGTGGTAATTGACCAGCAGTTCTATGCCGACACCATTCAGGTGGTGGAGGATTCACAGGGTCCTTCCGCTGAAGTTCCCCTTCCCAACATCTATTTTGGCCTGCTTCACGGCCACACCCAGGTCTCCGACGGCGTGGGAACCGTATCCCAGGCCTTTGCCTCCGCCGCCCAGGTTCCCGGGCTGGACTTCTATGGAATCACCGATCACAGCGGCGCGTTTGACAACGCCGCTTCCGGCAGCATCCTCACCGACGGTTCCAGCCTGAGCCAGGCCTGGGCCGAAGGGAAAGCCGCTGCCGCTGCCGTGACAGACGAAACATTTGTAGGGATTTACGGTTACGAAATGACCTGGCCCACCGATGCTGTTCTGGGACACATCAACACCTTCTGCACCCCCGGATGGGAAGCGGTAACCCAGGAGCCCTTCCCCACTCTGGAGGAATATTACACCGCCCTGGCCCAGGTTCCCCAGTCTGTCAGTCAGTTCAACCACCCCGACAAAACCGGATATGGGGATTTTGAGTCCTTTTCCCACTACCTTCCCTCCTACGATCAGGTGATTCACCTGCTGGAAGTGGGCTGGGACGGGGAGATCCAGGGAGAATCGGCCTATATTCAGGCCCTGGACCAGGGCTGGCATCTGGCTCCCTCTGCCAGCCAGAACAATCACGCCGGGGACTGGGGCACCTCCGACACCCTCCGCACCGCCATTGCGGCGGATGCCCTGACGGAGGAAGGCCTGTTTGAAGCCATCCGCCAGCGCCGGGTTTATGCCACGGAGGATTCAGACCTGTCCATCGGCTACTGGGTAAACGGGAATCTGATGGGCTCGATTCTGTCCCAGGAAGACACGCTGACGGCCCAGATTATGCTGGATGATCCCACCGACCATGGTCCTGCCCAGGTGGAGGTGATTGCAGACGGCGGGGTCGTGGTGGCCCGGTCCGTTTTTCAGGGAGAGGCCCTGACCTTGTCCCTGCCCGCCGGGTATACCTATTATTTCCTGCGGATTACCCAGGAGGACGGGGATACCGCCCTGACTGCGCCGGTATGGACGGAAACCTATCAGGATGTGGGCATCTCGGATTTTCAGGCCGATTCCCAGCAGGTTTCCTCCGGTGTGCCGGTGAAGCTGTCCGTGACTCTGACCAATCAGGAATGGGAGCCTTTTCTGGTGGAATCCGTGGAATTCAGCACTTCTGAGGATCTGCTGTATCATTCCGACGTCCAGGAACCAGTGACGGACACCGCTACCTTCCAGGCCCAGGTGACCCTGAAAGAGCCTGGACTGACCGAGATTCAGGCCCAGATCACCGGAACCATTGATGGTCAGGCCCGGTGCTATCAGGATCAGCTGAGTCTGTATTGCCAGCCCGGGCAGCAGTCAATCTCCCAGCTGGCCATTGCGGAAGCCCGGCAGGCCGTGGCAGGAACCTGCCTGAAAATTCAGGGCTATGTCACCGCCGGGACCTCCAACCCCAACACCGCCTTCCCCGGTACACTGTACCTCCAGGATGGGACCGGTGGAATCATGGTCACCGGTGTGACCCAGTCCGACATTCAGATCGGCTCCCCGCTGGCAGTTACCGGAGTCCTGTGCCGGGAAAACGGGGTTCCCACCCTGGAACTGACGGAGTGCAGCCTCCTGCAGGAAGAATTCTACCGCTACGTTCCCAAAACCCTGTCAATAGAAACCGCCATGAACTACCAGGTCCATGGCGATGAACTGATGCAGCTGGAAGGGACGGTGGTATCCGTGGAGTACACGTCAGACGGAAAGGGTGTCCGCCGGTTTGTCCTTCAGGATATCCGGGGTGATCGGGCCACGGTGGAAATCCCCAGCTTTATCCTGTCCGGTGCCTACGGGGTCAACCAGCTGGCTGACCAGGTGCGCTCCGGGGAAGTGGTCCGGGTCATGGGATTCTGCACGCTGAATCAGGCCGGAGAAACCGTACTGCGGGTGCGTAACTGCGACGAAGTGGTCCAGGTTCCTCCGGACCCGGACCCCAGCAATCCCAAAACCGCTGATCCCCTTCTGGAAGCCATAGGCTTCTGAAAAAGGCAAAGGAATAACCCCCGACCTGTTACCGAAATCACTGTAACCGTCGGGGGCTATTCCTCAGAACAGATAGGGTCAATCATTGGTTAACCTCGCTTTCTATAAATTAGACACCGCTTCCTTACAAGTTTGTATTGCTTCCGTATCAATTCCTGTATTATCGTTTCCTAGAAATTTATGTTATCGGAAGTGGGTTCGGAAGACGGGTCTTTCGATTCCGTTTTTCATGGGAATCTGGGGTGAACTAGAACATTGGTATCACC
>DVKV01000071.1 GCA_018715835.1 Candidatus Faecousia intestinavium | reverse complement strand
ACTGCTGGAGCTGGCCAAGAAGGGCTTGGTTCCCAAGTGCGCCGCCCGGTTCACCCGGCTGGCTTCCACCCTGGAAGGCAGCGGCTGCACCCTGGAGCTGGCCCTGGATCAGGGGGAATTTCTGGCGGGTGACCGCCGTCAGCCCTTTGCCGAGGTGGAAGTGGAGCTGAAATCCGGCAGCGAAATTGCGGTGGCGGCCTTTGCCCAGGCCCTGGCCCAGGAATTTGACCTGCCCGTCCAGACCCAGAGCAAAGCCCAGCGGGCCTTCCAGCTGGCCCAGGAAGAAAACCAGGAGAGAGAGAATGTTTGACACCTTATTTGAAACCCATTCCCGGCTGGTGCTGTTTGACACCGAGACCACAGGCCTGCTGTACAGCCGGGACGAGATCATTGAATTTGCCGCCGTGGTGGTGGAGCAGGTAAACGGCGTCCCCCAGGTCATTCAGGAATACGACGAGCTGGTGGCCCTGTCCCCGGGCGGCTGCGTGCCCCCGAAAATCCAGGAGCTTACCGGCATTTCCACCCAGGATCTGCGGGAGCGGGGGCTGTCCAAAACCCGGGTCTGCCGGGACATTGCCGAGATGATTCAGGGAAACACCCTGCTGCTGGCCTATAACGCCCACTTTGATCTGAGTTTTCTGTTTTACCTGCTGCTCCGTTCCGGCGACCCCTCCATCCTCAAGGGCAAGGACAAGCTGGATCTGCTCACCGTCTACCGGGACCGCCACGCCTACCCCCACCGGCTTTGCTCCGCCATTGAGCAGTACGGCCTGACCGGGAAGGTGGTCAACTCCCACCGGGCGGTGGACGACGTGCTGGCCACCCTGGCGGTGATGGAGGAGATGGAAAAGGAACGGCAGGACCTCCATCGTTATGTAAACCTATTTGGGTACAATCCCAAGTACGGCATTGAGGGAAAGGCCATTTCCTCGGTTACTTACAAGCCCCAGAGCTACAATCCCGCCGCCCCGCTGTACGAGACCTGAAGGAGGAACCGATCATGCTCAACGAAACCGCTTATGCCCTGGGCTCAAACCGCTCCTGCATCCGGGATTTGTTTGAATACGGACGGCAGCGGGCCGCCATTGTCGGCCCGGAAAACGTGTATGATTATTCCCTGGGCAACCCTTCCATTCCCTCCCCGCCGGAGGTGAACCAGGCCATTGTGGACATTCTCCGGGATACCGACTCCCTGGCGGTTCACGGCTACACCTCCGCCTCCGGAGATTATGAGACCCGGAAGGCCATTTCCGACGACCTGAACCGGCGTTACCAGGCCCAGACCCGGCCGGAGGACTTCTTCCTGGGCTGCGGCGCAGCACCGGAGCTGGTGTCCGTGTTCCGGGCGCTGGCGGTGCCGGAAGGGGAGATCCTGGCCATCGCCCCCTATTTCCCGGAGTACCAGCCCTTCGTTCAGGAGGCGGGTCTCACGTTCCGGGCAGTACCCCCGGATGTGCCGGACTTTCAGATCAACCTGGAGGCGGTGGAGCAGATGCTCAATCCCCACACCCAGGCCCTGATTCTCAACTCTCCCAACAATCCCTCCGGGGTGGTGTACACCCGGCAGACCCTCCAGGCCCTGGCAGATCTTCTGACCCGGAAGGCCAGCGAATACGGCCACCCCATCTACCTGATCTCCGACGAGCCCTACCGGGAACTGGTCTACGGCGATGTGGAAGTGCCCTTCGTCCCTCATATCTATCCCGATACGGTGATCTGCTACTCCTATTCCAAATCTTTGTCCCTGCCCGGGGAGCGGATCGGCTATGTCTACGTCTGTGCCCAGGCAGCGGACGGCGGTGAACTGATGGCTGCCATTGCCGGGGCCGCCCGGGGCTGCGGCCATGTGTGCGCCCCCAGCCTGTGGCAGAAGGTAATCGCCCGATGCACCCATCTGCGGCCGGATCTTCAGAGCTACGACCGCAACCGCCGGGCCCTGTATGAGGGACTCACCGCCATGGGCTATGAAATGGCCAAACCCGACGGCGCTTTCTACCTGTTTATCAAGGCTCCCGGCGGAGACGCCCAGGCCTTCTCCCACAAGGCAAAGGCAAAGGACCTGCTGCTGGTGCCGGGAGACGGCTTCGGCTGTCCCGGGTATTTCCGGATCTGCTACTGCGTCAGCTATGACATGATTCAGCGGAGTCTGCCGGTGTTCCAGGCTCTGATTCAGGAAAATGGATGAAAACAGGCCCGTGCCTTTCGGCACGGGCCTCAGTGTGTCAAAAAGTCTCACAGAGTTTGCCGCCAATGGCGGAAAATAATGTCAAAAACATTTTTTGCCGGGGCCTGTACCTGGCAGAAAACACTTCTCAGGCTGCAAGTGTGGAATTTGTCCCCCGTCGGGGGACAAATTATGCGCGCGGCAGACTGCAAAAACCTGTCGGAAAGCCCCGTAGGGGTTTTTCGACAGTCTAAGGCCCGTGCCTTCCGGCACGGGCCTTGTTTTATTCATCTTCATCCTCGCTCCGCTTTTTCCGGGGGGGCTGGGTATTTTTTTCCGGTCTGCGCCGTTTGCGGGAGGCTTTTTTCGGCAGGGCCAGCTGGACATCCACGGCAAACCACTTTTCAAAGCGCATCCGCCGCTCCTTATAGTCCAGCATATCCGCCACATCCCCCATCAGAGTGGCCCACTCCTCGGCGGTGCGATTGCCGTGGATGGGGGTAATCAGATAGGGGCACTGGCTCAGCTTCCGCCGCCCGAAGGCCAGGGAATAGGGCCGGATCACCCCCATGGCCAGAGCGTAGGGGGCCAGATTGAAGAAATAATCCGGATCGTTGTTCAGCAGCCGGTTGATCTCTCCCCGGGGCAGCCGCTTCAGGTACCGCCGCAGGCCCAGCACCATACCGGCATCGTGCCGGCCCAGGTCGCTGCGCCGTCCGCCGTAGGCCGCCAGATAGCCCATCAGCAGTTCGCCCGCACAGCAGCCCAGGGGAATCCACACCTGGCCGCACAGCAGGCCCAGCACAATCCACACCAGAATGACCACCAGGCCCACCAGCACCGGCACCTTGCCCCGCAGGTGGTGGCGATAGCTCACCGCCTGGATCAGCCAGCCGGAAACCGCGCCGAAAATACCCAGGATGATGGCCATCAGCGTCTGGAGGATACCAACATCGGACATATTCATGGCCACGCAGATGCCGCAGAACACCATGGAAATACAGGCCAGGAACCGGAAAATCTTCTTGTTGCCGGAATTTCCCTTGTGCATATTCCGCTCGCTGGGAACCATGCCCCACACCTGCTGGCACAGCTGGGCGTAGCCGTCTCCCGTACCGTCCACCACCCGGCGATTGCCGAACAGGGCCCGGAAAATCCGGTTTTCAAACTGGCTGCGTTCATTGCCCATGTCCATCCGCTTGTGCAGCAGCACCCGTCCGTTTCCGTCCAGGTGAATCAGAAGGTATCCCATCTGGGCCCAGGAGAACACCATCATGGTCAGGTCGCCTCCGGACAGGGTCAGCCGGCATCCCAGCTCGCCCGCCGTGATTCCCTGGGGAGGGGTGGAGGTGCGCAGCGCCCGGATGGGCAGGCACCGCAGAAACAGCAGCCAGTACAGCAGCGCCGCCACAGCAAAGGCCGCCATGGGCACCAGCTCCGGGTTGCCCTCCCGGATATAGGTGCTCACTGTGGGGAACATTTCCTTGGGCACCTGCATGGTCATGGTGATGGCCTCGTGGTCGTTCAGCGGGGTGTTGCTGGTGCCGATGATCTGGCTGTCCCGAATTTCATAGGTCAGACTGGACATAATGCTGGTCTGACTGTAAATACTGGTAAAGACCGGATCATGAGTCATCTGCCCGGTGGGCATGGTAATGGCGAAGGTCATGGACTGCACCGGATAGTCAAAGCTGCACAGCAGAGGCAATGTCAGCATCAACGCGCGGCTGCCGTCCGCCTCTTTCAGCTCCGGGTCCACCTTCACCACGTTGGGGATGATGTAGGAGATCCGCAGGGACAGGGAACCCACATAGTCCCGGGTCAGCTTGCTGATGTCCACCAGGGTAGAGGAATTGCCCTTGGTCACGGTGGCATTGCTGCCGCCCAGCTGTACGTCCGTGGCAGATTCGGCGATGGGAAAATACATCTGGTTGTGGGCCTCGTCCAGCTGGATCACCGCCGTCAGGGACACCAGGCAGTCTCCCTCCGCGTTGACGGTACACAGATAATCCAGCCGGGTCGCCGCCGTCTCCGCCGAAGCGGGCAGGCAGATCACCCCCAGCAGCGCAATGCACAAAGCCAGCATGGCCAATCCCCGCCGCAAGCAAATTCCCCCTTCTCACTGCTCGTATTTTCTGCATTTTACCACGCTCAGGCGGAAATTGCAAGATAAATTGACCTTACAGGGGTCTGGGCCGGGATTTCCTGAAAATCCGGGGAATCATACGTTTACATAACCTGGAAATATTTCCCGGATTTGGGAGAAATCTGCCGGTGCTTCACGAAAATTTAAGAAATTAGGGGCAGACAAAGGGCCGGGTTTGTGTTATACTAGTAAAATCCATAGTTATGACATAAATTAAAGGAGGCGTTTCCTTTGCGATATTGGTTCGGCTATCTGACAGCCGGCATTTTCGCCGCCATCACCTGGGTGCTGATGCAGTTCGGCCAGCGATTCTCCACCCTGGTGGACATGATCTACCCCTACGTCATCCGCACCCTCCAGGGGATGCTGGCGGAGTGGACGTCCAGTGTGGACTTTCCCGTGTGGCAGGTGCTGGCGGTAGCCCTGGGGGTGCTGATTCTGGCCAGCCTGGTGCTGATGCTGATTCTCAAATGGAACCCCATTCAGTGGGCCGGCTGGGTCCTGGCGGTGTTCTCCGGACTTTATATGCTCAACACCATGATGTGGGGCCTGAACTACTACGCCGGAACCCTGGCGGAGGATATGCGTCTGGAAGTGGCCAGCTACAATCTGGAGGAGCTTACCGAGGCCACCCTGTATTACCGGGACAAGGCCAACGATCTGGCTGCCCAGATTCCCCGGGACGCCGCCGGTAATCCGGACTTCGCCGATTTTGCCCAGCTGGCGCAGCAGGCAGGGGATGGCTTCCACACCCTGACCTATACCAATCACTACTCCATTTTCGCCGGCTCTGTGGTGCCGGTGAAGGAGCTGGGCTGGGCGGATCTGTACACCTCCATGGGCGTCACCGGGGTGACCTTCGGCATGACCGGAGAGTCCGCCGTGAATCCCAATGTGCCCGACGTGGGCCTGCCCTTCGCCATGGCCCATGAGATGGCCCACCGGATGAGCATTGCCCCGGAGCGGGACGCCAATTTCGCCGCTTTCCTGGCCTGCACCGCCAATTCCGATCCCCAGTTCCAGTACTCCGGGTATCTGATGGCCTTCCGCTACTGCTACACCGCTCTGACCAGTGTGGACGCCCAGGGCGCCGTCACCGTGAGCCAGGGCATCAGCCAGCAGCTCCGGGGGGATATGGCTGGGTATACCGCCTTCTTTGACAGCCGGGTGCCCACCACCTCTTCCAACCTGGCCTCCTCCGTCAACGATGCTTACCTGAAGCTCAGCGGAGAGGAAGGCGGCATGGATTCCTATGCCGAAGTCTGCGACCTGCTGGTGAACTGGCACATCCAGACTGTGGTGCTGCCCTCCATTACCGTGGAAGACTCCCCCTTCGATCCCTACGACGAGACCCAGGTGGATCTGAGCGGCATCGTCAACGCCAGGTGATTGCCTATGATGAGACAGACACTGGATGAAGGATTGCCCCTGCTGGGGCTGGACCTGCCGGAAGAAACCCGGCAGAAATTATGCGACTTCGCCCGGGCCGTGGTGAAGCAGAATGAAGTGATGAACCTCACCGCCATCACCGAGGATGACCAGGTGGCAAAGCTCCACCTGCTGGACTCCCTGACGGTGGCGGCAGCTGCAGACCTGAAGGGGAAGACCCTGATTGACGTGGGCTGCGGCGCCGGTTTTCCCGGGGTGCCCCTGGCCATTGCCTGCCCGGACACCCGGGTGACTCTGCTGGACTCTTTGGGCAAGCGGATGAAGTGGCTGGAAGAAATCCTGCCCCGGCTGGATGTCTCTGCCCGGTGCATCACCGCCCGGGCCGAGGAGGCGGCAGGGGAGTACCGGGAGTCCTTTGACTACGCCACCAGCCGGGCAGTGGCACGGCTGAACATCCTGCTGGAGCTCACCGCCCCCTATGTGAAGGTGGGCGGGGCGGTGCTGGCCATGAAGGGATCCGCCGCCCGGGAAGAACTGGCGGAATGCGCCGGCGCCGTCAAAAAGCTGGGACTGAAGCTGGAGGACGTGAAGGAATATCCCATCGACGGGGCCAGCCATGCGGTGATTGTCCTGCGCAAGGTTTCTTCCACCCCCAAGCAGTACCCCCGGCGTTACGCAAAAATCAAGCAGTCTCCCCTGTGAAATCCGGGAAAATTCCGGGAAAATCCGAAAATTTTCCTTTACTTTTCCAGGAACTTATGCTATAGTGGAAAGGCTGGCTCTTGCCAGAAACAAACTCTACCCGCTGCTCAGTTGAGGGATTCTTTCACCGGCCCCGACTTGGCTGCCGGGAACGTAAAAGAAAGGTGGAAATTTCCATGATTCAGAAGGAAAAGAAGACCCAGGTCATCCTGGAGAACGCAACCCACGAAGGCGACACCGGCTCCCCCGAGGTTCAGGTGGCTATTCTGACTGCCCGGATCAACGAGCTGACCGAGCACCTGCGTGTGCACAAGCACGACAACCACTCCCGTCGTGGTCTGCTGATGATGGTTGGTAAGCGCCGCAACCTGCTGGACTATCTGGCCCGGAAGGACATCAACCGTTACCGTGCTCTGATCGCCAAGCTGGGTATCCGTAAGTAATTTCAGGAAAGGGCGACGGCTTACGTCGCCCTTTTTCCCTACGGGAGACCATTTAGCAGTTGAAAGGGCTGCCGAACCTTCGGCATTCGTTTCAAGTGCTAAACCTCCCGTACCACAAAATTTTAACAGGAGGTTTAACCATGATTACCCGCAAACAGTACCCCAATCACCATGTTTACGAAATGGAAATCGGCGGCCGCACCTTCACCGTGGAAACCGGCAAGGTGGCGGAACTGGCCAATGCCGAGTGCATCTGCCGCTACGGCGACACCGTGGTGCTGGTGACCTGCACCTGCAACCCCATCCCCAAGGCCGGCATCGACTACTTCCCCCTGACCATCGAGTTCGAGGAGCGGATGTACGCCGTGGGCCGGATTCCCGGCTCCTTCAACCGCCGGGAGGGCAAGCCCTCCGAGCGGGGCATCCTGAACAGCCGGATCATCGACCGGCCCATGCGTCCCCTGTTTGACGAGGAACTGCGCAACGACACCGTGGTGACCTGCACCGTGCTGGCCAACGATTACGACAACCCGGTGGAGATTGTGGCTTCCCTGGGCGCTTCCATCGCCATTGCCACCTCCGACGTGCCCTGGAACGGCCCCGTGGCCACCACCAATGTGGCACATCTGGACGGCAAGTATATCATCAACCCCTCCGCTGACCAGCGGGAGGCCTGCGACTGCTTCGTTTGCATCTCCTCCACCTTCGAGAAGGTGGTCATGATCGAGACCGAGGCCAACGAGGCCCCCGAGAGCGTGGTCTACGAAGCCATCCGCATTGCCCACGAGACCAACATGGAGATCGTGAAGTTCATCAACGGCATCGTGGCCGAGATCGGCAAGCCCAAGTTCACCTTCGAGAAGGCCGCCGTGAACCACGAGCTGCTGGACGATCTGATGGCCTACGGCCTGGATCAGATCGAGTACGCTCTGGACACCCCCGACAAGAACGTCCGGGAAGAGCGGCTCACCGCCGCCCGGCTGGACTTCCAGGAGAAGTTTGGCGAGAAGTACGAGGACTTCGAGACCCATATTGAGGTCTGCCTGTACAAGATGCAGAAGAAGGTCGTCAAGAAGTGGCTGCTGGCCGGCAAGCGTGTGGACGGCCGCGGCATGGACGAAATCCGTCCTCTGGACGCCGAAGTGGGCGTGCTGCCCCGGGTACACGGCTCCGGCCTGTTCTCCCGCGGTCAGACCCAGGTGCTGTCCGTCTGCACCCTGAATCCCCTGTCCGCTGCTCAGAAGCTGGACACCATCTACCCTGAGGATACCAAGCGGTATATCCATCACTACAACTTCCCCTCCTTCTCCACCGGTGAGGCCCGGGCCGCCCGCTCCACCTCCCGCCGGGAGATCGGTCACGGCGCTCTGGCTGAAAAGGCTCTGCTGCCGGTGATCCCCTCTGTGGAGGAGTTCCCCTACGCCATCCGGGTGGTCTCCGAGGTGCTGTCCTCCAACGGCTCCACCTCCCAGGGCTCCATCTGCGGCTCCACCCTGGCTCTGATGGACGCCGGTGTGCCCATCAAGCGGCCGGTAGCCGGCATCTCCTGCGGCCTGATTTCCGATCAGGAAACCGGCGAGTGGAGAACCTTCACCGACATCCAGGGCGTGGAAGACTTCCACGGCGAAATGGACTTTAAGGTGGCCGGTACCAGCGAAGGCATCACCGCCATTCAGATGGACCTGAAGAACAAGGGCCTGACCATGGAGATCATCGCCGACGCTCTGGAGCGCTGCCGCAAGGCCCGTCTGGAGATTCTGAACGAGGTGATGCTGCCCTGCATCGCCGAGCCCCGTCCCGAGGTCAGCGAGTACGCCCCCAAGATGCTGTCCCTGAAGATTCCGGTGGACAAGATTCGGGAGGTCATCGGCTCCGGCGGCAAGACCATCCAGAAGATCTGTGCCGACACCGGCGCCAAGGTGGACATCGAGGACGATGGCAGCGTGTTTATCTCCGCTGTGGACTCCGCCGCCGCCTACGCCGCCAAGAAGATGGTGGACGACATCTGCTTCGTGCCTGAGGTAGGCAAGCTGTACTACGGCAAGGTTGTGCGGATTCTGCCCATCGGTGCTTTCGTGGAGATTGCTCCCGGCCATGACGGCATGGTGCACATCTCCAAGCTGGAGAACCGCCGGGTGGAGAAGGTGGAGGACGTGCTGAACCTGGGCGACATGACCTGGGTGAAGTTCATGGGCTTCGACGAGAAGGGCCGTGCAAACTTCAGCCGCAAGGACGCTCTGAAGGAAATGGCCAACAACGGCTAAGATACGTTATAACGGCAGTAGGCATCACGCCTGCTGCCGTTTTTCTTTTACTAAATTTTGGTGTACCAAATCCGATAATTCCACGTCAAAAAGCCGTGAGATACGATGCATCAAAAGGTGATCAAATTCCATCGTCCACCCCGTTTCCATAAATATCACCTGGCTGACTCGAAGTCCCAGAATTGCAGCCAGCCTTCGTCTAGACAAATTTCTTTTCAGGCGGAGAAACCGAAGATTTTTC
>DVKV01000070.1 GCA_018715835.1 Candidatus Faecousia intestinavium | reverse complement strand
AGGGGCTTTTCTTAAATTGAGATTAACAATTTTTTACGGACCCGAAAGGAGCCCGGGCGCTCTTGCTATTTTCCCCGCCGCAGGATATAATACACCCAGACCATATAGAAGGAGGAAATTGTATGTTTGATTGGAAAACCCTGCTGGGCGGGGCGTTTTTGTCCCGGTTTTTCTCGGCATTGCTGATTGTTATCCTGGGGGTGCTGGCGATCCGGGTGGTGCTGACCGTTCTTCGAAAGACCCTGGAAAGATCCAAATTGGAAAAGGCGGCCCACAGCCTGATTCTGTCACTGGTTCGGGCGGGAATGTACCTGGTGGTGTTCCTCAGCGCAGCTTCGGCCCTGGGGATTGACGTAACGGGCATTGTGGCCTTGGCCAGTGTCCTGACCCTGGCACTTTCCCTGTCTCTGCAGAATATGGCTTCCAATGTTGTAGGCGGTTTCACCATACTGTATAACCATTCCTTCCACTCCGGAGATTTCGTGGAGGTGGCGGGACAGGCCGGCACAGTGCAGGAGATCAATATGACCTATACCGTGCTGACCACCGCAGATAACAAGGTGATTTCTATTCCCAACAGCTCAGTGGTGGCATCCCAGATTGTGAACTACTCTGCTTCGGAAACCCGGCGGGTGGAGATTGCGGTGTCTGCGGGATATGACGCCCCGGTGCAGAAAGTGCTGGATGCTCTGGTACAGGCCGGAACCCGGGAGAACGTACTGGAAGACCCGGCACCCCAGGCGGTGGTGACGGCCTACGGAGACAGCGCCATTTCCTACAGCCTGCGCCTGTGGGTGAAGACACCGGATTATTGGGATGTGTATTTCGCCGTGACCCAGCGGGTGAAGGAAATCTTTGACGAGCAGGGCATTACCATGACTTACCCCCACCTGATTGTGCATATGGAAAAATAATTTCAGGTTTGGCCCGGTTTCCGGATTGACAAGGAAACCGGGCCATGGTAAAATGGCACTAAGCGGATGAAGCGATATGCTCCGCCCCGGGTGCCTCCCCCGTGTAAAAATAGGGGGCGTTTTTTCTTCGCGGGCGTGGTGGAATTGGTAGACTCGGTGGATTTAGGTTCCTCTGGCTTCGCCGTGCAGGTTCGAGTCCTGTCGCCCGCACCAAAAGGCTCCCCCACCATGCGGTGGGGGAGCCTTTTGGTGCGGAAAAAAGACGGGACTCGAACCCATATAACTGTGACATTCCGGTGGAATGTCACAGCTGCCAGTGCGCACACTGGGAGCAACCATAATATCATCGAGTCCTGTCGCCTGAATATCGCCGGAGCGGGTGATGGATTTCTGCTGAAACCCGAGCGTTCTCCACCATGCGGTGGGGGAGCCTTTTGGTGCGGAAAAAAGACAGGACTCGAACCCATATAACTGTGACATTCCGGTGGAATGTCACAGCTCCTAGTGCGCACACTGGGAGCAACCATAATATCATCGAGTCCTGTCGCCTGAATATCACCGGAGCAAGCTTTGGAGCACTTGCTCCGACTTTTTGCATGGGAAACAAACAGGAGCCGTGCCAATGAATCAACCGGCAGCCTAAATTGGGCTGCCGGTTTTGCGCTTGGTTCTGCTACAGATCAATGCCCCACTGCCTGCGGGCAATCTGAAGATAATGCAGGTACAAAATGCCGAAGCGATGGACATATTTTGACTTCCAGGGCTTTTCTTTGCCGCAGAAGTGCAGAATTGCCGTGTGTTCCATCACCCATCGCAGGTCCCACTGGCCCCCGCTGCGCAGCAGGTAGTTGCTGTAATTCCGGGCGTCATAGTTCCACAGCACATCCTCCAGAGGGAGAATCCGCTGACTGTACAGGGCGTTCAGAAGGTCCTGGTCCGGCAGGATCAGCTCTTTGCCGTGCTGCTTCACATAGGAAAACAGC
This sequence comes from Candidatus Faecousia intestinavium, assembly GCA_018715835.1. Taxonomy (GTDB): domain Bacteria; phylum Bacillota; class Clostridia; order Oscillospirales; family Oscillospiraceae; genus Faecousia; species Faecousia intestinavium. Next base: position 2,011 of record DVKV01000070.1, on the reverse strand, counting down.
ACCTCGGGCCGGATCTCCCGCCGTCCGGCCTCCAGATCCAGGAGCAGCACTCCGGAGTTGTAGTAGTCCCGGTCGGTGCCCAGGCGAAGCTGATTGACACTGTTGGCCAGCTCGGTTTTCCCGGTGTGAGCAGCCGCTGCGAAAAGATTCCCTTCCAGGTCCCGCTCCCACAGGGGACGAATGGGATTCAGGATCAGAATGTCCGGGTCCAGGTAGAGCACCCGCTGAATGTGATCCGGCAGCAGCTGGGGTGCCAGCAGCCGGTAGTACATTTCCTTCGGATATTGCCGGGTGACGGGGGCCTCCCGGAACAGGTCATCCGCTACCGCAATGGGTGAAAAGTCATAGCCGCAGCATTCGCATTGCCGCCGGACAGCGGATAGCCGATCCTCCGGGATGCCGCTGTGCAGCAGAAACAATGTGACTTTTTCCCCGGGGTTGTGAATGGACAAGGAGGTGAGCAGCACCTGCAGCTGGGGCAGGTATCGTTCATCCAGGGTGGTCAGAAGAACCATAGGCTCCATGAAGGACAGCCCTCCTCACCACCGGTTTCCCATTTTGCTCACCGCCATCACCACACTGCCCAGTCCCAGCAGAATCAGGTAGGCACCGGCAAAGCAGCGGATGGTGGACAGGGTGAACAGGGGAGAAATGACCATGAGAATCCCCAGGAACAGCCCGATCAGGTTCACAATCAGGGTAAACCAGTACACGCCCTCTCCGGCCACAAACCGGATGTGCCCCAGGTGGGTCAGGCGGGAGACCACATGGGCGATGAACCAGATGGGGAACAGAACCGTCAGCACCAGGGCCCCTGTACCGGGATAGACCACCAGCATCAGACCCGACATGACGCTGAGTACCCCGGAGACCAGGGCCAGAATGGGCCCAAATCCGGTATACCGCTGGAATTCAATGAACAGGACAATATCCGCAATTCCCATGACCACGGCGGCAATTCCATAGGCAAAGACCATGCCGGTCAGGGCAAGATCCGGCTTCAGAAAAACCAGAATGCCCAGCGCAATCAATATGATTCCAATGGCCAGCTCCAGCCAGCCGAATCCGGAACGTCTTCTCATGTGTTTTGCCCTCCTGCCAGAATGTCCATGAATTCTTCGCCGGTGATGGTTTCCTTTTCATAAAGGTAGGCCGCCAGCTGGTCCAGTTTTTCCCGGTTGTCGGAGAGAAGCTGTTTCGCCCGTTCATGCTGGGACTTCACCAGCTCCACCACTTTCCGGTCGACTTCCCGCTGGGTTTCCGGCGCGCAGGTCAGGGAGGCGTCTCCGCCCAGATACTGGTTCTGAACCGTCTCCAGAGCCACCATGTCGAAGTCCCGGCTCATGCCGTAGCGGGTAATCATGGCCCGGGCCAGCTTGGTGGCCTGCTCGATGTCGTTGGAAGCGCCGGTGGTAATCTCACCAAAGGCCACTTCCTCGGCGGCCCGACCGCCGGTGTAGGTGGCAATCTTGTTTTCCAGTTCCTCTTTCGTCAGCAGGTTCTTGTCCCCGGTATCCACCTGCATGGTGTAGCCCAGAGCACCGGAGGTCCGGGGGATGATGGTGATTTTCTGCACCGGGGCGGAGTGGCTCTGCAGGGCGGCCACCAGGGCGTGGCCGATTTCATGGTAGGCCACCACCTTCTTCTCCTGGTCGGACAGCACGGCGTTTTTCTTCTGATAACCGGCGATGACCACTTCAATGCTCTCTTCCAGGTCGGCTTCGGTGACGATCACCCGGCCGCTGCGGACAGCCCGGAGGGCGGCCTCGTTGATGATGTTGGCCAGCTCCGCACCGGAAGCGCCGGCGGCCATCCGGGCGATGGTATGGAAGTCCACATCCTCCCCGGCTTTGATTTTCTTGGCGTGAACCTTCAGAATGGCTTCCCGGCCTGCCAGGTCCGGCAGCTCCACAGGCACCCGCCGGTCAAACCGGCCGGGCCGGGTCAGGGCCGGGTCCAGAGACTCGGGACGGTTGGTGGCCGCCAGGATGATGACGCCGGTGTTTTCCTC
>DVKV01000069.1 GCA_018715835.1 Candidatus Faecousia intestinavium | reverse complement strand
AGCCGCCCCCGGAAGGGGGCAGCCAGTAAACAATTTGCGGTTGGCGAACCGTTCATGCGTCTTAAGACGCGGCTGTATCAGGCCCTTATAGGGCCAGTGCAAGCCACCGGCTTCGCCGGTGGTCTTGACTTTCCGGGGAGATTACAGGGCGGCGAAGGAAGCGTCCACCGCCTGAGCAGTGGCGTCCAGATCCGCCTGGGCATGAGCGGCGGAGACGAACATGGCTTCGAACTGGGCCGGGGCCAGAGCCACCCCCCGGCTGAGCATCTCCGCAAAGTACTTGGCGTACTTTTGCAGATCGCTGCCGGTGGCGGTTTTGTAGGAGTCCACCCCGTTGGGAACAAAGAAGGGGGAGAGAATGCTGCCCACCTGGTTCACGGACACGCCCACGCCGTGCTTTTCGGCGCTGGCCTTCATGTGCCGGGCCAGATAGGAGGCGCTTTGCTCGATGGTGCTGTACACTTCCGGGTGGTCCTTCAGGTAGTGCAGCTGGGCCAGACCTGCCGCCATGGCCACCGGGTTGCCGCTGAGGGTACCCGCCTGATACACCGGGCCGCAGGGTGCCACCTGCTCCATCAGTTCCCGGCTGCCGGCGTAGGCGCCCACAGGCATACCGCCGCCGATGATCTTGCCGAAGGTGACCAGATCTGCCCGGACGCCGTAGTAGCTCTGGGCGCCCCCCAGGGCCAGACGGAAGCCGGTGATGACCTCGTCGAAAATCAGCAGGGCGCCGTTTTCGTCGCACAGCCGGCGCAGTCCTTCCAGGAATCCGGGAGCGGGACCCACCACGCCCATGTTGGCGGCCACGGGCTCTACAATGATGCAGGCCACCTGCCCGGGATTGGCCTGGAGCAGGGTCTCCACGGAGGATAGGTCATTATACTGGGCGGTGAGGGTGTGCTTCACAATGTCCACCGGTACGCCGGCGCTGCTGGGATGGCCTCCCGCCAGGGCAGAGGAACCGGCGTTCACAAGCAGGCAGTCGCTGTGCCCGTGGTAGCATCCGGCAAATTTAATGATCTTGTCCCGGCCGGTAGCGCCCCGGGCCAGACGGATGGCGCTCATCACCGCCTCAGTGCCGGAGTTTACCATCCGCACCATTTCGATGTTGGGCACGATTTCGGTCATCAGCTCCGCCATCTCCACTTCCCGGCGGGTGGGAGCGCCGAAGCTCAGGCCATCCTTCACGGCCTTTTCCACCGCTTCCCGGATCACGGGATGGTTGTGTCCCAGAATCATGGGACCCCAGGAGCAGACGTAGTCGATATACTGCTTTCCGTCCTCATCCCAGATGTAGGGGCCGTCAGCCCGGGTGATGAACCGGGGGCACATATGCACGGACAGATAGGCCCGCACCGGGGAGTTGACGCCGCCGGGCATGACCTTGACGGCACGGTTGTATAATTCCTGAGACTGCATGGCAATCATTTCTCCTTCCATTGTCTTATCTTGTGTGAGAGCGGATTTTGGCGGTGCAGACCTGCAGGGCCTGGGTGGTAAACCCGTCGGTCATGCCCCCGGCCAGCAAATCCACCACCTTGTCGATGGCCACATCCGCTGCCTGACCGGCATCCATGTCTGCGTCCAGATAGGCGGTAATCCGCTGCCGCAGGGCGGCCTTCACTTCCTCCAGGGCGGGCAGGCTCTCCCGGTAGACTCGCCATTGATGGAACCGCTCCATGTATTCGGAGATGGTTTCCTGGGCCTGCTGAATGGTCTCGGCATCGGCCCCCAGATTCTCCCCCAGGTCGTCCACGTTGAGCAGGGTAACGTCGGGCAGATCCCCGGTGGATGGCTCAATGTCCCGGGGAATGGCCAGGTCAATGAGCAGTCCAGGGGCGCTGGGAATGTTCAGAAAATCCTGCCGGTAGATGGTGTGGTGGGGGCTGGTGGTGGCGGAGATCACCAGATCCATTCCGGACATGGCCTGGTACCGGTCGTCGTAGGAGATGACGGAGCATCCGGCGGGCACCACGGTTTCTCCGTGGTGGTAGGACCGGAGGGTCACCGAGACGGTGCATCCGGCATCCCGGAGCAGTCCGGCGGCCAGACGGCCCATCTCCCCGTTGCCGATGACCAGTCCCTTTTTCCCGGAGAGACTGCCCAGTCTTGCCTGGGCGGCCTTCACCGCCATGTGGGCGGCGGAGGTGGCCACGCCGGTGAGGTGACCGTTGGTCTTGACCTGCTTGCCGCAGGTCACCGCCGTGCGGAACAGGGTGGCCAGGGCGCTGTCGCAGGCCTGGGCCTGCCGGGAGATTTCTGCGGCGGTCTTCACCTGGGACAGGATCTGATCCTCTCCCAGAATCCGGGAGCGAAGGCCGGAGGCGACCTCCATCAGATGGCGCACCGCTTCCTCGTCTTCCCGGATCACAAAGGCGTAGCCTTCATAGGGGTGTCCGGCTGCGGTGCACAGCAGCCGGTCCGGCGCAATGTTCTGATCGTCCTCCAGGGACAGGTACAGTTCTGTCCGGTTGCAGGTGGACAGCAGCACAGCACCCTGTACACCGGGTTTCCGGGCAAACTCCGCCACCGCGTCGGCCACCGCCGTTTTGGTAAAACTGAATTTTTCCCGCAGGGCCACGGATGCCAGACTGTGATCCAGGCCCGCCATGATAATGTGCATGATTTTCCTCCTTTTTGCCGGAAGGGGAGGGGTTCCGGCACGGCACATGGGGCCGCCGCAAAACAGCGCGCCCTCTTCTCAAAGGGAGAGGGCGCATCTGACGGATTGCCAGACCCAGCCTCTCCACCTAAAAGGACTGTGTCAATCTGCGTCTGCTGAAGATCTGGCTTGCGTGAAAACGCTGACAGTAGAGGTAAGACTGCGCCGGATTCTCACCGGACTTCCTCAGAAGAAGCAGAAGATCCCGATATTTGTCTGAAACACCGTTAGTATACCAAAATATTCTGGGAATGTAAACAGCCCGGAAGAAAATACCCATCAAAGAAAACGGGACTTTTCCGGAAGAAGAGAGAAAGCCTTTCCGGGGAAGACTCCCGATTGGAAAACGCACAGAAAACAGGCAGGCGCAAAAAACAGCGCCTGCCTGTCGTTGTATTATTTGGGACGCCCTTCCTGCCGGAACCGGGGATTACAGAACCACGAAGGCCATGGTGGCGGGCGCCAGGGTCAGGCTGTCCCGGACCATAACGGGGGACAGATCGGGAAGCTCATTGTGTTCGCCCAGCACCAGGTCCCGGCCGTTCAGCTTCATAACGGTGGAGCGGACGTGGTCAGCGGAGAGAACATAGCAGGCAGCCTCCCCGGCAAATTCCACCTTGGTGCAGTCGGTCTCGGAGTTGTTGATGATCAGGTACGCGACTCCGTCTTTCCCGTCCTTCCGGGAGTGGGCAAAGACGTGGGCGCCCTCCCGGATGGGCTCTGCGCTGTCATAAACGGTGGTGCCCATGAGGCGGGTCCACAGCAGAACGGCATAGTAATTCGGTCGGGTGTTGAAGGTGCCGTGCTCCAGGAAGCCGTAGTCCGAGGAGGCCAGGGTGTTGTGGAAAATCACGCCGTTGGTGATGGTGGCGAAGGTCCCCAGTTCATTGAGGGTCCGGAACACATCGGCATAGGTGCTGGCCCAGGTGTCACCGCCGCCGCCGGCGTCGCCGGATTCCGTAACCCACATCTCACCGCCGGGGCAGTGGCGGTCCCGGAGAGGAACATTGGTCTGCGCACTGTAAGGTGCCACCGCCAGGTAATCTTCCGTGAGAATTTTCCCGGCATCCCAGTGCATTCCGGGCATCATCATTTCCAGACGTTCGGAAATGCCGTTGTAATAGTGGTAGCTGTATACGTCCAGAGGCTCTTTGGTGCCGGCCATCAGCTCATCTGTGGTGGCCAGCTTGCCGGACAGGTTCTCAATTCCGCCGCCGGACTTCTGACGGTCGCCCATGGTGGCATCGCCAGTGGCGCAGGGCCCTACAATCAGGGTGTCGGGGTAATGGTCCCGGACCCAGCGGTGGAAAATATCCTGATCCCGGGCAAAGTCCGCGGCAGTGTAGCCGGGAGGGAAACCGGTGATGTCCAGCATATTGGGCTCGTTGGTGAATTCCACCGCGTCGATTTTGCCGCCGTGCTCTGCGGTCAGGGCGAAGATCTTTTCCGCCTGACTGGGATTCCAGGGCTCATCGGCGGTGTGCAGACCGATGCAGTTGGCCATGGAGATCAGCAGCTTGCCGCCCACGGCTTTGACGAAATCCAGAACGCCGATCCACTGTTCCCGGGTAAGCCGATTCTGGTAGCCTTCCGGGGTCACGCCGGTGCCTTCAAAGTCGTAGTAGGTTTTGGTGGCCCAGGTTCCGGAAACCCGGACCCACACAGGTCCGAATTCCTTCGCCAGCTTTCTCAGCTTTTCGTTGTAAAGGTCGATGGGGGGATAGACCTGCACCAGGCTGGCCATTGCCTGGGCAATGTTGCTGACATTCCCCACGGTGAATTTTTCCGTGCCGGCGATCTGCTCCGGAGTATATTGCTTCCAGAAGGTGCCGCCGGTGACCTCGGTAAACTCCACGTTGTAGGACATCAGCCGGTCATTGACGGTACGGATGACCTGCAGCGAGGCAGGGGAGAGACGGACGGTATTGGGCATGGGACATTCCTCCTATTAGATGTTTGCCTCTATTTTAGTCGAAAAAAGGGTTTTGTGCAATGTGACAAACCAGGGCAAACCGTTACAGGGGGAAACAAAAATCCGGGGCCTGTCCTTGTGTATTCTGGCGGACAAACAGGGGCTGGGTCAGCATCCGGCGGGTCAGATCCTCCATTTCGTCGATGCTCAGATCGAAACCGTTGTGGTGCCAGGAGATCAGCAGCGTCAGTATTCCGCCCACGGCGAAAGCGTTGGCGTATTTCTGCTTCTGGGCATCCTGGATGAGAAAAGTGTCGGAAAGGGCCCGGCTGTTATGCTTGAGCAGCAGGGCCTGCATGGACAAAGTGGTGCTCAGCCCGTTGGAGGAGAGGGCGTCCAGCAGAGGTTCACAGGATTTCCAGAACTGCAGAACCCGGCGGATCTGAGCGTTGTCTGGCTTGAGATCGTGGCTTTTCTGGGCGTTCAGATCCAGACCCAGAAGCACATGGTCGATCAGCACCTGGAGCATGGCGTCCTTGTCAGAGAAATACCGGTAAAAGGAGTTCCGGGAGATCCCCAGCTCCCGGCAGATGTCAGCCACGGAGATATCATGGTAATTGTGTTCCCGCATCAGGCGCAGCAGGCCGTCGGCCATTTCCTTCTGACGGGCGGAGGATGCGGCTGTTTTACATTGTTTGTACATGAAAAAATAATCCTTTCGCCATTGCTGTCTATACAATAGC
>DVKV01000068.1 GCA_018715835.1 Candidatus Faecousia intestinavium | reverse complement strand
AATCGGAATCAGCCTTGTCATCAGTTATCTGACCTATCGCCTGATTGAGCAGCCGCTTACCCGGTTGCGGGATTTTCTTCTGAGGCTTACAGCCTGAAAAAGAGGAAAATGGATTGGAATTTCTGCTGAATTATAAGCAATTACCCAAAGTTTACACTTGTATTTTAAGTTGGAATCAGAACCGTTACAATTTGCATGGGAGAGATGAATATGAAACAACGCATCTGCTTTTTGTTGGCGGCGCTCCTGCTCTGTGCCACAGGTCTGATGATTCCCGCGGGCGCGTCGGAAATCAACGGGGAAACCTGGAGCACCGCCCCCTCTGCGGCGTCCACGGAGGAAACCCGGGATCCACTTCCTGTAGCGGAGCCCACCGAGGAAACCCGGGATACGCTGCCCACAGTTGGGCCTGCCGAGGAGACCGGGGTCACGCTGCCTTCAGCGGAACCTGTGGGTGAGAATCAGGACGCTCCGGACGAAAGTCCCTGGAAAACGGGACTCATCGATGCCGGCACCTATCACAGCGCCTGGATCCGGGAGGATGGCACCGTGGGAACCGCCAGAAACGGACAGGTACCCCAGCACTGGAAGGGAATCACCCGGATTGCTGCCAGTGTGGGAACCGTCTGTCTGCGGGAGGACGGCACCGTGGTCACCGCCGGTTCCGTGCAGGGCAAACAGAGCATTGCCACCTGGCGGAACATTGTGGACATCGATGTCAGCCAGAGCAATACCATCGGCCTGACCGCCCGGGGTACCGTGGTTGTGGCCGGAAGCAACGCCCGGAAGCAGTGTGACGTCTCCGCCTGGACGGACGTGGTGGATGTGGCGCTGGGCAACGCAAGCGCCTATGGTCTGACATCCCGGGGCACTGTTCTGGCCGCCGGAAACAACGACGCCCGCCAGTGCGACGTTGCGGGCTGGAAGAACATCACCGCCATCAGCGCCGGGGACTCCCATGTGGTGGGCCTGAAGGAAGACGGCACCGTTGTGGCCCAGGGCTGGAACGGTTATGGCCAATGCGATGTGGAATTCTGGGAGGATATTGTGGCCGTCAGCGCCGGTGCTTCCCACACCGTCGGGCTGCGTTCCGACGGTACGGTTGTCGCCACCGGGTCCAACGCGTACGGACAATGCGATGTGGGCGGCTGGACGGACATTGTAGCCGTCAGCGCCGGAACCTATCACACCCTGGCACTGTGCGCAGATGGAACTCTGGTTGCCGCAGGCAGCAATGGCTGGGGCCAGTGCAATGTCAATGGATGAAAACGAACACAAGGCAGGAACGGTTTGTTCCTGCCTTGTTGAGACTGTCGAAAAATCCCTCCGGGCTTTTCCGACAAACTTTTACAGTCTGCTGCGCGCATAATTTGTCCCCCTGCGGGGGACAAATTCCACACTTGCAGCCTGAGAAGTGTTTTCTGCCAGGTACACGCCCCGGCAGAAAACGTTCTGACTCTATTTGCCGCCGCAGGCGGCAAACTCTGCGAGGCTTTTGACACACTGCACAAGGCAGGAACGGTTTGTTCCTGCCTTGTGCTGATTGAATCGGGAAAAGCCGGCTCCCCAGGGAGCCGGCTTTCAGGTTCATGCTCATTTGAGCTTCCGTGGGTTCGGACCCGTCAGTGTCCGGGGGGCTGTCGGCAGACCGCATCAGTCCATAGGCTCCATCAGCTTGCCGCAGCAGCGGGGGATGGTCTGACCGGCCTCCAAGTGGAGAATCTTGTGGCAGATGGGGCAGACATAGTCCCCCTCTTTCTCCGCCTTTTCTACCGGCAGGAAGCCTTCTTCCTTCCATTTGATCATAGGAATCTCCTTTTCAAAAAAACAGGGGCGGCCGGAGCCGCCCCGCTTGAAAGATTCTTACTTGAAGTACCGCTCCAGCAGGCCCTTCAGAGCCTTGCCGTGACGGGCCTCGTCACGAGCCATCTCGTGGACGGTGTCGTGAATGGCGTCCAGGCCGTTCTTCTTGGCGCAGGCGGCCAGGTCGAACTTGCCGGCGGTAGCGCCGAACTCGCAGTCCACACGCCAGGCCAGATTGGCCTTGGTGGAAGCCTTCATATTGGGCTCCAGATCCTCGCCCAGCAGCTCTGCAAACTTGGCAGCGTGCTCGGCTTCCTCGTAAGCGGCCTTCTCCCAGTACAGGCCGATCTCGGGATAGCCTTCCCGATGAGCGATCCGGGCCATGCACAGGTACATGCCCACTTCGGAGCACTCGCCGTTGAAGTTGGCCATCAGCTGCTCGAAGATGAACTTCTTGTCCTCTTCGGAGATGTCGGGGTTGTTCTTCACGGTCTTGGCGTAGATGCCGTACTCGTGCTCAGCGGCCAGCTTGTCGGTCTCCATGACCTTGAACTTGGAGCCGTCCACCTTGCAGACGGGGCACTTGAAGCCTTCGGGGATGCTTTCGCCTTCGTAAACGTAACCACAGACGGGGCAGACAAACTTCTTCATATTGATTTCCTCCATAAAATAGATTTTTTTGTTTTTGGAAAAATTCAGGAATTGGCGCATTTGCCGCACAGACCGGTGAAGGTCAGCTGGCAGCCCTGGACCCGGCAGCCCGCGTATTTCTCGGTATCCTGACCCAGGGATTGGGGCACTTCAATCTGCGGCAGGTCGATTACCGCGTCACAGCAGTTGCAGACGAAATGCACATGGGGGCTGGTATTTGCGTCAAACCGTTCGACGCCGTTTACCGTGCCCAGGCTTTGGATCAGGCCCTGCTGCTTGAACCGGGTGAGGTTGCGGTACACCGTTGCCAGGGAGATGTCCGGGTGGGATGCGCGAAGCATATCGTGGACCATCTCCGCCGAGGGGTGTGCGTGGGTCTGCTGCAGACAGGCGAGAATGGCGTTCCGCTTTTTGAACTGCTTCGTGGTACCTTCCATAGACACCTCCTGTCGGATTGATTTGCATTTGATTCTTATTTACGAGATGAGTATAACATGTCTCCTTCAGTTTGTCAAGAAGAAAATGAGAATTATTTGCAAATAAATTAAAAAGAAATTTCCGGGCGGCAGATGCCGCCCGGAACGGAAGATCAGGCAGGAACGGCTTCCTTCACCACGGCAACGCCGTCCACCAGGTTGGCCATTTCCAGGGTACCCTCAATGGCCATCTGGCGCTCCATCAGGTCGGTGAGGATGACCATGCCGTCCTTGCACTCAATGCGCATGACGTTTTTCATCATCACCGTCTCCGGCGTCAGGGTGTTCTTATAAACAGTAGACAGACACATTTGGATATTCCTTCTTTCTTTTACTTCACATCCAGGCTGCTCAGCACCACGCTCAGGCGCATATTGCCCTTCTCGAAGTCGGAGACTGCGGCCATGACCTGCTCATAGGCCACATGGTTTCCCGCCTCCTCCAGCTTTCCGGCCAGATCCGCCAGCTCCTTGGCGTGGGCGGCGTTGTGACCCACCATGTATTTCATCAGAGCCGTCAGCTCTTCCATGGGGGTATGCTCGCAGCCGCCCTGGCAGCTGCCGCAGGAACCCGCGCAGCCGTGGTCATGGGAATGGTCGTGAGGATGGGTGTGGGGATGGTCGTGGTCATGGGTGTGCTCGTGGGTATGCTCGTGAGCGCCCCCGGCAAAGGTATCGTGATGGTCGTGCATGGGTAAGACCTCCTTGCATTTTTCCTCCATTATACCCCTTCCCCCCAAGTCTGTCAAAGGATTTATTTTTCCCAAAAAATCCCCCGGCGGGGCTTGTCAAAGCGGCGGGGAACAGATATAATACAAGGACGAAACTCGTCGGAAAGCAGGTGCGCGTATGTCTGAATGCCATGACCACGACCCCCACCAGGACCATGCCTATCTCCATGCCCATGGCATTGCCCACACCCACGCCCATGTCCACCAGAATCAGAAGGCGGTCATCAACCGGCTCTCCCGGGCCATCGGTCACCTGGAAAAGGTGAAGCGGATGGTGGAAGAGGGTTACGATTGCTCTGAAGTGCTGATTCAGCTGGCGGCGGTGCGCTCCGCCCTGGACAATACCGGCAAGGTGATTCTCAAGGACCATATGCGCCACTGTATGGTGGATGCGGTGGCCGCCGGGGATCAGGATGCCATTGACGATCTGTGTCAGGCCATCGACAAGTTTATGAAATAAGAAGCGGAACCCTGGGGGTTCCGCTTTTGCCACTTTTTTTAACATTTCTCCCCGGGGCCTGTATCATTCGATTGGTTGAAACCATTGGCGTCTGCCTGTTATAATAACGAAAAAGCAGCAAAGGCGGAACCGATATGCGAAGATGCTACCTGGACAACATCCGATGGATCACCGGCATTCTGGTGGTTCTCTACCATGTGATTTACCTGTACAACGGTGTACTGCCCATTGGGGTGATCGGCCCGTTCCGGGACGTGCAGTACCAGGACGCCATTGCCTATCTGCTCTATCCCTGGTTTATGGTGATCCTGTTTGTTGTATCCGGAGTCAGCGCCCGACTGTCGTTGGAGCGGCGTACTCCCCGTGAATTTCTGCGCCTGCAAACCCGAAAACTGCTGGTGCCTTCTACCCTGGGTCTGCTGGCTTTTCAGTGGATTCTGGGGTATTACAACATGGCCATCGGCGGCGCTTTTGATTCTATGCCGGAAAACCTTCCCTGGCCGGTACTGTACCTGATTATGGCAGCATCCGGAACCGGGGTGCTGTGGTACGCTCAGGTGCTGTGGCTGTATTGTCTGCTGTTAATTCCCATCCGGAAATTGGAAACCGGGAAGCTGTACGCCGCCTGCGCCCGGATTCCCACTCCCGCTGTCCTTCTTCTGGCGGTTCCCCTGTGGGCAGGGGCCCAGGTTCTCAACACGCCGGTGATTCCTGTCTATCGCTTCGGCATTTACGGAACGGCCTTTTTCCTGGGCTACTTTGTACTGGCTCAGGAGTCTGTTGTGGATCGGCTCAGCCGGCGGTGGCTGCCCCTGGGTGCGGCGGCTGCAATTCTGGGAACAGCTTATACGGTTTGTTATTTTGGCCAGGACTATGTGACGCCCCCGGTTGTCAATAATCTGTTGTCCATGGTCTATTCCTGGACGGCCGTCCTGGCCATATTCGCCGGGATGAAAAAATGGGCGGACAGATCCGGTCCCGTTCTGCGGTGGATGGGGAAACGGAGTTTTGGCCTGTACGTTCTGCATTACCTGCCCATGGCGGCGGCTGCTTACTACCTGAACCGGTATACCGCTCTGGCCCCCGGGCTGTGCTACCTGCTGACCGGCGCCGCCGGCTTCGCAGGCGGGTATCTGCTCAACGGTCTGATTGGCGCCATCCCGGGGCTGCGCTGGTGTGTTCTGGGCATCAAAAAGGAGGTAACCCATGTTCCGTGAAAATCTTGCTCAGCTGCGGAAGCTGCACAACCTTTCTCAGGAAGAACTGGCAGAAAAAGTCGGGGTTTCCCGGCAGACCCTCTCCAAATGGGAAACCGGAGAATCGGTTCCCGATATTGAAAAATGCGACCTGCTGGCGCAGATTTTTGATGTCACGCTGGACAACCTGGTCCACTTCACCAGTCCGATTCCCGGACTGGGGGTTCCTCCCAGAGGAAAACACGTTTTTGGCCTGGCCACAATGGACGAAGATGGCAGAATTCAAATTCCCATACCCGCGCAGAATGTATTCC
>DVKV01000067.1 GCA_018715835.1 Candidatus Faecousia intestinavium | reverse complement strand
GAGGCAGCCTGATGCCGGAAATTACCGTGGCCATTACGACCCACAATCTGGAGCGATTTTTGGGGCCTTGTCTGGAGGAATTGCTGGGCCAGACGTTCCAGGACTTTGAAATCCTGGTCTATGACGACTGCTCCACAGACCGAACCGGGGAGATTCTGGAAAACTACCGCTCCCGATGCCCGGAAAAAATGCGGATTCTCTGGGGGCAGACGCTGCAGGGCAGCCCGGCCCGTTCCCGGAATGCCATTTTGGGTAGCGGGGAGATTCGGGGGAAATACCTGATTTTCCTGGACGGGGACGATAATCTGGAACCGGACTACCTGGAAAAGCTTCATACCACGGCCCGGCAAACTGGGGCGGAAATTACCTTGTGCGCCTATGACCGGTTTGAGGATGAAACCGGGCGTGTACTCTGTAAAGAAATGCAGGGATTTCCCCAGGAGATTATCCTCCCGGCGGATAGCAGCCGGATTCCCTTCATCAACAGTGCCCTTTGGAATAAGCTGATCCGCACGGATCTGCTTGGAGATCTGCGGATTCCGGATTTTAAAGTGGGGGAGGACCTGTGCTTCCAGCTCCGGCTGTTCCGGCAGTGCCGGAAAATTGCCTGTGTGGATCAGGTGCTGGTTCACTATCGGGTTCATGCCGGTTCCATCATGGCCAACACCCAGGAAGACACCATGCACGCTCTGGCGGATGAACTGAAAAAAATCTGGCAGGAGTCGGAGCAGACCCGATTCCGGGATGCAGTGGCGCTGGCAGCGTTCCTGCACATCGGAATTTCCATGACCTCCCGCGCCTATGACAATCCGTCCATCCGGGTGGGGGAGATCATTTCCTGGGCATATGACTATCTCCGGTCTGCCTATGGCCCCCTGAACACATGGCCCCTGCTCCGGCTTTTCGCCCTCAGAGGGCAGGGAGTCAAGGGCCTGGGAATCTGGGCGGCAAGACTGTCTTACCAGTGGCATCTTTTCCCGGCGTTTTTGTGGGCCTACAAGACAGGAACCAGACTGCTGAGAATTGATATTAAGTTCTGAGCTTCCCAGCGGATAGTGAAAACACGAGCCATCTTCACATCGAAGATGGCTCGTGTTTTACATAGAAAGGGGATGGACTTCAGCGCTGCTTGTCCAGAGCGTGCAGCCATTGCCACAGCAGGGCGGTGACAGCCAGCAGCACCGTTACCGACAATAGATGCTGGCCCCAGAAATAGCTCCGCTGCCCGGTGGGGTCGGTGAGATCAAATCCACTGACAATCAGAAGCGCCGCCGCCAGACTGGCTGCAACGGTTCCCAGAATCCGAAGATGGGGCTTCAGCCTGGGGTTGGGGAGGAACCGGATGCCCAGGAATGCGGCTGCGGCGACAAGGACGCTGGCGACAAATGCAGCCAGATAAAGAAATGCAAAGTCATTTCGGCCGGAGATTGCCACATCCGGGTTGGTCTCCCCGTCTCCTCCGCCCCAGAGCAGGGTCATGGTTCCGTCTCCGTCCACATACCACAGGTCATAGTTGTGCTCCGTCTGGGTGTACGGCCCCCATTCCTCCTGTACCTGGTCTTCCAATTCTGGCGTGTAGGATATATATAAACCACCCTGTTCGTTGACAAAGCAGTAGCGAGTGGAAACGGTGTAGAATCGGTCCCAATCCTCCTGGGTCAGATGCTGCTTGACATAACGTTTCTGGACATAGTCTTCCAGTTCGGCCTCCGACATCTGAGAAATTTGCCGGTCTTCCCATTTCCCCCGGAGCCAATCATAGCGGGAGGAACTTGCATAGGTGAACTCATCATCAGAATCCGGGAAGAACCAGGAGCCGGTGCCGGTGTACCCTCTGGCACGGTCAATGGCCAGCGCTCCATCCTCCCGCAGTTCCACCGATTCAATGGCATCCTCATAGGACAGGGCAATCGGGGTGGTCATGAAGACCATACCTGACCAGATCAGACTGACCAGGGTCATCACCACGCACACCACCGTCAGAATCCGCCGGTTCCGCAGCCCGGCGCTGACCCGCTGCAAGGAGTGGACATCCGTATCCACTGGAATTTTCTGGGCTTTTTTCAGCCGCTCCAGCTCCTGGGAGCAGCCCTCACAGCCGGAAAGGTGGGATTCCACCAGTTCCCGGGTGGCGGGACTGGCCAGATCCTCTGCGTACAGGGGCAAAATGTCCCGGATCACATCACAGGAAATATCCATATTCATTCCTCCAATTTCGCTAAAATTTTCTGCCTGGCCCGGTGATAGGTCACGCAGGCCCAGTTTGCCGTGCGTCCGAAGAGACTGCCAATGTCCTCGAAGGATAACTGCCCGAATACCCGCAGGGAGAAGACCTCCTTGTATGGCTCCGGCAGGTCGTGGAGAATCCGGTGGATGGCCAGGGCCTGAGTTTTGTCCACCAATTGCTCTTCCATGCTTTTCCGGGGGTCGGGGATTTGCAGCTCATCCAGATTTGCCTGGGGCTTATTCCGGCGCAGATGGGACAAGTAGCAGTTTCGTCCGATGGCGCACAGCCAGGTGCGCACATCGCAGTCACCCCGGAATTTGGGTAGTTCCTTCATGGCTTGGAAAAAGGTCTGTTCCGTCAGTTCCTCTGCCAGCACTTCCTCTTTGCACACGGCCCGTAAGTACAGTTCCACCTCCCGGAAATAGTCCCGGTAGATGCGCTCGAATTCCGTCACAGCCTCACCTCCTAC
>DVKV01000066.1 GCA_018715835.1 Candidatus Faecousia intestinavium | reverse complement strand
CAAGTACATGAAGGAACGGGGCAAGCTGATGATGAACACCGTGGTCACCACGGTCATGTCCAACTTTGGGCTGTACAAGGCCTTTGACGAGCTGGGAATCGACTACGCCAAGACCGCCGTGGGCGACAAGTACGTCTATGAATACATGATGACCAACGGATGTCGTCTGGGCGGTGAACAGAGCGGCCACATCATCTTCTCCAAGTACGCCTCCACTGGTGACGGAATTCTGACGTCCCTGAAGGTAATGGAAGTAATGCTGGCCAAAAAGAAGAAGCTCAGCCAGCTGTGTGAGGGCTTTACCTTCTATCCCCAGGTGCTTCAGAACGTCCGGGTGCAGGATAAGTCCGCCGCCCAGGCCGACCCCGATGTACAGAAGGCCGTGGCGGAAGTTGCCGCCAAACTGGGTGACACCGGCCGGATTCTGGTTCGGGAGTCCGGCACAGAGCCGGTGATCCGGGTGATGGTGGAAGCGCCGGAGAAATCGGTGTGTGAAGAGTACGTCTCCTATGTGGTAGGTGTGATCCGCAGCAAGGGTCACGCTGTGTAATTTCCGTATCACCCCCCCGAAGACTCTTTGCAGGAGTCTTCGGGGATTTTTGCATTTGTACAGGGCCAACGGCCCGTAAATTGCCTGCTGTATTGCATTTAAGTCAAATTTATGTTAGAATAACTCCAATGTAACACAGGAGGAACACCATGGACGACGAGAAGGTTAAAATTCAAATTGGCGCGAATATCGCCGCCTATCGGAAACAAGCCGGTCTGACCCAGGCCGGTCTGGCAGAAAAACTGAATTACTCCGACAAGGCCGTTTCTAAATGGGAGCGGGGGGAATCGGTGCCGGATGTCCTGACGCTGATGGTGCTGGCGGAGCAGTTCGGTATTACAGTCAATGACCTGTTGGTGGACCCGGAGGCCCTGCCCGGGAACCCCGGAACCCTGGAAAAGGCCATGACTCAGGTGTCGGAAAAGGCACTGCGGCGCAAACCCAACAAAAATATCATTCTGGCCCTTTCCTCTACCCTGGTGTGGTTTATCGCTCTGCTGGCGTTTGTGGTGCTGTCATCCTTCGAGGTGCTGGACCCCTACAGCTATCTTCTGTTCTTCTACGCCATTCCCGCCAATGCCATTGTGCTGCTGAGCCTGCGCTCCGCCTGGCACGATTTCCGGTGGAACATGGCGCTGATCTCCATTATCATGTGGGGCAGTCTTCTCAGCCTGTTTGTTACCCTCCACGTCACCCTGGATTTCCGGATGTGGAAGCTCTTCCTGCTGGGAGTCCCCGGTCAGATTGCCATTTTCCTGTGGTTCCGGATGTTCCGCCCGGGAAAAGAGCAGGAAGGAGAAAAAAGTTATGGATAAACAGCAGCTGCGAAAAGCCATCCGGGAGAAAAAGCGTGCCATGCCCCCGGAGGAAATAGAACGCCGCAGCGAAATTCTGGCCCGGCTGTTTCTGGAAACCCCGGCATACCGTCAGGCCCGCACGTTGTACGGATACCTGCCCTATAACCAGGAAGTACGGACCATTCCCATTCTGGAGCAGGCCCTTCGGGATGGAAAACAGGTGGCTGTGCCCAAGGTCTACGGGGATACCATGCACTTTCTCCTGCTGGAAGATCTGACACAGGTGGCAAAGGGATACGCTGGAATCCCCGAGCCTATCGCCGACGGCCCGGTGGCCCAAGACCCTGCCGCCCTGGTACTGATGCCCGGACTGGCCTTTGATCCCCAAGGGCATCGGATCGGCTATGGGGGCGGCTTTTACGACAAATTCCTGGCCCAGGAGCCGGAGCACCCCACCGTCGCCCTGTGCTATGATTTTCAGGTGCTGCCTCATCTGGATACCCAAGAATTTGATATTCCGGTGGATCTGGTATTGTGGGCATAAATGACAGTTCGTTTTCAGAGTAGGAGTTTTGGTATGGAATTTCTGTTTGTTTTACTGGCAGCCGGCTGTGTGTTCGGTCTGTGTTACCTGGTAGACCGTGCTTTCAACAAAATATTCCGGAGCAAAGCCCAGCACCGCTCCGGTCTGGCTGTCCGGGCCAGCAAGCGCTATGGTATTTTCGGTGTGATTCTGACTGTACTGGGCGTGCTGGGAATCTGCACCGGCGTCACCGACGGCCCGGTGCTGCTGATCGGCGGCATTGTGGTCGCACTGATGGGTCTGGGCCTGGCCGGATATTACCTGACCTATGGCATTTTTTATGACAAAGAAAGTTTTCTTGTCTGCCGGTTTGGTAAACCGGACCGTACATACCGCTACCAGGAGATTCTGGGGCAGAAGCTGTACCTGATTCAGGGAGGAACCATCGTGGTGGAGCTACACATGGCCGATGGCACCACCGTCAGTCTGCAGTCTGCTATGGAGGGGGTTTACCCCTTCCTGGACACCGCCTTCGCCGCCTGGTGTACCCAGACCGGCAGGGACCCGGAGCAGTGTGATTTCCACGATCCGTCCCAGAGTCTGTGGTTTCCCACGGTGGAGGATGTGTGATGGGACATATTCCTTCCGGCACTACCGCAGAGGTGGAGGTTCTGTCTTTCCAGGAGGCGCTGGCTTCCGCCAACACCCCTAATTCGGATTATGACATTTCCAAATGGCTCTACGCCCCCAATTTTTATTCAGAATATCGTTATCTGCTGGGAACCCGGGGACAGAAACCACTGATCTGCGTGGGGATCAACCCTTCCACCGCCCGCCCCGACGCTCTGGACAACACCCTGAAATCCGTGGAGCGGATCGCCCTGGGCAACGGATTTGACAGTTTTCTCATGTTCAACGTCTACGCCCAGCGGGCCACCAATCCGGACACCATGGAGCGGGTATGCAACCCTATGCTCCACCGGGAAAATCTGGAGGCCTTCCGGTACCTGCTCTCCCTCTCCCCTTCCCCCGCCGTCTGGGCCGCCTGGGGAGCGATCATTGAAAAGCGGCCTTACCTGCCCGGCTGTGTCCGGGATCTGGTTCGGGAGGGTGAAGAAAAAGGCGCCCGGTGGTACTGCGCCGGGGCCGTCACCAAAAAAGGCCATCCCCACCACCCCCTGTATCTGAAAAAGGACGAAAAGCTGCGTCCCTTTGATGTGAACGCCTATCTGGACAATCTGCGTATTCAGGAGACAACACCATGAAATTTCTCATTGCATCCGACATTCACGGCAGCGCCTATTGGTGTGAAAAACTCTGCCGTCTGATTGAGGCAGAGCAGCCGGACCGACTGCTCCTGCTGGGCGATCTGCTCTATCACGGTCCCCGGAACGATCTGCCCCGGGATTATGCCCCCAAAGCGGTGATCCCTATGCTTTCTCAGTATCGGCAGATCATCCTGGCTGTCCGTGGTAACTGTGAGGCGGAGGTGGATCAGATGGTTCTGCCCTTCCCCTGCCTGGCTGACTGCGCCATGGTCTTCGCCGATGGTCTTTCCCTGTATCTGACCCATGGCCATCATCACAATCCCGAGAACCTCCCTCCCCTGCCCCAGGGCAGTGTGTTTCTCTTCGGTCACACCCATGTAAAAATGGATGAAGTTCACGGCAGCATTCGCTGTCTGAACCCCGGCAGTGTGACCATCCCCAAGGATGGCTCCCACAGCTGTCTGATTCTGGAAGATGGTAATTTTTCTTTCCGGGTCCTGGAGGAATGAACATGTATTCAACGGAATGCGACAACTGCTGGTATTATGATTATGATGAAGAGGAGGACATGGAGTACTGCTCCATGGATCTGGATGAGGACGAGGTGTACCGGATTCTCAGTTCTCCTCACCTGCACTGTCCTTTCTACCGGCAGGGCGACGACTATACTCTGGCTAGGAGGCAATAACCATGAAACGCCTGATCCCTCTGCTTCTGATATGCGCACTGCTGTGCGGCTGTACGGCCAATGCCCAGCAGCTTCCCGCCACCCAGCCCACCACAGCAGCAGCCACCCAGCCCACTGAGCCCACTGAAACCACTGAAGCCTCTCGGGCCACGGAGGAAACCGAAGCGGTCTGCGCATCCGATACCTTCGCCGCCCTTCCGGTTTCCGATGCCTATGGGATTCTCTCTCTGGGAGAGAGTCTGGTGGTTCTCTCCGGGACAGAGGGTACCGTCATGACCCTGGTTCAGGGGGAAGACCTCACGGTCACCGCCAGTCGGGGACTGGAATTTTTCCTGGACTTCTCCGACCCCGGCCTGCGGGTCTGTGACGGTGCGCTGACCTATTTTGACCCCGTTAACCGGCAGACTGTTGTGCTGGATGAGAAGCTTTCAACGGTGGGTACCATTGCCGCCCCGGAGGACCTGGTGGGAAGTCCCATTCTCTCCTCCGACCGGAACACCCTGTACTACTGCACCGCCCAAGGCATTCGGGCCTGGGATCTGGAGTCTGGAATCCGCCGGATGCTGAAAGAAGTATCCTATCCCCAGCAGATGCTCTCCGGTCTCCACTGTGATGCTCAAGTGATTCAGTGCACCATTCAGGACGAAAACGAGGCCACTACCCTGTTTGTCTCTACGGATGATGGGGAACTGCTGGCTCAGCAGGAAGGCACCGTTGCCATGAAGACACTGGACAACCGGTACTATGCCAACTTCTCCATCGCCGCCACCGCTGCCCATGTTTTTGGAACCACTCAGGATGACGCCCAGATGCTTCTGCCTCAGACTCTGTCCGATTCTGTAACCTTCCTGCCGGAAATTCAGGGTGCCGCCGTCACCAATCTGGTGGATGGTAACACCGCCCGGGTGCAATACTACGATCTGTCCTCCGGATGTCTCACCGACACGCTGGAGATTCCCTCCACCTTTGCTCCCGCAGGGGTGTGCAGCAACGGTCAGGAACTGTTCATCCTGATTAATGACCCGGACGCCGGCTGCTATACCCTGCATCGCTGGCAGCCCTCCCTTTCCCCGGTTTCGCAAATCAAATACACTGGTACATACACCGAAAAGCCTGACGCTGCCGCTCTGGCTTCCTGCCAGACCAAAGCCGATCAGCTCGGGGCAAAATACGGCATCCGCATTCTGGTGGGTGAGGCCGCCGCTCAGGTGGAGCCCTGGGATTATGACATCACCCCCGAATATCTGGCGCCGGTGATTCTGCGGGAACTGGAACTGCTGGAACAGCGGCTTGCTGACTATCCGGAAGATCTGCTGAGCGTCACCGCTTCTCATTTTCAGTCCTTGAATCTGTGTCTGGTCCGTGAAATCACCGGAACCGCCGAGTCCGGCAGTCTGGAAAATGCCAATGGCTTGCAGTTCCTGGAAGACGGCAGCAGCTATGTGGCCATTGCCGTGGGAGAATACTCCCAGCAGGCCCTGTATCACGAGCTTTATCATGTGATGGAAACCCACATTCTGACCAACAGTACCGCCCTGGACACCTGGGAGGCCCTGAATCCCGAAGACTTTGCCTACTCCTACTCCCTGGAAACGGACAGCAAAGCCAGCTCCAGCGTCTACCTGACCCCGGAGCGCCGGGCCTTTGTGGACAGCTACTCCATGAGCTTTCCCGTGGAAGACCGGGCCAGAATTTTTGAAAACGCCATGCTCCCCGGAAAAGAAGACTTGTTCCAGACCGATACCATGCAGGCCAAACTTCAGGCTATCTGTCAGGGCATTCGGGAGTCCTATGACCTGCCCCAGGAACCCTGCCTGTGGGAACAGTATTTACAGCAGCCAATGGCATAACAAAATCCCGCCTTCCCAGGCTGGATTTGAGCGTGTCAAAAAAGTCTAACAGAGTTTGCCGCCCATGGCGGCAACAAAGTCCAAAAAATTTTCTGCCGGGGCGTGTACCTGGCAGAAAACACTTCTCAGGCTGCAAGTGTGGAATTTGTCCCCCCGTCGGGGGACAAATTATGCACGCAGCGGACTGCAAAAACTTGTCGGAAAGCCCCGAAGGGGTTTCCGACAGACTGAAAATCCCGCCTTCTCAGGCGGGATTTTTCCGTATGTAGATTCAATCCTCCGGAAACAGCTGGTCGTAACAGTACTTAATGATGGCTTTTCGGGTAATGATGCCGATAAACGCGCCGTAATCATCCACCACGGGAATAAAGT
>DVKV01000065.1 GCA_018715835.1 Candidatus Faecousia intestinavium | reverse complement strand
CTGTGATGTAGGTCAGCTCCCGAAAGTCCATGCAATCCCTCCTTCTCTATGACTCTTATTATACGTCACATTTCCTGGAAAGACAACAGAAAAGCGCAGACTGGAAAAAGTCTGCGCTTTTCTTTTATGTCAGAAAAAGGATGCCTGGCGAGGCCGACTCAAACGGCCTTCTGTTGGAGGACGGGGCCTATCCCAAGCCTCTGATCCAACGCGCGTTCTGCCACTGGGCGGATCCTGCTTCTGTAAGGGGGGAATTTTCCCGGGGAAATATGCTTAGTGATTCCGGTAGTAGTTAATCAGGCAGCCGTCCACAATGATCTGGCGCTCATCTTCCGTCAGCTGACCCAGAGACACAGGGAATGCCTTCACAGTGCCGTCTGCCTTGACCGCATAGGCGCTAAATTCGGGAGTGCCATTCAGAATGGCCTTCCGCAGACCGGGAACAAACACATAGTCGCCCAGTTCGAAAGCGTCGGCATCCTTCACCAGGAAGGGAGCCATGCCCCAGTTGATGCAGTTGGAGCGGTAGCGCTTGGTGGCATATTCCTTGGCCAGGTTGGCAGCCGCACCCAGCACACGCTGGCAGGAAGCAGCCTGCTCACGGGCGGAGCCGTCGCCGGGCTTGTTGGCGTAAATGGTGGAGCCGATGACGGTGTTGGCCGGATCGTTGGAAATACCGGCGGCAGACAAAGCACTGTAAACAGCCTTCACTTCTTCGTTCAGGCCCTTGCCCTGTTCTCTTGCAACTTCTGCTGCATGAACTTCCTTGGCTCTGCCTACATAGGCGGGATCCTTCCGGCTCAGAGCAAATTCGGCCAGCCGCAGGGGGTTGGAGCGGTAAGAAGAGGTTTCGCCGGAGGGGATCAGTTCATCGGTGGTGGTTACGGGATCGGTGATGTAGGAGACAACCTTCACCAGCAGATCATCGGACAGGGCGGGCATTTCGGGCCAATCCTTGATGTTGGGGCCCATTTTCAGTTCGTGATCGGGTTCCGCCTTGCCAAATCCGTTGTATACCCGCTTGTCGTATACGCTCTTGTCAAAGAAGTAGGTATGCTTGGTGTAGTCTACATCCAATTCGGTGGCAGCGGTGAGCTTGCCGCCGTTGATGGCGGTAGCGGCAATGGAACGGGCGTCCATCAGGGCGACACCGGCCATCTGACCCTCGCCGGGCTTGGAGCCTTCCCGATTGGGGAAGTTCCGGGTGGTGTGACGGATGGAGAATTCGCCGTTGGCGGGGGTATCGCCTGCGCCGAAGCAGGGGCCGCAGAAGCACTCCCGGATGATGGCGCCGGCGGAAGCAATGTCAGCAAGAGCGCCATTCTTCATCAGTTCCAGGTAAGCAGGCATGGAACCGGGATACACGCTCATCTTAAAGGTGCCGTTGCCGCAGGACTTGCCGCGGAGAATGTCTGCCACAGCGCACACGTTGTCAAAGGTACCGCCGGAACAGCCGGCCACCAGGCCCTGATCCACCCAGATGCCGCCGTCATGGACCTTGCTCACCAGATCCAGCTTGGCGCCGGTGATCTGGGCATTGGCCTTGACTTCGCAATCATGGAGAATGTCCTTTGCGTTGGCTTTCAGTTCCGCAATGGTAACGGTGTTGCTGGGATGCATGGGCAGGGCAATGGTGCATTCCACGGTATCCAGATCCACATACACGCAGCCATCGTAGTAGGCAACTTCAGCAGGAGCGATTTCTTTGAAGGCCTCAGGACGGCCGTGAATGGTGTAGTAGTCTTTGGTTGCCTGATCGGTAACCCAGATGGAGGACCAGCAGGTGGTCTCGGTGGTCATGACATCGATGCCGTTGCGGTACTCGATGGGCAGGTTCTGAACGCCGGGGCCGACAAATTCCATGACCTTGTTCTTGACATAGCCGTTGGCGTACACGGCGCCGATGATAGACAACGCTACGTCCTGGGGGCCAACACCCGGCTTGGGGCTGCCAGTGAGGTAGATGGCGACGACACCGGGCATTGTCACATCATAAGTACGGCCAACCAGCTGCTTAGCCAGCTCACCACCGCCTTCGCCTACAGCCATGGTGCCGAGGGCACCGTAACGGGTATGGGAGTCAGAACCCAGAATCATCCGGCCGCATCCAGCCATCATTTCCCGGTTGTAGCTGTGGATTACTGCCATGTTGGTGGGAACGTAGATGCCGCCGTATTTGTGAGCAGCAGAGAGCGCGAACATATGGTCATCTTCATTGATGGTGCCGCCGACAGCGCACAGGGAGTTGTGACAGTTGGTCAGGACATAGGGCATGGGGAACTCCTTCATGCCGGAAGCCCGGGCGGTCTGGATGATGCCCACATAGGTAATGTCATGGCTGGTCAGACTGTCGAACTTCATGCGAAGGTTCTGCATGTCATCGGTGGTGTTGTGAGCTTTCAGGATGCTGTAAGCCATGGTGCCCTTGCGCCCCTCTTCCTGGGAGACGGCCTTACCGCACAGACCGGGCAGCGCAGCCGAATCTTCTACAACCGTCTTGCCGTTGACCAGATACACGCCGCTTTTGAAGAGTTTAATCATGTTCGCTCGCTCCTTTGTGTTTTTTAGGTATTTTC
>DVKV01000064.1 GCA_018715835.1 Candidatus Faecousia intestinavium | reverse complement strand
TCCACATGGAAGCCATCCCCCTGATTCTTGATGACATACCAGCGAACCGCCGATGCTTCATCCAGGGTAATGTTCATCAGGTTGGCAATCTGAGCGGCGGAAGGAGCTGTCAAAATATAGCTGTTTACATTGTCGTTTACATTGTCGCTGCCCGCTACGGTGCCTGAAATAATGTCGCCCTGCTCTCTCTTAAAATTGGTCGAATCCACGGTACCGCTGCCCACAGAGTAGTATTGGTCCGCTTCACCGTAGCCATCCGCATTCGCTTTCCGGATGAAGAACTGCGCATGCACAACATTGTCTTCTTCTCCTGCCCGCAGGGGACGGGCTTCAACAAGCCAATAACGTTCACCCCTACCAGATTTCCACGAGGCGGTTGTTGTCACCTGCTCATTGAACGAATAATCCTTGCCGCCAATCGTCCAGCCATAGAAGTCCTGATAGTTTTCTACAATGGTATCCTGGTTGTTGCCGGTGATGAATGTAACCGTTGCTTTGTTATCCTCCTGCGAGGTAAAGGTAGCGGTAACAGTTTTGTCTACATAATCACGGGTGTTGCTGATCTTGTAGTAGCGTACCGTAATCTGCTCCTGAGAAGTGGTATTGCCGTTTCTTTCCCACTGAGCCGTCAGCGTCAGATTGGAATTCATTGTGATTGTATCATCGACATTATATGTATTGCCATCAGATCCCAAGTAATTTACCAGGTCATAGTTGATGGTGGTGAAAATACCGCTGGCAACCGTGGCAGTCGCGCCGATTTCATAGGTTTCGTTAACCGTCGTATCTGTCGCAGAGCCAATAGAAGCACTGCCGCCGTTTTGATAGGTATACTTCACGGCGTCTTTCGGGTAATTGGACTCGTACACCAGACGGTAGTTCGCCTCCGTGACCGTCACCATGGCAAAAGTTTCCAGCTCGCCATAAGTACAAGTGATCTGGGTCGTACCCACGCCGACACCCGTCACCACGCCATCTTCAACGGTGGCAACCTCATTCTTGCTGGAAGTCCACTGGCAAGCCGAACCACCCAGAGGAGTGGATGTTCCATCCTCGCTTTTCAAGCTGGCATTAAATGTATGGGTACCTCCAACCGCAATGACCGTGGAAGCGCTGTCCAGCTCCAAGGTCTGGTTGTCCGATGCTTTTTCATAGGAATCTGCAACGGACACCATGTTGCCGCTGGTCTGGCTGCCTTCCGCCCAAACGTCCAGGGGCAGCATGGTGAATACCATGACAAACGCCAGGAATGCGGAGAGCGCCCGTTTTGTTAACCGCATCATAGTTGTTACCTCCTAATTGTCTGCCCGAAAGCAGAATCTCTCTTCCAACCGCAGGGACTGTTTTGATCAACCTTCGCCATGAGTTTTACTGGGCATCCGCCGGAACGGCGGGCTGTTCCTCGCTGGGCTGGGGTTCCTGGGCGCTGGGCTCACTGGGCTGCTGGACTTCCTGCTGGATCTCTTGCTCAGCAGATTGGTTTACACCGGTTACGGTTACCAGCACGTTCCAGTAGTACATATAGTTGTTATCGTTCAGCTCTACCGTCATGGTGGATTCGTTCTCCCCGGCACAATCCTGCCAGGTGGTTCCATCCACACTGTAGCGCCACTGCAGTTCGTAGGTCACGCCATCATAACCGGACAGGGTCGCCACCAGAGTAATCTTATCTCCGGCGTGGAGGATTTCAGACTCCTTCTGAACTGAAACCACAACGCTGCGGTTGGGATCCAGCGCCTCGGCGATCAGCTCCTGAGGTTCCTTCTCGGTGAAGGTAATGGTCACGGTCTTGTCCACGTTGGTCTCCACAATGTACTCGCCGGGAACATTCGGGTCCTTCAGCTTGGCACCGGTGACCGTCAGGCGGTAACCGTCAGAAGCCTTGGCAGTGAAGGTGAAGGTCTCGCCTTCCTTCATCTCCTGGGTGAAGCCGTCGCCGATCTTCTCACCGCTTACCTTGACCTCGCCCTGCTCGGCATTCTGAATGTTCACGGTGATGACGAAGCTCTCCGGCTCCGCAGCGTACACAGCCTTGGCCGTCAATTCGGTGGTCTCCGCGGTGCGCTCCACGCTGATGGGGTCGGGGGTGATGTAACCCGCCACCTTGGGAGCCGCAATGGCTGCGGTATTGGCACCCTTGGCAAAGCTCACGGTGGTGGTCCAGGTGCCGTCACCCACGGGGTTGCCTTCGGTGTCCACCAGAGTCACGGTCAGGGGCAGGGAAGCGGCCTCCAGAATGGGCTGGGTTTCCTCCGTGGCTTCCGTTGCCTCGGTAACTTCAGTAGCCTCCGTAGCTTCCGTAGCCTCAGTCGCTTCCGTTGCTTCGGTGGTTTCCGTTGCTTCGGTCGCTTCGGTAGCCGCGGTGGTCTCCGTTACCTCCGTTGCCTGGGTGGTTTCCGTTGCCTCGGTGGCAGCGGTGGTCTCATCGGCACCGTCGGCCTGGGTGGCTTCCGTTGCCTGGGTGGCCTCGGCAGCAGGGGCCTCGGTGGGCTTGATCTGCTCCTCAACCTGAGCCGCCTCGGTTTCCTTCACGGGCTTATCCAGAACAATCTGCTCTGTTACCGTGTTGCCCTGGGCAGGCGCCTCGGTGGCCGGAGTCTGGGCGGCGGCCTCTGTGGGGGTCTCGCTGGCATGGAGCCAGTTTCCGGTGTTCATCACGCCGGTTCCCACAACAATGGTCAGTGCCAGGGCCAGGGCCAGGACATGTTTCCAGTTCTTGTGTTTCATGGTGAATCCTCCTTCTTATGAGAAACAAACGCACTGTTATGGTCTGTTCATACGGCCTTCTACTTATTAAGAGAGGACTCAGCCAGAAAACGGCTCAGTTTTTTGATGAAATTCTGAAAAAAATTTTACATTTTTTTCGACAGCAGCTCCGGATTGGGGCTGTAGGTCAGGGCCGTCTCCCGGGTGATCCGGTTCTGACGGTACAATTGCAGCAGACTGGCGTCCATGCTGAAGCAATTTTTCTGGGACGAGGCCTGAAGCACCCCGTCAATCTGGTGGGTTTTTCCGTCCCGGATCATGGTGCGGATGGCCGGGGTCATGGGCATCAGCTCAAAAGCCGGGACCACGCCGCCGTCTACGCCGGGCACCAGCTGCTGGGACACCACCGCCTTGAGCACCATGGCCAGCTGCACCGCGATCTGCCGCTGCTGGTTGGCGGGGAACACGTCGATGATCCGCTCGATGGTGTTGGCCGCCCCGATGGTGTGCAAAGTCGAAAAAATCAGGTGGCCCGTTTCCGCAGCGGTCATGGCCACCTCGATGGTTTCGTAGTCCCGCATTTCTCCCAGGAGAATAATGTCCGGGCTTTGCCGCAGGGCCGCCCGCAGGCCCTTCACATAGGACTGGGTATCCACCCCGATTTCCCGCTGGGTCACCACGCTCTGGTTGTGGCTGTGCAGGAATTCCAGGGGATCTTCCAGGGTGATGATATGGCGTTTCTGGGTTTTGTTGATCCGATCCACCAGACAGGCCAGGGTGGTGGATTTGCCGCTGCCCGCAGGGCCTACCGCCAGCACCATGCCCTGGCGGTTGTCCCCCAGCTCCATCACCGCATCGGGGATGTTCAGCTGGCGGTAGTCCGGCAGCTGGAACCGGATCACCCGGATCACGGCGGACAGACTGCCCCGCTGACGGAAGGCGCTGACCCGGAACCGGGACAGCCCCGGAATGGAAAAGGAAAAGTCATCGTCCCCGGTGCGAAGCAGGGATTCCATATCCCGGTCTCCTGCCAGATGGTAAACTTCCTCTACCAGCTTCCGGGTATCCCCGGGAAGCAGACGGGGGCTGCCCCCCTGGCTGATCTGACCGTGGCGCCGCAGCGTGGCGCCCAGTCCGGCTACAATATAAATATCGGAAGCGTCCTGTTCCACCGCTTCCCGCAGCAATTGCTCCATACTCAATTGAGTTACCTCCTTACTCCACCTGCCAGCAGGTGATCATCCATTGGCCGTCCCGGAATGTCATGGCAGCACGAAGAACCTGGCTGTCCCCCAGGGGCACCTGCCAGGTGATCTGATCGTCCTGCCAGGTCACCGACAGGTCCCCAAGCTCCGGGGACGGCTCCTCCAGCCGCAGCAGAACCTGCTGCCGGATGCGCTGGGCCTGGTTATTGGCTTCATAAAATTCCGTTTTTCGCTGGGCCAGCTTCTGGCTGTAGTCATAGTCCTGCCGGGCACCGGAGAGCATCAGCAGCGACAGCACCACCAGCATGACCACCAGAAGCACCGTCAGCAGGGAGATGGTACCCATATGGATAAATCCCCCGGACTTTCCTTCTTTCATACGCCCCCTCCTTCCAGACACACCAGTTCCAGGGAATACACCGGGGATCGGTCTTCATCCAGGCAGGAGATGGTGTAGGTAATCAGGCCCTGATCCTCCTGCCAGGAGATCTCCAGGGCGGCATCCTCCAGCCGGCCCCGGAAGAGGGAGTCCTCCCGCTGGGTCTGGGTGCACAGCTGCTCCAGCAGATCCAGCCCCTCCCGGGGACTGTCCGCCGTGCGCAGAATTTCCGCCGCGCTGCCGCAGCTGTTCACCGCCTGGGCCAGATCCTCCGCCCGGCCGGACAGGTCGTGGGCCTTGACGAACACCTGGATGCACACCGCCGCCGACAGGGAGAAAATCAGAATGGCCATCATCAGTTCCAGCAGCAGCATGCCGGAACGGGACGCGCTTTTTCGTTCCATGGTCACACCTCCGCAGACAGCAGTCCCACACAGGCCGTGGAAACCGTGCCCTCCTCGTCGGTGCACCGGATTTCCAGCAGGCCATCCCCCAGCCACCGGCAGGAAAACGCCTCCATGTTCAGCAGCTTTCGTCCGGCAGAGGGGTCAAATTCCAGATCCTGGTTGGCAAACAGCTCCCGCAGGCTGCCCTCCCAGGCATAGATGTATGTACAGTAGCGCTGATCCTGGTAGCGCTGCTCCATCACCAGCACCGGAATCTCATCATACTGCTCCAGCCGGACAGCGCCTTCGCTGTCATTCTGGTGGAGTTTTTCCTGGACATAGGCCAGGGCCGTGGCGCCGTTGTACATCTGCCCGGAGCTTTTCACGCTGCCGCCGTAGATGTTGGCGGCCAGCAGAATCGCCATGACAGAGCTGGCGCCGAATACCAGCAGCACCGCCAAGGGAAACAGGATATCAATGCTGTGGCGCCGAATCCGCCCCAGTGCCATGGTCACTCACCTCGCTCCAAAATGGTCACTTCCGGCATCAGGTTGTCCGCCAGAAGCTGATAGTCCACAAAAAACCGCCGGCTGTCATATGTAAAGGAATAGTGTTCCTGAAGGTACTCCAGATCCTCCGGATAGCGGCCCTCCAATGCGTAGCAGGCCACAATGGACCGGTTCAGCGCCGTCTCCAGGGCCAGCCGCTGCCGCTGCCGGGTCTGCTGGGAAAGATCCCCCAGGGCAACCGCAAACACAATCATCACCGCCAGGAAAACCGCCAGGGAAATGACCGGCCATTTCCAGACTTTTTCCCGCTGATGCAGACAAAACCGCATGGCAATCCTCCCTTACATTCCGGACAGGATGCCAAGCAGGGGGAACATCACGCTCATCAGCACGCCGCCCACCAGCAGCGACAGCACCACCACCAGGGCAGGCTCAATCCGGCCCAGAACCCGGGCAATGGATTTGTCCACCTGATCCTGGGTGCTTTCCGCGATGCGGATCATAGTCTCATCCAGGGTGCCGGTTTTTCTGCCGATGGAAGCCATTCTGCCGTAAACGCCGGTGAGAATGCCCTCCCGGGTCAGGGCTTCGGTCATATCCCGGCCCTGTTCCATCTCCTGACGGACCCGGTCCAGCCGGCGGCCGAAATCGGGGTCCTCATTCAGCCGGCACACCAGATCCAGGGCATACTCCGGATTCAGTCCGCTGCGCAGAGCCAGGGCCATGCCTCCGGCGAACCGGCACAGGGCAATGTCGTCGGAGAGTCTTCCCAGTCCGGGAATCCGGCGCAGCAGGGAAGGCAGGTTCTTTCTGCCCCGGACCACCAGCCAGGCCCCCGCCAGCACCAGCACCGCCAGTACCGCCGCCAGCACCACGCCGCTGCGCAGGCTCTGGCCCAGCTGCATCAGCACCCGGGAAAACCCGGTCAGTTCGGTGCCCAGCTGGGCGAACACCTGCTGGAAAATGGGCATAACCTGGGTCAGCAGCACCCCCACAATAACCACCACCATGCCCAGCATCAGCGCCGGGTAGGCCACGGCCGTGCGGATGCCGTCCTGAATCTCCTGCTCCCGGGTATAGTGCCCCGCCAGGGTGTCCATAACCTCCTCCAGCCGGCCGGTTTCCTCGCCCAGGCGCACCATCTGCACCATGTAGGCCGGGAAAATTTCCGCCGCCTCCAGGGCAGGAGCCAGAGCCCCGGAACGCTCCAGTTCCTCTTTCAGCTGGGTCAGGGTCTGCTGGTCTTCCGTACGGGCATTGTCCTGGGCCATCATGTCCAGGCCCTCGCCCAGATAGATTCCCGCCTTCAGAATCATGGCCAATTGCTCACAAAAACCTGCCACTTCCGTGGCGGATAACTTTCGCTTTGTCATATGTTCCCTTCCTTTCCCCATAACCGGTCAGTACTGGTACTTGACCAGATAGTTGCTGCCATCGCCTACATACCGCTTTACATCCGAGGACTTGTTGGTCGCCCCCAGGGTGGGGTCCACCAGGACCCAGCTGTTTCCGTCAAAATAGATGGTCTTGTCCATCCAGCCCGTCTCTTCCAGATATACGCTGATCCAGGCGTGATATTGCTGGCCGGAGTAGCCCACCACCAGCTTGGTGGGAATCCGCTGGCTGCGCAGCAGCGCCGTCATCAGGGAGGCGTAATCATAGCAGATACCCTTTCCGCTGGCCAGGGTGGCATCCGGAGAAGGGATATACCCCACCGGCGGGTCCTGGGCCATGTCCACATCATAGGAGATGTTCTGGGTCACATACCGGTAAACCTGGGTGACATAATCCATATCCGAACTGCTCTGGGAGGAGATCTCCACCCCCAGGCTGGTCACCGCGCTTTGGTCATCAAACCAGGACAGCTGATTGGGATACAGGTAGGGGGTAAACGGGTCCACCTGCTCCACATCCAGTTCCTGGGAAAGCACCAGGGCGTACATGTTGTCGTAGGCGTTTTCCAGCACGCTGATGCTGTAATGCCCCGCTCCGCCGGCCAGAGGCAGGATTTCCTGATCCCCCGGCAGCAAGGTGTAGGTATACACCGCTCCGTCCGGAACGGTGATCTGGACCTTGGCCTTCTGGGCCGAGCCGGTGTAGCTCACCTGCAGATAGCCGTCTCTGGTGTTGGAGGCGTCAATGGTGGAATAGCTGTTGCCGTACACCACCTGTCCCGGAGCCTCCGGGGCCAGCACCGTGGTCCAGGTATTGCGCCGGGCGGCGGGGTCGGACTGGTTTTTCCCGCAGCCGCAGAAAAAGGAGGCCAGGGACACCGCAAGAAACAGCGCACCAAATCTGCGCAGAATCCGCATCGCTTCCAAGACCTCCTTTTTGCAGTCAGTTGATGGTGAGAACCAACTGCAGTACATTTCCATATTCATCTGAGACAAAAATATTCATGGAATCATTGGGGTATGCAAATACCACCAGACACCTCTTTTCATCATAGGACAGGGGATAGACCGTCTGTCCCTGATTGTCTACGGCATAGATTCCGGCATAGTCGATCTTTCCGTCTTCCTCCTGGAACAGCAGCTCCAGATTGTCGTCCACACGGCGGCTGCCCACCAGAACCGGCGGGTCCACGTCCACGTCCTCCACCAGGAATTCCTGCTGGGTATACTGCTGATTCTTCAGAACCACCGTCACGGTGACGATGCCGTTGCGGTCCGGAATGATCTGGTACACCCCGTTGCTCATCTCGTAAACCGGCAGGCTGTATCCTCCGGTGACGGCGGTGACCCGGTCAATGGGCATCCAGCTGTGGGCCTCCACCTGCAAAATGGGCTGGCCGGGGGACCCTCCCTGCTCGGATATGGTGACCTCCGGGGTGACAAACAGCACCGGCAGCATCAGAAACAGCACCAGCAGCACCACAATGCCCCAGCGCAGGAAATACCGCTCCCGGCGATACCTGGCATAGGAGACGAGAACTTCCATGGGCACCTGATTGGCCTCGTATTCACAGGCATCAAAAATATTGGAAAGCATCTGACTTGCCGCCGTCTGGCTCAGTTCCGGCTTCTTCCTTGTGAAAAGTCTGCCCACTTGTTCACGCCTCCTTTCTTTCTGATTCTCGGGATCTGAATTCCGGGGTTCCAGGAATTCACCGGCTTTTCTGTGACACAGTATATCACAGGATATCCAGAAATTTCCAGTCCTATACCAAAAAACTGGAAATTTTATTTTCCCAGACGCTGGGCCAGCATTTTCCGGCCATTTGTTAAGTACCGTTTCACCGAACTCTGGCTGATATCCATCATCCGGGCAATGTCTCCCACCTTCATGTTCCGGTAGTAGCGCAGGAAAATCGCCTGGGATTCACTGAAGGGGAGGGCCAGAATCTGGTTGATTACATATTCCTGCTCGTCTTTCTTCATCACCAGAAACTCGGGGGATTCGTTTTCCCCCCGATTCTTGCTGTGGTCCAGCTGGGACTGCTCGTAACGGTCCAGCTCCGCATTGTGCTTGCGCTCCTTCTGGTACATGGCGAAACACACCCGCATATTGATCTGATTGAGCCAGGATACAAACACCAAGGGGTCGCACAGAGTGGTGATGTTTTTCAGGGCCAGAATATATGTCTCCTGAATGGCGTCCTGAGCCAGGAACTCATCTTGCAGATAGCGGTAGGAAAACGCATACTGCTGCTGATAGGTTGCCACATACAACTCCGCAAAGGCATCGCTGCTGCCCGCCTGGGCCCGGCGTACCAGATGTGCCAGATATTGATAGTCATACGATGCCATGCGCTTTCCCCCCTTCTTGTGTTATTTTTCTCCAGCCTTGCTCATCAGGCGTTGGGGTCTTTGATTCTGCGGTTCGCCAGGGCAATCAGTTCGGTAATGTCCTTCACCGTTTCATCAAAGGCGACGCCATAGGCATATTCAATGGTCTTTTCCGGAGAACCGGCGTTGTAAACCTCCACCTTCTGCCGGATGCGCTGGAGAAATTTGTCCGCCTGCTCCGGCGTGCTCTCTTCAAACACCGCCAGGAATTTGTTGCCGCCGTTGCGGCCCACGAAGCACAGGCTCACCGAAGCCATCTTCAGAATGTTGGAAAAATCCCGGATCAGGGCGTTGCCGTCCAGATGACTGAAGTTCTTGTTGATTTCCTGAATATTGGTCAGGTCAAACATGACGCAGCCCACCCCCTTGGGAAGGGGCTGCCGGAGATACCGCTCGATGATGGCGTCGCAGCCGTTGCGGTTGGCAAGGCCCGACAGGGGATCGGAGTGAACCGCGAAATCCAGCTCCCGGTAGTCCCGCTTATAGTCGGAGAAAATGCCGAAATCCACAAAAATGAAGATAAATTCCAGGGCAAAGCAGGCCCACAGCATCCCGCTGACCATCCGCAGATCCGGGTCCTGGGCCACGTCGTGGAACAGTCCCCGCTCGACAAACATCAGATACGCGCAGACCGCCAGAAACGCCAGCATCAGCACCAGCTGCAGAATTTTGATAATGTTGAACTTCTTCATGGCGAACCCTCCTGGAGTTGTTGCGCACTTGTATTTCTTTACAATGTTTTTTCACTATAGCACAGTTTTCGGCGTAAGTCCAGCAAATCCCGTGAAAAATTTTTTACCTCTT
>DVKV01000063.1 GCA_018715835.1 Candidatus Faecousia intestinavium | reverse complement strand
CTGCTGCCGCTTCAGATAGCCGGGGACAAAGGGGCGCATCCACCAGCGCTTGGCGCTCACGGTTTCGGTGCAATGGAGCCGGGTACCGTTCTCCGCCGTCTCAAAGATGCCCTCCCAGGAGCCGGACATATTGCCATTTTCCATGGTAAAGGCCCAGCGCCGGAAGGGCTCGCAGGCCGTAACAGTGAAGTTCGTGGCGTAGCCGCTTTTGGTGTGCTCCACAAAGTGTGTCTCGTCCAGCACCTCCACTTGTTTGAGGTCGCTGCGCCAGGCGGTATTCATAAGATCGGTCACGGTCTGCCACACCCGCTCCACTGGGCAGGGAAAGTTGATCGTCACCTTGGAGGTCGCCATAGAATCACCCCTTCTTTGGATTCTTGTTCAGTTTCAGGCTGATACCTCGGCGGTCCGCCGCTTCCTGGAGCAGTTCCACGGCGGCCAGGGCCCGTTCCTTGATTGGTTGGACTTCCAATTCCGGCCTGCCGTCCAGAACAGCCATTACGGACTGTAAATCTTCCAGGGGCAGGAGATACACCGCCGTGTTGAAAAGCGCCTTGCGGCGGCCGTCGTTGTAATGGGCCAGAAGTTTTTCCAAAATCGTTCGCTTTTCCTCCAACTGAGCCAGGTAGGCTTCCAGCCCAATCTCCCGGGCCTGGGCAATGTCCTGTTTCCGGTTCCGGTGGGGCACAAAGGAGTCCCCGTCATCGAAGCCGTCATAGCGGGAACAGGGGTACTCCGGGCACTCCCAGCAAAATTGCACGCCGCCGTGCTCAAGGGAGCACTTGGCCAGAGCGCAACTTTGATTGCCTGCTCCACCGCCGCAGCCAGGGCAGTAGCCGCCCAGGTGCATGGAACACAGGGCACAGTTGAGGCCACACAGGGAGAAGTGGGTTTCTGTACGGGTAAGTCCTTTCATGCCGTTTCCCCCTTTAGAACCACAACGCCTGATCTTCTCGGAACACCGGGGTTTTCCCCTGGGCGTAGGGGTCGTAGCGATTTTCGTTGCAGCCGAATTCCTGTAAAAAGCAGATCTGTCCCGCCTCATTCCAGCGGATGAGGGAAAGACCGTCAAAACTCTGGATGTTGCCGTCCGTCATGGCGCACCGGAATACCCACTCCACTACGGTCTGATCCCCCTTGCGGAAATACTGCCGGATGTCCCAGCGCTCTACGGTGCCCCGGGTGTTCCACTCGTCAAACCACAGTTTGATCTTTCCGTTGCCGTGGTACTCCGGCCCCCAACTCTCGATGTAGACGGCATCCGGGGCGAAGAGCTCCTCAATTCCCGTGTCCTGCTTGTCCAGCCACATGGAAAACCACTGCCGGATTTTACTTTCCCGTTGTTTCTCTGCGTCCATATTCATATTCTCCTGTTGTCCCCTTTGGGTGCTGTCCCAAAGCATCACATACTCCGTTTCCCTTTCCGCCACGATGTGGAATCCCGACCGCTGGTAGAGGCGCAGGGCCGGATTTTCTTTCTGCACGGAGAGGGATGCCCGCAGATATCCATGCTCCTGGAGCAGAAGTAGAAGGTCATTCAACAGCTGTGTCCCGGTGCCCTGTCCACGATACTCCGGCAGCAACGAGATGGCCAGAGAGGGGGTATCGTTGTCGATATGGCCATAGTCCTCCATAATGCGGCACCACGCCGCACCTATCACTTTTCTCTCAACCTCAGCTACCAGGCAATGGTCACCAGGCTGTGTGCCGAAATCCGTAACATAGACCTGCAGCTCCGGCAGATCCACTACCGACCGGGGCGGCGGCTCCACACCCTCCGGGAGATAGATGGCATGATAGAGGAATTCCCGCAGAAGGTCATGTTCCTCAGAGCGTATTTTGCGAATGATCGTGTTCATCTCTTTCCTCACTCTGCCCGTTTGATGGGCTGCCGGATGACGGTTTTCAGTTTTTCCGGCTTGGTCCGCCGGATGTCGCTCAAATAGGTCTCGTGGTGGAACCGGCCCTGGCTGAAATCCAACTCGCAGCCTTGGAATCTGGCGTATTCATCCATGGCGGCCACGATGGTGGGCTCGTCGTCATAGGGACCGATGTGCATACACTGGACGCATAGCCCCTCCTCCCAGGAGAAGAATTCCACCTTGGAAAAGTCCCGCTGTTTCTTCTCCGTGTCCTCCCGGATAGCCCAATCAAAGGCCTCTTTTGTCACAAACTCCGGCAGGCGGATGAGGGAGATCCACCGGAAATCCGCCTTGCGGGAATAGTCCACGCCCTGGGTGTCCTCCTGCCACCAAAGCCCCTCCAGAGGCGGCACCACATAGTCGAAATAGCCCTCCAGCTTGTGCTTACCCAGTTTGCTCATTTTGATGGTATAGGCCACAGCGTAAAGCAGCTCCAGGGCCTGCTTGTAAGTGCCGCCCTCCTCATTGGGGTCGCCTTGGCCCCGCACCGCCAGGAAGTTCATAGCAGGCACCGTGACGATGCCCGGCGTCCTGGGTGGCAGGTAGAACTCTTTGTACTCTTTCTTATAGTCAAAGGCCATAGTCATTTCCTCCGTTTTTTCGGTTGATCCTGCAGTGCCAGACAGGTGAGGCGGGTGAGGGCGGTCATGGTGTCCCGGTCGTCCACATCCTCTACCCAGATGTAGTCGTTGGCCCCTGCGTAGGGCGGCACCTTGGACAAGTTTGGAAAGGCCGCCTCGCCCGCCGGGGTGACTTTGATAAAAAGCTGGTCGTCACAGATGACGGCGAAAAATATGTCGTCGCAGTAGAGGCCGTATTCCCCGAACATCTTCCGGCTGCGGATGGAGCCCGACTCCCGCAGCTGCTCGGCCACA
>DVKV01000062.1 GCA_018715835.1 Candidatus Faecousia intestinavium | reverse complement strand
GTCTTGATATCGTCTCTTGTGGAAATATAGCGGACGCAGGGGCGGTTGATTGCCTTCTTCAGGATCTGACACTCCGGGTTGCTCCCGTCATAACCCTCAACCCCCACAGAGTTGATAATCACCGGGATGTTTTTTTCTTCCGCAGCAGCCGTAATTTCGTTGAGGAAATAATGAAAATTCTGCTGGTGATATTTGATCAGACCGCCGCCGCAGAAAATAATCATGTCCAGGTTATCCAGTTTAGGAGCTTCCTGCTCACGGAAGTACAGGTATGCCTGGCTGCCCCGCCACTGCTGCAGCAGGCGGACCTTCTTTTTCTCCTCCGGCAGCCGACGGAACGCTCTGCTTTCAATCTGCATTCTGATTGCCCTGCATTTCATCTGCTGAAACACAGTCATTTTGTAGCTCCGCTTCCGCATGGAGCCAATGTCGATTGCAACCAGTTCGTACTCACGCACACCGCACTCTCTCAGTGCCTTTTCCACAAGAAACCTTGCAGTGTCATAAATTACCTTATCGCCAAGATTTCCCACATCCATATACGCCAAACCAATGCGTAACATTCTCCCCATTCTCTTCCTTTCCTATCACACATTTCTCTCTTTTCCCCGATGTCAGCAGCACAGGCCTGACACCCGCAGCAAATCAGAATTTTCCGTTTCGTGCAGACTGCATACTCCCGATCAGCCGCCGGAACATCTCCTCCAGCCCGACCTCCGCCTGCCAGCCCAGGGACTGGAGTTTCCGGCTGTCCAGACGAATAACCATCTCCGGATTATACCCAAAGGAAGCCAGATTTTCCGGCGTATCAAACCGAAGCTGGATGCCCTGTTCCGGCACAAGGCCGCACACCAGCTGTGCCATTTCCCGGATGGAAACCGCCGTGTCCATGTTGGTCACGTTGTAGGCCTGCCCCGGCTTGCCCCGGAGCAGGATATACAGCAGTGCATTCACTGCATCCCGGGTATAGCAGTAACTGCGCACTGTGTTGCCCGCTGTGTGCAGCACAATGTCCCGGCCTTCAATGGCGCACCGGGCGAATTCCGCAAACACCCGCCCATCCCGGTAGGCCACCCCGGGGCCAAACGTCTGGGAAAGACGGGCCACCTTTACCGGGACAGCGTACTCTGAGGCAAAACCGGCGCACAGGCATTCCGCCATCCGCTTTCCCTCGGAATAGCTGCTGCGCACCTGAAGGGGGTCCAGATAGCCGCTGTATGCTTCGTCAATCAGTCCCACATCCGCCGCAGGGGTGCCGTAGACCTCCAGGGAGGACAGATAGACGAATCCAGACACCCGCTTCTGAGCAGCCAATTCCAGCACATGGCGGGTTCCGTCAATGGCGGTAAAAATGGTCTCCACCGGGTGAGAAACGAAGTATTGAGAACTGGTGGCGCTGGCGCCGTGAATGATATAATCCACCCCGCCGTCCAGGGTAATGGGCTGATTGATATCTCCCACCGCCAATTCCAGTTCGCCCTGTTTCAAAAGGCCGCCAAAGACTTTTTCCGCCTTTTCCTGGCTTCTGACAAAGGCAATGACTTTGATTTCTGTCTTTTTCAGCCGGTTCATGCCCAGAAGCGCCCGTACAATTTGGGATCCGATCAAACCGGTGGCGCCGGTAACCAGTACTGTCTTTCCCCGCAAGTCATCCGCCAGCGGGAAGTTTGCGGCGATGTGATTTAAATCTTCCTGAAGGAGATCGTCAAAAGGGTGCTCTTTTCCCATATTCCAAGTTCTCCCTTTCCCCCCAAAGCCCTATTCAGAATACAAGCGCGGACTTTTGTATTTCTTTTTTATTCATGGGGATTTTTCTGAGGTTATCTGTTGCGTCTGTTGAGCCGCGCTTCCAGGTGATCCGTCAGTCCCAGGCCAAAGGCCTGCTCGTTCTCCCGGTAGGTGAGCAGCGCCCGGAAAACATACACATCCTCCGGCGTGGTCACCTTAATATTGCCCCGGTTGCCCGGAACCATATGTGCCGTCTGTCCCAGCACACGAATCATCGTACAGGAATCCACCAGGTTTTCATAGCGGGTCGGCATTTCCCGTACCTTCTCATGGGCCGACAGGATATCCTGAAGGTAGAAGCTCTGCGGCGCCTGCGCCGAGTAGGTCTCCTTCCGGAACGGTACACTCCCCACTTTCTCTCCGTC
Organism: Candidatus Faecousia intestinavium; assembly: GCA_018715835.1. GTDB lineage: Bacteria > Bacillota > Clostridia > Oscillospirales > Oscillospiraceae > Faecousia > Faecousia intestinavium. Next base: position 1,428 of record DVKV01000062.1, on the reverse strand, counting down.
CCGGCTGATCAGAATGGTCTCAAAGCAGGGCGTACAGGTAATGGCGTTTCCATACTGCTCCACGCCCTCAATGTTATTGACAATGACATCGTAGGTAATAAACGGGCGCACACCGTCATGAATCAGCACAATAGAGTCCCCTGGGTTTTCCGACTCTGCTTTTTTCAGGGCATTGTAGATAGAGTCCTGCCCGGTTTCACCCCCGGCCACAATGCCGCATACTTTGGTAAGACGGAACTCCTTGCACAGTTCCTCCATATAGGGAATATACCGCTCCAGAACGGCAATATAAATCTTATCTATCATGTCGTGATTCTGGAACTGCTTCAGCGTATGCACAATAATCGGCTTGCCGTTGATTTCCAGAAACTGTTTTGGAATACCGGCGCCCATCCGGACCCCGCTTCCCCCGGCAAAAATAATTGCAATGTTCACACTCAGAAACCTCATTTCAAAAGAACAGTCGATGTGAGTTCCGTGTCCTCATTCCAGTTCACGTCGTTTCCGCTCGCTGATCCCTGTCTTGATATCCGCTGGAAAGATCCAGCCGAAAAATACTGTGGAGTCTTCTCTGATCCTCCGACGGCAGCTTCCAGTAATCACCGTAGGAATAGCGCAAATACCGATCGTATTCCTTTGGAACCGGCAGCCTATATCCTTCAAAGTGGACCTCCACCGCTTCCTTAAGCCATGCTGCCGGGAATGCGCCGTGGCTCAAATGCATTCCCATGCCATCATACAGCAGCCCGCTGTTGCTGTGGGAAAACATCCGGTATACCCACTCTCGCAGACCTTCCAGGAAGCGCATCGGGACTCTGCGGATAAAAAACGTCACAACCTTGCAGGCCAGCTTATGTTTACCATAATACTGCATGGGCGTTTCTTCCCACTTGTGAAATACCATGGAACGGCACAAGGTCGTGAGAAAAATATGCATCTTTCTGCCCAGCCTGGTCCGAGCCGTGGGATCGTGGGCAAAAATATCAATAAAAATGCCCTGGTGCATTTGGGGAAACCGGCTGGAAAACTCTGTGGCGTATGTGGTTCCATTCAGACGGATTTTCGCCATATCTCCGTGATATTCCGGGTCGGTTTGATAGGTCTGCAAAAACAGTCGGGGACCAAATGCCTCCTGTGGAAGGCTGCACAGCTTATCATAGTCCGCTCGGGTCATCATTAGATCCACGTCGTCGTCCCAGGGGATAAATCCGCCGTGTCGGATTGCACCCAAAAGGGTTCCGCCCCCTAGAAAATATTGAATTCCATTTTCTTTGCACACCACATCAAACTGCACCATGGCGTCCAGCAGCACGTCGTGCAGTTCCTGCAATTCCTTTTCAGACAATACCATACTCACTTCATAAAGGCATCGTAAGCTTCCAGAACCGTCTCCGTATCCCCGTACTGCACCATTTCTCCATCGTTGAT
>DVKV01000061.1 GCA_018715835.1 Candidatus Faecousia intestinavium | reverse complement strand
ATGTGCGATATCATACCTTGACGGCGGATCTGATTCAGAACGCCGCCAGAAAAGCCAGGAGCCTGGGTCACAGCTATGTGGGCTCCGTCCATCTGCTGCTGGCCATGGCCTGGGAGCCGGGAGGGCCGGGACTGGTGCTGCGGCAGCTGGGGGTGGACCCGGAGCTGACGGAGGCCATGGCCCAGCTGCTCTACGGCACGGGAACGCCGGACCTCCCTCTGCCCCAGGGGCTGACCCAGGAGGCCCGGGAGATCCTGCGTCTGGCGGCCCGGGAGGCCAGGCAGCAGAATTGCCGGGAGATCCAGCCCCAACATTTGCTGCTGGCCATGGCCCGCCAACGGGATTGTGCGGCGGGCGAATTGCTCCAGCTCAACGGTGTCAGCGCCGATATGCTGTTTACCCATACAGTGGACTATTTGCGCTGGGAACAGACAGCGCCGGGAAAAGGAAAGAAGGAGGCGGTTGCGATGCGGCTGTTGGAACAGTTCAGCGAGGATCTTATTGCCAAAGCGTCTACCATGGAGCCGGTGATTGGGCGGGACAAGGAAATTGACATGGTGATTGGCATTCTCTGCCGGAAGAACAAGAACAACCCTGCCCTGGTGGGAGAGCCTGGGGTGGGAAAGACGGCCATTGCCGAGGGGCTTGCCCAGCGGATGGCCATGGGCAATGTGCCGCCCCAGCTGAAGGAGAAACGGCTGGTGAGTCTGAACATGGCCAGTCTGGTGGCGGGCACCAAGTACCGGGGCGAGTTTGAGGAACGGCTGCGGGATGTGCTGTCGGAGATCCGGCGCAACGGCGACGTGATTCTGTTTGTGGATGAGATGCATACCATCGTGGGCGCCGGAGCGGCGGAGGGAGCCATCGATGCCGCCAATATCTTCAAGCCTGCCCTGGGGCGGGGAGAACTGCAGATGCTGGGGGCCACCACCCGGGAGGAATACCGGAAATATATCGAAAAGGATGCGGCTCTGGAGCGGCGGTTCCGGCCGGTGGCGGTGGAGGAGCCGGGGGAGGAAACCGCCCTGGCTATTCTCCGGGCCCTGAAACCGGGGCTGGAACGGCACCACCATCTGCGGATCACGGACGATGCCCTGAAGGAATCGGTGCGGCTGTCTGTCCGGTATCTGCCGGACCTGTATCTGCCGGATAAGGCCATTGACCTGCTGGACGAGGGGGCTGCCCGGGCACGGATGGAGGAAATGCAGGTATCCCGGGGCGGCGCGGCCCGCAAGGAACTGGAGCAGGAATTGCAGGGGGCGGTCCGGGAGCGGAAATTTGAAAAGGCGGCGGAGCTGCGGGACAAAATGCAGCATCTGTCCAAGCCTGCCGAAAACCGCCGCAGCCGGAGCGTCACCGCCTCGGACATTGCCTGGGTGGTCTCCGCCCGGACGGGAATTCCGGTGGGGCGGCTGACGGCCACAGAGCGGGAGCGGCTGCTGAATCTGGAAGGGCTGCTGTCGTCCAAAGTGGTGGGCCAGGAGAAGGCGGTGGCCGCAGTAGCGGAGGCGGTGCGCCGGGGGTATTCCGGCATCCGGGATGCGGGCCGTCCCATTGCCTGCCTGCTGTTTACCGGCCCCACCGGGGTGGGCAAGACGGAGCTGTGCCGGGCCCTGGCCGAGGAGGTCTACGGCAGCAAGGATGCGGTGATTCGGCTGGATATGACGGAATATATGGAAAAACAGTCGGTTTCCCGGCTGATCGGTGCCCCTCCCGGCTATGTGGGCTATGAGGAAGGGGGAAAGCTGACGGAGGCGGTGCGCCGACGTCCTTACTGCCTGGTTCTGTTGGATGAGCTGGAAAAGGCCCATCCGGAGGTGCTGGGGATTCTGCTGCAGATCATGGAGGAGGGAGAACTGACGGATTCCACCGGCCGCCGGGTCAGCTTCAAAAACGCCATTGTGGTGATGACCTCCAACGTAGGCGGCCAGATCCGGGGAGAGGGACTGGGTTTCTGCGCCGGGGGCCGGGAGGCGGAGGTGGAAGAGACCCTGCGCCAGGCGTTTTCCCCGGAGTTTCTGGGCAGAATTGACCAGATCATCCCCTTTGGCCAGCTGGGCTCCGGAGCCATGGAGGCCATTGCCTGGAAATACCTGCGCCAGCTTCAGCAGCGGACGGCGGGAACGGGAACCCAGCTTCAGCTGCCGGAGGACATTGCCGCATTTCTGCTGAAAAAATGCCCGGGGAAAGATGGTGCCCGTCAGATCCGGCGGCTGGTTCAGATGGAGGTGGAAGGCCCTCTGGCGGCCTACCTGCTCCGGTGCGCCCGCCGGCCCAGCCGGGTGCGTCTGCGGCTGGATTCGGGGGAGGTTGCCTTTTCCAACGGTTTTTAATAGAACGATTGTTTGAATATATGGCTGGAAAACCTTGGAAAAGGGAAAAAACCCAAGAAAAAGATTGATTTTTTCTTAAGTGGGTAGTATACTGTCTGTAATTGGAGCAAAAGGGCAGTAAAGTGGAGCAAAAGGGAAGAGAGGTGAGACCATGATCGGAAAATATCCTGCCAAGCTGGACGAAAAGAGCCGGCTGTTCGTTCCGTCCAAACTGCGGGGGGAACTGGGGGAGACGTTTTTTGTCACCCTGGGGGTAAACTGCGGTCATCGGTGTCTCACCATCTACACCGCTGCCGAATGGCAGCGGCTTTCCGACAACTTCAACGCCCTGAGCCTTTCCCAGCGGGCCGGAGCCACCAGCCTGATTTTTATGAACGCTGCGGAGTGCACCCCGGATAAGCAGTTCCGGTTCGGCCTGACGCCGTTTCTGCTGCAATACGCGGGCATTGACCGGGAGGTCGTGATCGTGGGCCGGGCTGGTCAGGCTGAAATCTGGGACGCCAAGGAATTCGCCGCCTTTGAGGCGGAGAACCTGACCCCGGAGAAGCTGCTGGCCTCCCTGGAGGCAATTGGCCTATGAAAGAATTTCATCATGTTTCCGTGCTGCTGGAAGAGTGCATCCAGGCACTGAATATCAAACCGGATGGCATATATGTGGACGGCACCCTGGGGGGCGCCGGCCATTCCAGCCGGATTGCCGCCCTGCTTACTACCGGGCGGCTGATCGGCATTGATCGGGACCCGGTGGCCCTGGAGGCTGCGGGAAAACGGCTGGAACCCTGGAAAGACCGGGTTACCCTGGTACATTCCAATTTCTGCCAGATGGACCAGGCTTTGGACAGCCTGGGCATTGAGAAGGTGGACGGCATCCTGCTGGATCTGGGGGTTTCCTCTCCTCAGCTGGATGACGGGGAGCGGGGCTTTTCCTATATGGTGGACGCACCGCTGGATATGCGGATGAACGGGGAAGATGTCCTGGACGCCCACTGTGTGGTGAACACCTGGTCTTATGAGGAACTGAAACGTATCCTTTATGATTACGGAGAAGAACGGTACGCTCCCCAGATTGCGGCGGCGATCTGCCGCCGTCGGGAGCAGAAGCCCATCGAAACCACCCTGGAACTGGTGGACATCATCCGCTCGGCCATGCCTGCCTCCGCCCTGCGGGAGAAGCAGCACCCGGCCAAGCGCAGCTTCCAGGCCATCCGCATTGCGGTGAACGATGAACTGGGCGCTGTGTCCATGGCCATGGAGAAAGCCATTCCCCGGCTGAACCCCGGCGGACGGCTGGCGGTGATCACCTTTCATTCCCTGGAAGACCGGATCGTGAAAAACGCCATGAATGCCGCCGCCAAGGGCTGCACCTGCCCGCCCAATTTCCCGGTGTGCGTGTGCGGCAAGAAGCCCCAGGTGGTTTGCCTGACCCGCAAACCGATTGTATCCGGGGAAGAAGAACTGGAGCGCAATCCCAGAGCCAGAAGCGCCAAGCTTCGGGTCTGTGAGAAACTTTAACCACCCAAAGGGGAGACAACCATGGTACAAAAGCCGAAAATCCAGTATGTGGGCCAATTCTATGTTTACGGAAGCGAAGCCCAGAAGCTGGAAACCAAAAAGGAACCCCGGCGGGCAAAAACCAGACTGCCTCTGACGCGGCTGGAGAAGATAGAGAAAATCACCCTGGAGCCGGTGGCGCTGGCCGGTATTGTGGCCGCCATTGTGCTGCTGGCGGTGATGGTGGGCAGCGCCCTGCAATTCCGCACCGAGTGGGCAGAGTATCAGCAGCTGTCCAGCTATGTGTCGGATCTGAAGCGGGAAAACGCGGAACTCACCAAGGCCTACCGGGAGGGATACGACCTGTCGCAGATCCAGAAGCGGGCTGCGGCCCTGGGCCTGGTTCCCAAGGAGGAACTGGAAACCAGAACCATTACCGTCACCGTTCCCGAACCGGAGCCGGAGCAGACCTGGTGGGACGATCTGGTTTGGTTCCTGGAGGGCCTGTTCGCATAAATCCGATGATCGGCCATACAATAAGATAAAGCTGCGATGGGCGGCGAGGGATTCCCTTGCTGCCCATTCTTTGAATCAGTTTGTCTGAAGGAGGCCGGTATGGGAAGAACACAACCACAATATGACCGCCTGCGGCTGAACAGTGGACAGCACAGGCGGATTCTGCTGGTGATGCTGGTGATGGGGCTGCTGGCGTTTGTGCCGGTGGGCCTGCGGCTGTACCAGCTGATGATTGAAGAGTATGACTACTATTCCGCCCAGGCGCTGCGCAACCAAACCCGCACCACCTCCGTCACCGCCCACCGGGGGGACATCCTGGACCGGAACATGAACATTCTGGCCACCTCGGTGAGTGTGGAGAACGTGTATCTGGACCCTCACGAGCTGAAGCAGTCCAAGGCGGACATCGAATCCCTTTCCCAGGCTTTGGGGGAGCTGCTGGATCAGGACCCGGCCTGGATTGCCCAGAAGGCGGTGGAATACAAACAGCGCTACCAGCAGATCGGCACCCGGATTGATGAGGAAACTGCCGGAAAAATCCGCGCTTACATCAATGAAAATCAGATCTCCGGGGTTCACCTGGAACCCACCTCCCAGCGCTATTATCCCTACGGTACCCTGGCCAGCCAGGTGATCGGGTTTACCAACGCTTCCAACGACGGCTCGGAAGGGGTGGAGGCGGCCTATGACACCTATCTTTCCGGCAGTACCGGGAAAGTTATCACCACCAAGGGCAACAATGAGATGGATATGCCCTTTTCCTATGAAAACTACCTCTCATCCCAGCAGGGCGGGACGGTGATTTTGACCCTGGATGCTACTATCCAGGCCTGCCTGGAAAAACAGATGCAGGCCGCCATTGACCGTTATGACGTGCGCAACGGAGCCTTCGGCCTGGTGATGAACGCCAAAACCGGAGAAATTCTGGCCATGGCGACCCTGGGAGGCTACGATCCCAACAACTATCTGGAACTGACCGACCCGGAGGCCATCGCCCAGGTGGAGCAGCTCCAGGCGGAGTATCAGGCGCTGGAGGAGGGAAGTCCGGAGTGTGAGGCGGCGAAGGAAGCTTACAACCAGGCCCTGTCCGCCGCCCGGCTGAAGCAGTGGCGCAACCGGGTGCTTTCCGATGGCTATGAACCCGGGTCCACCTTCAAGGTGCTGACCATGGCGGCGGCTCTGGACAGCGGAGCCATTGACCTGAACACCTCCTTCCACTGTTCCGGGGCGGAGCAGATTCCCGGCCGTTCCCAGCTGCTGCACTGCTGGCGCTCCCAGGGCCACGGCTCGGAAACCACCGCCCAGGCTTTGCAGAATTCCTGCAACATTGCCTTCGCCCACATTGCGCTGAAGCTGGGGGGAGAGCGGTTTTATGAGTACATAGAAAAATTCGGCATTCTGGAAAAAACCGGCATCGATCTGGCGGGGGAGAGCAAAGGCGTATTTTTCGACAAGGCCCTGATCACCAACACGGACAAATGGGGTACAGCCTCCCTGACCTCCGGCTCCTTCGGCCAGACCTTCAAAATCACCCCCTTGCAGCTGGTGCGGGCCATTGCCTCGGTGGTCAACGGGGGAAATCTGCTGGAACCGTACATCGTCTCGGAGATTGTGGACGCCGATGGCAATACCCTGATGAAGGCGGAGCCCACCGTGTCCCGGCAGACCATCAGCCCGGAGACCTCCCGGACCATGTGCACCCTGATTGAGTCGGTGGTCACCGACGGCACGGCGAAGAACGCCCAGGTTGCCGGTTTTTCCATCGGGGGAAAGACGGGCACCAGCGAAAAAATCGACGTGTTTGACGAGAATGGCCAGCGGGTTCAGGATAAAATCGTCTCCTTTGTGGGCATCGCTCCCATGAATGACCCGGAGTACATCGTCCTGGTGGCTCTGGATACTCCTTCCCGGGAGACGGGGATCTACATCTCCGGCGGTGTCATGGCGGCTCCCACGGTAGGGGCGGTGATGGCGGATATCCTGCCCTACCTGGGGGTGGAGCGCAGTTACGCCGACACGGACCCCGCGGGGGTGGAGCTGGTGATGGATGACCTGACGGGCTTGACAGTGGACGAAGCCGGGAGTAAACTGAAGGAATTGGGTCTGACCGGGTCCTTTTCCGGCACCGGTGAGACGGTGGTGGGGCAGATTCCCGCCCCGGGCCAGACCATCCCCGGCGGCAGTCAGGTGCTGGTGTACCTGCAGGAGCAGCCGGAGGAAGTCCAGGTGGCGGTACCGGACTTTACCGGCATGAACCGGCAGCAGGCATCCGATGCCGCCGGAAAACTGGGGCTGTACATTCTGGTCACGGGGAACAGCGAAATCTCCCCCCAGGTGACGGTGACGGCCCAGAACATTCCCAAGGATACCCAGGTGGCGATGGGAACCACCATCACCCTGGAATTTACCAATACAACTGCCCGGGATTGAGGGCATACAGGCGGAGGAATATCACCATGAAACTGAAGGAACTGCTTTCCGGTGTACCGGTGCTGGCGTCCACAGCCGATCCGGAGCTGGACATTGCCCATATTTGCTATGACTCCCGGAAGGTAACCCCGGGGAGTCTGTTTGTGGCGGTCTCCGGTTTTGCCGCGGACGGCAACCGGTTTATCCCCATGGCGATGGAAAAAGGAGCGGCGGCAGTGGTCACTGCCAAGGCGCCGGAGGAGGAGATTCCCTATGTGCTGGTGTCCTCCGACCGGCTGGCACTGGCCCTGCTCAGCTGCAATTTCTACGGAAATCCCGCCCGGGACATGACCATGATCGGCATTACCGGCACCAACGGCAAAACTTCCAGCACGCTGCTTCTCAAGCAGGTGCTGGAAACCTGCCGGGGAGCCAAGGTGGGGCTTATCGGCACCATGGCCAACCTGATCGGGGATCAGGTGATTCCCACCGAGCGCACCACACCGGAGAGCCTGGAATTGCAGGAACTGTTCGCCCGGATGCGGGATGCGGGCTGCACCCATGTGGTGATGGAGGTTTCCAGCCACGCTGTGGTGCTGGAGCGAATCGGCGGCATCCACTTTGACGTGGCGGCCTTTACCAACTTGACGGAAGATCATCTGGACTTCCACAAGACCATGGACGCCTACTGCGAAGCCAAGGCGGAGCTGTTCCGCCGGTGCGACCGGGCGGTGATCAACATTGATGATCCCTACGCCCCCAGAATGCTGGCGGCGGCAGCGTGCCCGGTGCTGACCACCGGCATCTCCCATCCCGGGGACCTGACAGCCCGGGATCTGGAACTGCACGCCGAGGGGGTGCGCTTTACTGCAGTCAGCGGCGGGGAATCGGCAGCGGTTTCTCTGGCCATTCCTGGCCGGTTCACGGTTTACAACGCCATGACGGTGCTGGGCTGTGCCCGGCAGATGGGGATTTCCCTGAAAGAATGCGCCGCCGCCCTGGCAAATGCCCATGGGGTGAAGGGCCGGGTGGAGGTGGTGCCTACCCCCGGAATGCCTTACAGCGTCCTCATCGACTACGCGCACACCCCCGACGGCCTGGAGAATGTGCTGAGTGCGGTGAAGGATTTCTGCCAGGGCCGGGTGATTGCGGTGTTCGGCTGCGGCGGAGACCGGGACCCCATGAAGCGGCCCATCATGGGAGAAATCGGCGTCCGGCTGTCGGACCTGGCGGTGATCACCTCCGACAATCCCCGGACGGAAGATCCCATGGCCATTATTTCCGATATCCAAAAAGGGGTAAATCCGGAATCCGGGGAATATGTTGTTATAGAAGACCGGCGCAAAGCCATCAGATATGCTATGGACATTGCGCAAAAAAATGATATAATTGTACTTGCTGGAAAAGGGCACGAGACATACCAGGAAATCAATGGTGTGAAGCATCATCTGGACGAACGGGAAGAGGTCGCGGCCCATCTGGCGGAATTGAGGAAATAACATGGCGAATATTACACTGCGTCAGGCCGCCGAATGGTGCGGCGGCACTGTGGAAGAACAATATGCGGACGTGACTTTCCTGGGCGCCGGAAACGATACCCGGACCATTCAGCCGGGACAGCTGTTTGTGGTGCTCCAGGGCGCCCGGGACGGGCATAACTTTATCCCGGCGGCCATGAACCAGGGGGCCGCGGCGGTGCTGTGCAGCCGGAAGGTGGGGGACTACCCTGCCATCTATGTGGAGGACCCCCGGAAGGCCCTGGGGGACATCGCCCGGGAGGAGCTGAAGCGCATCGGCGCCAAGGTGGTGGCCATCACCGGTTCCGTGGGCAAGAGCACCACCAAGGAAATGACGGCGGCGGTGCTGTCCAGCACCTATCGGGTGGCCAAGACCCCGGCCAATCACAACAACGACATCGGAATGCCTATGGCCATTCTGGAAATGCCTTTGGATACGGAGGTGGCGGTGCTGGAAATGGGAATGAACCATTTCCGGGAGATTGCCTACCTGTCCGGGATTGCCCATCCGGATGTGGCGGTGATCGTGAACATCGGAACCAGTCACATTGAGTTTCTGGGCACCCAGGAGGGCATCCGCAAGGCCAAGCTGGAAATCACCGAGGGCATGGACCCCCGGGGGATGCTGCTGCTCAACGGAGACGACACGCTGCTGCGGTATCTGGATCAGAAGCCGCCCCAGCGGATTACCTATTTCGGACTGTCCGAGGGCTGCGATGTCCAAGGCTTTGACGCCCACCAGGAGGAGCAGACCCTGTGCTTCCGGGCGGAAGCGGGACGGCTGACGATGTCGGTTCGGATGGAGCTGGAAGGACTGCACTACGTCAGTGACGCACTGGCGGCGGTGGCGGTGGGACTGAAACTGGGTGTCTCCTCCGAACTGATCGCCAAAAGCCTGAGCCAGTTCCGGAACCTGTCCGGACGGCAGGAGATTTTCCAGGCCAAAGGCTGCACCATCATCAAGGACTGCTACAATGCCGGCCCGGAATCCATGGCGGCGGCGCTGGGGGTGCTGGGCAACCGGCCCGGACGGCACATCGCCGTGCTGGGGGATATGCTGGAGCTGGGTGACTGCGCCCAGGCGGAGCACTATAAAATCGGGCGGATTGCTGCGGAGAAGGCGGATCTGGTATTCGCTTACGGACCCTACGCCAAACGGGTGATTGACGGCACCATCACCGGCGGGATGCCGGAGAGCCGGGGACAGGCCTACATGGATCAGGAGGCCCTGGTGGCGGCGCTGAAGCAGGCGGTAAAGCCTGGGGACGTAATTTTGTTCAAGGCAAGCCGGGGAATGCACCTGGAGATTGCCCTGGAAGCTTTCCTGAAGGAAGAGACATAACGGAGGAACGTGATGATGAGAATTTTACTTACCGGTGTGGTGGGGGCCATCCTTTCCGGAGGACTGGGCTATCTGCTGCTGCCGGTGCTGCGGGCATTGAAGGCTGGGCAGTCCATTCGGGAGATCGGCCCCACCTGGCACAATTACAAGTCCGGCACCCCCATGATGGGCGGCCTGATGTTCATCTTTGCCGCCATGATCTGCCTGGTGATGAACCTGCCGGGGATGACGGATTACACCGTGTTTTATGTGCTGGCGCTGGCGCTGTGCTTCGGGTTTATCGGGTTCCTGGATGATTTTACCAAGGTGAAATACAAGCGGAATCTGGGCCTGACCTCCCTGCAGAAGGCGCTGCTTCAGATGGCGGTGTCGGCGGTATTTCTGTACGTCATGTATCGCACCGGCAGCATGAACACCCATTTGTACGTTCCGTTTTTCAATGTGAGTTTTGACCTGCACCCCATTGTGTACATTTTCTTCGCCATGTTTGTGATGGTGGGCTGCGTCAATGCGGTGAACCTGACCGACGGCGTGGACGGCCTGTCCAGCTCGGTGACCCTGCCGGTGATGGTGTTTTTCACCGCTGCGGCCATTGCCTTGGGCAAGTGGGAGCTGGCACTGCTGCCGGCGTCCTTGACCGGCGGCCTGATCGCATACCTCTTCTATAACTGGCACCCGGCCAAGGTGTTCATGGGCGATACCGGCTCGCTGTTCCTGGGCGGTGTGGTGTGTGCCCTGGCCTTCGCACTGGAGATGCCCCTGATTTTGATTCTGGTGGGCTTTGTGTACATCTGTGAGACTCTGTCGGTGATTCTCCAGGTTTCCTATTTCAAAGCCACCCACGGAAAACGCCTGTTCAAAATGGCCCCCATTCACCATCATTTTGAGATGTGCGGATGGAAAGAAGAAAAAATTGTATTGACTTTTGCCGCAATTTCTGCCATTATGTGTCTATTGGCATGGGTGGGAATTTCCGGTTTGGTAAATTGATCGGATCCTGACGGTTTCTGCCGGGAAAGGAGCTTCTTATGGCGCTGGAGTCCAGACTCCATGCCAAAGAGGATCGCCGCCCTAATATCCGGGCGGGAGAAAAGGTAGATTTTCCCTTTTTGTTTCTGATTTTGCTGCTGCTGACGGTGGGGCTGGCCATGCTCTATTCCGCCAGCTATGCTCAGAGCCTGTACGATACCAGCTATGCCATCTCCACCCGGTATCTGCAGAAGCAGGCGGTATGTGCCGCCATTGGCCTGGCCGCCATGTATGCCTTCAGTCGGATTCCGGCAGGGGTGTGGTACCGGATGGCCTGGCCGCTGTACGGGCTGAGTATTTTGCTGCTGCTGTCGGTGCTGGTCATCGGGCAGGAGGTCAACGGTGCCCGGCGATGGATCAATCTGGCGGGCATTCAGTTTCAACCCTCTGAGATTTCCAAGTTTGCCATGATTGTCCTGTTTGCCCGGCTGACCCGGGGATTCGGCCAGCGGGCCGGAACTTTCCGGTTCGGGGTTCTGGGATTTGGCATGGCTCTGATGGGCATTCTGGTGCCCCTGGCCCTGGAAAAGCACCTGAGCGCCATCATGCTGATGGGCATGGTGGCGGTGGTGATGATGTTCGTGGCCGGCACCAAACTAAAATGGCTCCTGGCCGGAGCGGCCGGAGCAGCGGTATTTGTCCTGATTTATATTACCTTTATGGGATACGCCGGAGACCGGGTCAGTGCCTGGCTCCACCCGGAGCAGGACCCGGGGGACACCGGCTATCAGATTTTGCAGTCGCTGTATGCCATCGGTTCCGGGGGCCTGTTCGGCCTGGGCTATGGCAAATCCCGGCAGAAGTATTTGTATCTGCCGTTTCAGTACAATGATTATATCTTCGCCATCTGCTGCGAGGAGTTGGGTCTGGTGGGGGCGCTGGCCATTGCGGCACTGTTTGCCGCCGCCATTATCAGAGGGTATTGGATTGCCCTGCATGCCCGGGACCGGTTTTCCACGGTTCTGGCGGCGGGGCTGGTCTCCCTCATCGCCGTCCAGACCATTTTGAACCTTTGCGTTGTCACGAATCTGCTTCCCTCCACCGGTATTGCCCTGCCGTTCTTCTCTTATGGCGGTACGGCCCTGGCGGTGAATCTGGGGGAAATGGGAGTCGTTTTGGGGATATCCCGACATAAAAATCAGAGAAAAATCCAGGAGGAGATCCGATGAATCTCATTTTTACCTGCGGCGGTACGGCGGGGCACATCAACCCCGCCATTGCGGTCGCCAATTTGATCCGGGAGCGTCACCCTGAGAGCAGATTTCTGTTCATCGGGGCTGCGGGGCATATGGAAGAAAAGCTGGTGCCCCAGGCGGGGTACCAGGTGCGCTGCCTGCCCGGTTCCGGACTGAGCCGGGGAAAGAATCTGGCCGCGGTAAAGAAGAATATTTACGCCGTCCGGTGTGTTCTGTCCTCGGTGAGACAGTGCAAACAGATTTTCCGGGAGTTTCAACCGGATGTGGTGGTGGGAACCGGAGGCTATGCCAGCTTCCCGGCGCTGTACGCCGCCCAGTCCATGGGCATTCCCACCTGCGTTCATGAGAGCAACGCCGTGCCCGGGGTCACCACCAAGCTGGTGGCGAAAAAAGCCTCCCGGGTTCTGGTGGCGTTTGAGGAAAGCGTGAAGTATTACCGCCATCCGGAGAAGGTGGAAGTGGTGGGCATGCCGGTACGTCAGGAGTTCCTGTTCCTGAAAAAAGATGAGGCCCGGAAGCAGCTTCACGTAGACGGCCCGGTGGTGGTTTCCGCCTTCGGCAGCCAGGGAGCTAAGGTGATGAACGAAACCATTGCCGACATGATGGCCCTGGAGCAGAAGGATGGTTTCCCCTTCCGCCACATCCACGCCACCGGCAGCTTTGGCAAAGAGTGGATGCCCAAACGAGTGTTGGACAACGGGGTGGATTACCCCAACTGCCCCAAGCTGGACATCCGGGAATATATTTACGATATGCCCCAGGAAATGGCTGCGGCAGATCTGGTCATTGGCCGGGCAGGCTCTGCAACCTGCAATGAAATTGCGGCCTCGGGGACACCCTGCATCCTGATCCCGTCCCCTAATGTGACCAACAACCATCAGGAAAAAAATGCCCGGCTGCTGGAAGCGGGCGGCGGCGCTGTGGTGCTGCTGGAGCGGGACTGCACCCCGGAAAAGCTGTATGCTCTGGTGCGGGAACTGCTGGAGGATGCCCCCCGGCGGGAACAGATGTCCCGGAAGCTTCACAGCATGGTGCGGCTGGACTCGGCGCAGCGAATCTGCGACATCGTGGAGGAACTGAGCCGCCGGTAAAGCCCCAATCCCCAGGAGGAACAACATGGATACAACACAAAAGAATCGGGAGCAGCCGGCCCGCCGCCCCCGTCAGCAGGCGTCTCAGGAGACGGGGCGGGTGCCCCGCCAACAGGCGCCCCAGGACACCGGCCGGGTCCAGCGCCCGCAGATGTCTTCGGAGTCGGCTCGGACCAGTCGCCGGGAGGAAGATGCCGGACGGACAGCACTGAAAAACCGCCCGGAGTCATCCCGCACCCAGGAAAATGCCCAGGGAGCAGCCCGGCAGCGGAGAACCTCTGCTGAAGCGCAGAAAAGTCGGCCTTCTGCCCAGAAGCCGGTCAAGGGAAAAGCGCCCCGGAAAAAAGGCGGCCTGATGGGTGCCATCACCGGATTGCTGAGCAAGCCGGCATCAGATACCAGAAAGCAGGAAAAGGCAGCCCGCCAGGCCCCTGCCCGGCAGCCGGAGCGGAAGACGCCCACGGCCCGGAATGAGGCCCGGACGGAAACACCCAGAACCAGAACCGCTCCGGAAACCCGGAATGAAGCCCATACGGAAGCACCCAGAACCAGAACCGCTCCGGAAACCCGGAATGAGACCCGGACGGAAGCACCCAGGACCAGAACTGCCCCGGAAACCCGGAATGCCCCGGCTGCCGGGGCGCCCAGAAAAGCATCCGCCCAGCGCAGTGCCCCCCGGAAGCGGAAAGAGGAAATTACCGACCTTTCCTCGAAAAAGCGGGCTTACGGCAACAGCAAACCCAAGAAGAAGTCCGCCTTCACCCAGGCCCGGGAAATGGTTGCCTCTGCTCTGGAGAAGAGCAAAGCCCGGAATAAGACGAAAAAGGGAGGCGCACGGCAGGGACAGCCTGCCCCGGCCATTATCTATACCCAGCCCAAAGCATTCAACCGTACCCGTCTGCTGGTGCAGATGCTCACGGTGACAGCGGTGGTGGCAGCTATGGTGGCAGGGCTTTCGGTGTTCTTCAAGGTAGAGAACATCACGGTTACCGGCGCAGAGGTTTACAGCGCCTGGTCCATCCGGGAGGCCTCCGGAATTCAGGAGGGAGACAGCCTGCTGACCTTCTCTCATGCCCGGGCAGGTGCCTTGATCAAGGCCAACAAGCCCTATGTGAAAACCGTGCGGTTTGGTATAAAATTACCAGATACGGTTAATATTATCATCGAAGAAGAGGACGTGGTGTATGCCATTGAGGACAGCACCGGTTCCTGGTGGCTGATCAACTCCGACGGTGAAGTGGTGGAACAGACCAACAAGAGCAAAGCCGCCAACTATACCAAGATTCTGGGCGTCACCCTGGAAAATCCCACCCCCGGCCGGTTGGCAGTGGCGGTGGAGGCAGCGCCCCAGGTGACGACGGCCTCGGATGCAACCGATCCCACCACGACCACAGAATCCCTGCCGACGATCACTACCGGTGCCCAGCGGCTGACCACCGCATTGGGAATCGTGGATGCCCTGGAAGCCAACGACATCGTGGGTGAAGCCGCCAGCGTGGATGTCACCCGCCTGGAGGACATTATCCTCTGGTACGGCAGCCGCTACCAGGTCAATCTGGGAGACGAGTCCAACATGGAGTACAAAATTGCCTGCATGAACGACGCCATTCTTCAGCTCAGCGAGTTTGATTCCGGTATTCTGGATATCAGTTTTACCATCTGGCCCGATCAGGTTGGATATACGCCCTTCGCATAAGATGTAATGAATCTGTAAATAATTTGCCGAATTCTCAGATTTTCTATTGACCAATTTGAAAATAAAGGATAGAATGTAAAAAGCATGAGTAATAAAATGAGGCGGAAGCGGCGTTCCCGCGACTGTGAACAGATACATAGGAGGAAGAGTGTTATGTCCGAAACGTTACAGGATCGCGTTGTGAAAATCAAGGTGATCGGTGTCGGCGGCGCCGGCAACAATGTTATTAATCGCATGATCGAGGCGGGTGTCAGCGGCGTGGACTTCGTCGTGGTGAACACTGACAAGCAGGATCTGAATAAATCTATCTGTAAAAATAAAATCCAGATCGGTGAGAAGCTCACCGGCGGCATGGGCGCCGGCTCCAAGCCGGAGATCGGCCGCAAGTCTGCAGAGGAGTCCCGGGCGGCCATTTCCAAGGTTCTGGAAGGAACCGACATGGTCTTCGTCACCGCTGGTATGGGCGGCGGCACCGGCACCGGTGCGGCTCCCATTGTGGCGGATCTGGCCCACGAGGCCGGCATCCTCACCGTGGGTGTGGTGACCAAGCCCTTCAAGTTTGAGGGCGCCAACCGGATGCGTCAGGCCGAGCAGGGCATTGCGGATCTGAATGGTAAGGTGGACTCTCTGATCATCATTCCCAATGACCGGCTGAAGTACGTCACCGATCAGAAGATCACCTTTGCCAACGCCTTCGGCATTGCCGACGATGTGCTGAAGCAGGCGGTGACCTCCATCTCCGAACTGGTGGGTTTCTGCCAGAACGTCATCATCAACCTGGACTTCGCCGACGTGTCCGCTGTCATGAAGGACGCGGGCCGGGCTCATATGGGCGTGGGTACCGCTTCCGGCCGGGAGAAGGCCGAGCAGGCTGCCACCGCCGCCGTTTCCAGCCCGCTGCTGGAGACTTCCATCAACGGCGCCACCGGTGTCCTGGTGAACGTCACCGGTTCCTCCGAGATGACCCTGGACGATGTGGAGACTGCCGCCGGCATTGTGCAGGAGGCCGCCAACCCCGACGCCAACATCATCTTCGGTGCCACCGTGGCCGACAACTTCCAGGATGAAATGCGGGTTACCGTTATTGCCACCGGCTTTGAGATGAAGCCCGAGTCCTCCTACGCTCCCGCTGCCAAGACCGGCGCCAAGAAGCCGGCTGCGCCTTCCACCCCCAGCTTTGTCCCCGAGGACATCGATACTCCGGTGGCCGCTTCCAAGCAGCCCACCAAGCCTGCGGACATGAGCGACATCGACGAGATTTTCAGCATCTTCAAGCGCTGAGCGGACAATCGATTACATCCCGGCCGGAACCCGGCCGGGATGCTTTTGTATCAGAAAGGAGAATTCCTTTGGGAGCCTATGAAGCCCTGGCGGTGAGCTATGACCGCCTGACCAATGATGTGGACTATGAAGCCGTGGTGGACTTTTACCGGCTGATTCTGGAGCGGGAGGGATTGAGCCCCCGGACTGCGGTGGATCTGGCCTGCGGAACCGGCTCTGTGACGGTGCTGCTGGCACGGCAGGGGCTGGATGTGACAGGAGTAGACCTGTCCGAGGAAATGCTGACGGTGGCGGCCCAGAAGGCCCAGAGCCTGCCCCGAATGCCCAGATTCGTGTGCCAGAATCTGCGGGAACTCACTTTGCCCCGGGGGGTGGATCTGGCGGTGTGCGCCCTGGACAGCCTGGATTACATCACCGACCCGGCGGACTGCGCCCGGGCTATTACCCGGGTCTATCGGGCACTGAATCCCGGCGGCATTTTTATCTTCGACGTGAATACGCCCCAAAAACTCCGGGCCATGGACGGCCAGGTATTTCTGGACGAGGACGAGGACGTTTACTGCGTCTGGCGGGGAGAGTTTGATGAAACAAGCAACATCTGTTCCTACGGCATGGATTTGTTCCAGCGTCGGGGGGAGCTGTGGCAGCGATCCTTCGAAGAACACCGGGAATATGCCTACAGCCAGGAGCAGCTGACCGATTTCCTAAAGCGGGCCGGATTTACCGGCATCCGGGTTTACGGGGACCGGACCTTCGCCCCGCCGGGACCGGGGGAGCAGCGGATGTATTTCCAGGCCCGGAAGGGCCGGGTGAAGCCGTTTTCGGGAAAGAAATAGTTGCCAATTCACCAAACCGGGTATACAATAGTCCCAAAATACAGATCAGGAGGATGCGGCATGCGCCGCAAAAGCATATGAACGATTATTTGGTACGGGGAATGACCATGGACGGATTTGTCAAGGTGGTGGCCATCCGCTCCACGGAGTTGGTTCGCCGGGGAGCACAGATTCAGGGAACCACTCCCAACGCTACGGCAGCCTTTGGCCGGGCGCTGACGGCGGCGTCCATGATGGGCAATATGCAGAAGGTGGAAGACGGCTCCATGACCCTGCAAATCCGGGGCGGCGGTCCCATCGGCACCATCACGGTGGTGTCGGACCCCCAGGGCAATGTCCGGGGCTGCGTCACCGAGGCCAAGGTGCCTCTGGTGGAAAAATACCCGGGGAAGCTGGATGTAGGCGCCACCGTGGGCACCGAGGGAACCTTGACGGTGATCCGGGACCTGCAGATGAAGGAACCTTACGTCGGCTCCATCCAGCTGGTGTCCGGAGAAATTGCCGATGACATCACCGCTTACTTTGCCCAGAGCGAACAGATTCCCACCGCCTGTGCGCTGGGGGTGCTGGTGGACCGGGATCAGAGCGTGAAGGTGGCGGGAGGCTATCTGGTGCAGCTGCTGCCGGAAGCGCCCGATGATGTAATTGACAAGCTGGAGGCCGGCATCCAGAAGGCAGGGGCGGTTACGGCCATGCTGGAGGCGGGACTGACGCCGGAGGACATTCTGGGTCAGGTCTGCGGAGATCTGGGCGTGGTGTTCCTGGAGACCACAGAGGTGTCCTACAAATGCTACTGCTCCCGGGAGCGGGTGGAGAGCGCCCTGATCAGCCTGGGAAGACAGGAGCTGACGGAAATCCAGCAGGAGGGAAAGAACTTCCCGGTGGAGTGCCAGTTCTGCGACAAGGTGTATACCTTCACACCGGAGGACATTGAAAATCTCCTGAAAAAGATCTGATTTACGGTCAAAATGGTGGGAAAGACCGGGAAAATCCCTGGTCGAGGTTCCTGAGAAAAAAGCGAAAAAAATGCTTGACAAACAGGACTATTCCGTGTATAATGAACCACGTCGCTGAGGGAAACCCCGCTTGAGCGACGCGACTTCGGGAGCATAGCTCAGCTGGGAGAGCATCTGCCTTACAAGCAGAGGGTCACAGGTTCGAGCCCTGTTGTTCCCACCATTTATTTGGCCCGGTGGTGCAGTCGGTTAGCACGCCAGCCTGTCACGCTGGAGGTCGACGGTTCGAGTCCGTTCCGGGTCGCCATTTATAATGCATCTTGGTGCATGCGAGCAGGATTTCCTGCTCCTATGCCTCTGTAGCTCAGTAGGTAGAGCAGCGGACTGAAAATCCGCGTGTCGTTGGTTCGATTCCGACCGGAGGCACCAGATGCGGGTGTAGCTCATCTGGTAGAGCGCCACCTTGCCAAGGTGGAGGTAGCGAGTTCGAGCCTCGTCACCCGCTCCAAACAGATAAGGAACGCGTTTGCGTTCCTTATTTCATACGGTACCGTGGCCAAGTGGTAAGGCAAGAGTCTGCAAAACTCTCATTCCCCAGTTCAAATCTGGGCGGTACC
>DVKV01000060.1 GCA_018715835.1 Candidatus Faecousia intestinavium | reverse complement strand
ATATCATGCCTTTCTGGCATACGGTGAGTGTGGGGGCGTGGATCCGCCTGGGTCTGTTCCTGTTTTCAGATATCAATGCTGGCATTGCACTGACGCATTGTATGCAGATTCTGCTGATGGCTGCCTGCTTTTCCTATACTCTGGTAACACTGTATCAGAACCGGACTCCCGGATTGGTTTTGGCAGGGGTGTTCTTCCTTTATGCAGCCATGCCCTATAACATATGCTACAGCGTTACCCTATGGAAAGATGTTCCGTTTTCTGTCTGCGTACTGCTGTTTGTCACATCCCTGTACCGGTTGCTGAACGGAAAGAGCGCAGGCAAAAGCTGGGAGTATATTCCGCTGGTGGTGGGAATCCTGGGCTTCGCCCTGCTGCGAACCAATGGATGGTATGCTTTCGCAGCTACCGTGCTCACGCTGGCTCTTGTTTTTCGCCGGAGATATAAAAAGCTTCTGGGGATTCTGCTGTCGATCCTGGTATTTTCCTGGGTGCTGATCAATCCGTTCCTGGATGCACTGGGAGTCCAAAAAACAGATTTTGTGGAGGCCCTGGCGGTTCCGTTTCAGCAGTTGGCACGGGTGGTGGCTGACGGTTATTCCTTGAGTGAAGAAGAGAAAGCAACACTGGACGAGGTCTTCTATGTGGACCAGATCCCAGACCTGTATGAACCGTGGCTGGCTGATCCGATCAAGTTTTCCGCCTTTCGTTCGGAGAATCGCCAGGCGATTGAGGAGAATATGGGAAAATACGTCAGCCTGTATCTGCGGTTGGGAATGCGTTACCCGGGGGCTTATCTTAAAGCCTGGATTGACCAGACGAAGGGATATTGGAATGCAGGCTATCGGTACTCGATTTATCCGGGTGGAGTTCGGGAAAATGACTTCGGAATTACCGAAATGTATGGAGACAATCTGATCTCCCGGGGGTTTGACTGGTGGTTCGCCTGCTTCGATGATAACGTTCTCTTTCAACCGCTTGTTGCAATCGGCTTGCAGGCCTGGGGGCTGATTGCCTGCACCCTGATCAACGTCCTGAAAAAACGCCGGGAGGCGCTGCTTGGTGTTCCGGTGCTGGTTCTGCTGATTGGTCTTTGGCTGGGAACGCCGGTGTATTCGGATTTTCGCTATGCATATCCGTTTTTCCTGACGCTGCCGTTTCTCCTGACGGTAACCGCCTTTTCGCCGGAACCGGCGCCAGTGAACGAGCCGGCGGAGAAGCAGGAACTGGTTATTGCTGCGCTGCAATCCAATATGGAAAAGTAGTCTGCGTTTTTCTGGATCCCCCTCTTGATACCTCCGGGGAGATAGGCAATGACGACACGATAAGAAGAGTCAAGCGTAAGCTTGACTCTTTTTTCTTGCGTTGGAAAGTACTTTTCGTTATAATATAAGCAAAAATAAAAAACCTCTTGGGAGGATGGAAGATGACTTGGAAATTGGGGGCAAAAGGGAAGCTGATTATATCCTTCCTGCTGGCATTTGCCTGGCTGACGGCCCTGTCGCCGCTGTCCGCGACCGATACCTATTACAGTGTTTATCTGCTCTGCGGTCTGGCGGGGATGCTGTGCATGTGGGAGCAGTTCCGCAATCCCCGGGAATGTCCCCAGGGTCACAAAAAGTGGCTGCTTGGGTTTTCTGCCCTGTTTTCCCTGGCGGTGGTTCTGGGAAACTATGAACTGTTTGAGCCTCTGAGCGTGCTGGAAAATCTGCTGGACTGGGTGCTGTGCCTGGCGGGCGGCGTGTGTGTTGGCTACCCCATTGTGCTGTGGATGGACACCCGGATTCCCCGGCAGACCCGGATCTCCCGGCGGGAGCACCCGGGAAGGGTGTTCTGGGGGATGTTTCTGGCTGTGGCTGCCGTCGATCTGGCCTATTTGTTTTTTGCCCGGTATCCCGGGGTGCTGACCACCGATTCCCTGACCACCCTGCAGCAGCTGCTGGGGGATGAGGCCTACAACAATATGATGCCCTTCTGGCACACCATGACGGTGAAGGTGTTTGTGGAACTGGGGCTGCTGATCTTTGGAGACATCAACGCCGCCGTGGCGCTGTTCCACTGCGCTCAGATTCTGTTCCTGGCGGCCTGTTTTGGTTACGCCGTGAAGACAATGTATGAAATCGGCCTGCCCAGGTGGGCGCTGATGGCAGTTTTTCTGCTGTTTGCTGTCCAGCCCTACAACATTGCCTACAGCGTCACCTTATGGAAGGATATTCCCTTTGCCGGGGCGGTGCTGCTGTTCATTACTGCACTGTACCGAATCCTGAAATCCGTGGGAACAAAAAATTATGGCCCTCTGATTCTGGGAGCGGCGGGAATGTCCCTGTGGCGCACCAACGGCCTGCTGGCTTTTGGGGTTACCTTCTTGGTGCTGGCTCTGCTGCTGAGAAAATCCCAGCCCAGGCTTCTGAAGGTGATGCTGGGGGTGCTGGTGGCTTGCTGGTTTTTGATGTACCCCTTCCTGACCCTGTTGGGAATCGGACAGACCCATTTTGTGGAGGTGCTGTCCATCCCTCTGCAGCAGATCGCCCGGGTGATTACCCAGGGGCGGACGCTGACGCCGGAGCAGACGGACCTGCTGGGCCAGATCCTGATTCTGGATCGGGTGGCCCAGGTGTATGATCCTCTCACGGTGGATCCCATCAAGTATGAGGCTTTCCAGTATGGCAATCAGGAATACTTCCTGAATCACCTGTGGGAGTATGGGAAGCTGTATCTCCAGCTTGGGCTGACATATCCGGCGGACTACCTGAAGGCATGGATTGACGAGACCAAGGGCTATTGGAATGGCGGGTATTTCTTCTGGATTTACACCCAGGGCATCCATGAAAACGTCTATGGCCTGGTGGCCAGCTACGGCAGAAATCCCGTTGCCAGCCTTTACGCGGCACTGTTCCGGTATGTGGAAAAACTGGAAATTCTGCAGCCCTTTACCAGCATCGGTCTGCAGGTGTGGGCCATTGTCAGCTGCACCCTGGTCAACGCCCTGAAAAAACGGAAGGAACTGGTGCTGGGCATTCCCTTGATCGTTCTGGCGGCGGGGCTGTGGATCGGCACACCGGTATATGCCGAGTTCCGGTACGCCTACCCCTTTTTCCTGGCGGCGCCTTTCCTGATTGCCGTGACCGTGTGGGAAAAGAAATAAAAATGTGCCCTGCCGCTTTTCGCGGCAGGGCATTGTGCGTTATTGGGGATTTTCCGAGGGCTGGTAGTTACCCTG